>DASZLY010000104.1:0-14552 GCA_035552135.1 Allostellaceae bacterium | reverse complement strand
CGAGGCCGGCAAGGGCGTGCCGATGGGCCGCATGGGCAAGGCCGAGGAGTTCGCCAACGTCGCGACCTTCCTCGCCTCCGATGCGGCGGGCTACGTCACCGGCTGCGCGATCAACGTCGACGGCGGCCGCTCGCCGGTGGTGTAGGTCTACCCCTATTCCTCATGCCGAACTCCCTCTCCCCGCATGCGACGGGGAGAGGGTCGGGGTGAAGGGCAGCCCGCAGGTTCCGGTCGGCGCCGAAGGTCAAACGGGCGTGCAGTCTTCCTGGGCGTCCTCATCGAACACGTATTCGCAAACCGCGTATGGGGGGCCATTGAACCATCCTTCCGCCTCGGCTTCGACTCGGTTGAGGGTCCGCCGCGATCGTGGGTTGCAGTTTTCGACCTCGACGCGACTAGTGCAGATCGCGACAACGACGCGCGTCCCCTTGTCAGTGCATAGCCACTCTCGATCGCCACATTGGAACGTGGCGCCGATCCTGAAATGCGCATGGTTCATTTCGATGAAACTCCCGGGCTAAACCTCCCGTAGGTATTTCTCCTCCAACGCCCGCCACGCCGCGGTGCCGATGGCGTCCTCGCGCTCCTGGAAGGTGCAGAGCTCGTGCTCGACGCGCCGCGCGTGGCCGTCTTCCTTGAGCACGGCAAGCACTTTCTGCGCGGCGCGGATCGCCGCGCGATGGGTCTGCGACGGGTAGATGCCGAGCCGGAACCCCATTTCATCGAGTTCGCTCGCGGCCAGCATCGGCGTCTTGCCGCCCTCGAAGACATTGACGAGGTTCGGCCCGTTGACGCTCCGCCCGACGATGCGCAGCTCCTCGACCGATTGCGGCGCCTCGACAAAGCCGACATCGGCGCCGGCTTCGAGATAGGCGTTGACCCGGTCGATCGCCGCCTGCAGCCCCTCGACCGCGCGTGCGTCGGAGCGGGCGATGATGACCATCTCTTCGTCGCGCCGGGTATCGACCGCGGCCTTGATCTTGCCCACCATCTCGGCCGCGGGGATGACTTCCTTCCCCTCGTAATGGCCGCATTTCTTGGGCGCGACCTGGTCCTCGATGTGGAAGCCGGCGACCCCCGATTTCTCGTATTCGCGCACCGTGCGGATGACGTTGATCGCGTTGCCGTAGCCGGTATCGGCGTCGGCGATCACCGGGATCGACACCGCCTCGACCGTGAGGCCGATAAACCGCACGTTCTCGACCACGGTGAGGAGGCCGAGATCGGGATAGCCGCTCGCCCGCGAATAGCCGCCGCCCGTCAGGTAGACCGCCTCGAACCCGGCCGCCTCGACCAGCCGCGCGGTCAACGTATCGTAGGCGCCCGGCACCATCGTGTAGCCCGATCTGGCGATCAGCCGGCGCAGTTTTTGGCGTGGGGTCATGGCGCTGTCCTCTCGATGTGATGGGTTTCGCATGGCTCAACCCATCCTACGCCGCCGCGGCGATTGTAGGATGGGTTGAACGCAGGAAACCCATCAGCCGCGGCGCGTCCGTAGCAATTCCTTAAGCAAGTGCGGGATACGGTTCTCTGTTGTCTTCGTCACGCGGAATGCCCCGATGAAATCACTCCTCCCGGCCTTGTGCGGCGCGTTGTTGATCCTGCCGGGAGCGGCGCTCGCCGATGATGCGGCAAAACCCGACGCGGCTGCCGCGGCGCCCGGCGTACAGCAGGGTTGCGGCCTCTCTTCGAGCGCGCTGGTGGCGCAGGGCCAAGGCCAGGTGACGATCGATTGCGTCGGCGTCAGCGAGGCCTACGGCACGCAGCTCGCCGGCATCCTCACCTATGTGCTGCAGCGCCGGCTCGACCCCGAGATCGTCATCGCCAAGCTCGACGAGGTGCAGGGCGTGCCGCCCGGCAACGAACCGCGCAACCTCAGCGCCGATCAGGGCCAGGCCCTGGTACAGGCGCTCGTCGCCGGCAAACCGGCCGCGATCAAGATCGTCGCCGACCCGGACGGGTCGGAAGCCGGCGACTATGCGCTCGCCATCGCGACGCGGCTCGGCATGGCCGGCTGGGGGATCGAGGGCAGCCAGATCCCGCGCACCGTGCCGCCGGGGCTCGAGGACATCCACGGTGTCGTGCTCGTCGTCAAGGACGACAAGAAGCCGCCCGAGAAGGCGCAGCAGCTCAAAAAGGCGCTCGCCGCGGCGAAGGTTTTCGTGCCGGTCATCGCGCGGCCCGACATCGCCCCGGACGACGCGATGCTATGGATCGGCAAACGCCCGACCCTCGACGCCGCGGCGACGCAGTAGCCGTCGCATGACGAGCCGATCGGCCCTAGAATGCCTCCCTTTCACGCAGGGAGGATCACAGGGCCATGGCTTTCCAGCTTCGGCGCGTCGTCACCGGGCACGATTCGAGTGGCAAGGCGATCGTCACCATCGACGACCACATTCAAGGCGCTTCGGCGCGACCCGGCGTCACCACATGCGTCGCCTGGACCAGTGAGGGCTTTCCGGTCGACAACAATGGCGATGCCGATGAGGGCAAGCGCAAGACCGGCACCACACATGACAACGGCACGGTCTTTCGCATCATCGAGTTCGCGCCCGGCAACGGCCCGCGCAACCACCGCACCGACTCGATCGACTATGCCTGCATCCTGTCGGGCGAGATCGACATGGATATCGACGGCGCCGAGGTGCATCTGAAGGCCGGCGACGTGATCGTCCAGCGCGGCACGATCCACAACTGGATCAATCGCGGCCGCGAGCCGTGCGTCATCGCCTTTGTGCTGGTCGCCGCGCATTCCGCCGTCGCCGGCGGCAAGACCCTGCCGGCGGCCGGCTGATCCCGCCGCTTCAGGATTTCGGAGCGGACGCGGGCGAACCCGGCGGTGCGGCCGGCGGCGGCACGGTCGGGCTGGCGGCCGCGTTCTTCGCGACCTCGCGCACCGCGTCGAGCGCGTTGAGCTCGGCGTTCACCGCCTCGGGCGGCGCGACGGCGGCGAGCGTCTTGCCGTTGGCCGAGGTGAAAGTTACCGCGATGCCGCTATCCTTGTGCGCGCGCAGATAGGTGTCGGGCAGCTCGGCGGCGAACTCGTCGGCATAGGCGCACCCGAGGTCGCAGGTGATCTGATTGCGGCTGATCGGGATGAATTTGAGCTGGGTGTTGGCGGTGTCGTAGACGCCGTTCCAGTGGTACGGCCCGCCGTAATAGCTGTCCTCGACATAGAGCTGGTGGGCGACCTCGCCGGTCTTGTTGTCGAGCCAGCTGCGCAGCACGGAATAATTGGTGTCGGAGACGCCGAGAAACGGCTCGGTGTGCTGCCGCCGCGGCCCGGTCAGCGCGATGAACCGGCCGCCCTGTTGTTTCGTCAGTTCGATCCCCGGCGCCTGCGGCTGAGGGGGGAGCTTCTCTTCCGGATGCACTATGGCGCAGCCGCCGAGCGTCAGCGCCGCGACGGCGGCCGCTGCAAGGTTCGTGTTCATCTCACCCGCCCAGGATTGCCGCGTTGTCCTCGCCGAGCGCCGGCGCGCGTTTGGAAAATTCCGGCCGTGCGCCGTCAAACGACAGCGGCAGGCCGACGAGCGACAGTGCGCCCTGCCTCTGGATCTGCCCGAGCGCCCGGGTCTGCTCGTCGGCGACGACCTGGTCCATCGCGTTGATCGGCCCGTTGGGGATGCCCTGCGCCTCGAACAATCTCGCCCAATGGCCGCGCGTCTCGGTCTTGAGGATGTCGGCGAGGATCGTCACCAGCGCCTGGCGGTTGACGACGCGGTCGCCATTGGTGGCAAAGCGCGGGTCCTCGGCAAGGCTCGGCCGGCCAAGCGCAATGGCGAGGCGGCGGAACAGATTGTCGTTGCCGGCGGCGACCATCATGTAGCCGTCCGCCGCCTCGAACGCCTGGTAGGGCACGATCATCGGCACGCCCGACCCGTGCCGCGCCGGCACCTCGCCGGTCTGCAGGTGGTCGGCGAGGAGGATGCTCATCAGCGCCAGCGAGGTCTCGTAGAGCGAAGTGTCGACGATGCCGCCAATGCCGGTGCGGTCGCGCTCGCGCAGCGCCGCGAGGATGCCGACCACCGCCCAGTTCGCCGTCCCCATGTCGATGATCGAGGCGCTGACCCGCACCGGCGGGCGGCCGTCCTCGCCGAGGAGGCTCATCAGCCCCGAATAGGCCTGCATCATGGGGTCGTAACCCGGCCGCTCACGCAGCGGCCCGACCGCGCCGAAAGCGTTGAGGTTGCAGCATACGAGGCTGGGCTTCGCGGCGACCAGCGCCGCCGGCGCGAGGCCATATTTGTCGAGCGCGCCGAATTTGAGGTTGTGGATCACCACGTCGGCGCGGTCGAGGATCAGCGTTTTCAGCCGCGCCGCGTCGGCCGGGTCGGCGAGGTCGCAGGTGATGCCCTGCTTGGCGCGGTTGACCGCATGAAAGCAGGTCGCCGCGCCCTCGGCGAACGGCGGACCCCAGCCGCGGCAGGCGTCGCCGCCCTTCGGGTTCTCGACCTTGATGACCTCCGCGCCCAACTCGCCGAGGATCATCCCGGCGTAAGGGGCGGCGATGCTGTGGCCGATCTCGACGACGACGAGACCGGACAACGGGCGGGGAGACGACATGGACGGCACCACAACGGCACGGAGGACGCTGGGATGTTTATAGTTCCTCCACGGCCTCCATGTCTGCGTGATGAATTTATCGCTCGCCTCGTCTAAGCTGCGCCGCGAATAACATAGCGGCGGGGAGGGGTGGAGATGACGCGGGATCGACGGGAGATCGAGGAGCGCGTGGGCGAACGTTTGCCGCGGCGCGCGCTGATGCGCGGCGTGACGATCGGCGGCGCCGCGGCATTGCTCGCCGGCGCGGGGGAAAGGGCGCGCGCCGCCGATGCCGGGCCGTTTCCCGATCATCCGAAATGGCGCTTCGTGTTCATCAATCACGTCACCAACAATCCGTTCTTCGTGCCGACGCAATACGGCATCCAGGATGCCTGTGCGCTGTTGGGCGTCGATTATCAGTGGACCGGGTCGGAGACCTCCGACGTCGCGCAGATGGTCAACACCTTCAATACCGCGGTCGCCGGCAAGGCCGACGCCATCGCGGTCTGCCTCGTCGATCCCAAGGGTTTCGACCGGCCGGTCGACAACGCGCTCGCGGCCGGCATCCCGGTGTTCAGCTACAACGCCGATTCCCACAGCAACAAGCGTCTCGCCTATATCGGCCAGGACCTCTTCCTCTCCGGCCAGATGATGGGCGAGCGCATCGTCAGGCTGGTCGGCGAGGGCAAGGTGGCGATCTTTATCGCCACCCCCGGCCAGCTCAACCTTCAGCCGCGCGTCGACGGCGCGATGGACTCGATCAAGAAATCGGGCGCCAAGATCGACGCGACGATGATCGCCACCGATCCGACCGCCAATGCCGGCCTGTCGAAAATCCAGGCCTATTACCTCGGCAACCAGGACGTGAAGGGCCTCTTCGGGGTCTCCGGCGGCGACACGATGAATTGCGGGCTGTTGAGCCGGCAGCACGACCTCGCGGCGAAGGGCGTCAAGGCCGGCGGCTACGACATGCTGCCCAGATCGCTCGAGGCGGTGCGCGACGGCTTCCTCGAATTCGTCATCGACCAGCAGCCCTACCTGCAGGGCTTCTACACCGTGATGGAGATGTTTGCATTCAAGGTGTCGGGCGGCCTCAGCGGCCCGGCCGACATCAACACCGGGCTCAAATTCGTCACCAAGGATGCGGTCGGCCAGTACATGAACACCAAGTCGCGCTACGAAGGCAGCGCCAAGGAAGCGGCGATCATCCCGCGTAGCGGCGCGATCGGCGGGTAAGGCTGACCGTCGCGTGTCCGCGAGTACCCCGATTATTTTCGTCGCCGTGGCCGGGCCTGACCCGGCCATCCACGTCTTCATGCCCCGCCGCCTGAGCGAGAAGGCGTGGACCCCCGGGTCAAGTCCGGGGGAGGCGGGTTTTGTGGCGCCTTGTCTCGCTATCTCGCCGCGGGGCATCGCATGACGGCGGAGAACGCCGCCGGAAACGGGCTCATCCGCCGGGCCTATGCGTTCCTCTTGCGGCCGGAGGCGAGCGTCATCGTCGTCTCGGTGGCGCTCATCGCCTATTTCGAGATCTCCAACGCCAATTTCCTCAGCAACGCCAACGTCCAGACAGTGTCGCAATTCGTCGCCGCGCCGGTGATCATCGCCTGCGGCGAGATCATGCTGCTGATCTGCCGCGAAATCGACCTGTCGGTCGGCCAGGTCTTCGCGCTGGCGCCCTTCCTGATGGAGAATTTCAACGATTTCGGCCTGCCGGTGCCGCTGGCGATCGTCGCCTCGCTGGCGGTCTGCGCACTGATCGGGCTGACGATCGGGCTCATCACCATCAAGCTCGGCATCCCCAGCTTCATCACCACGCTGGGAATGCTGTTTCTCATCACCGGGCTCACCCTGACGATCTCGCGCGGCTATCCGGCGAATGCGCCGGGCGGGCCGTTCCTCACCGGCTTCATGGGTGCCTGGGGCTATTCCGAGATCGTTTGGGCGCTGGTGATCGTCGCGGTGATGCATGTCGTGCTGCGCCACACGCGCTGGGGGCTGCACACCACCGCGGTCGGCGGCAACATCGTCGCCGCCGCCGAGGCGGGGATCGCGATCAACCGGATCAAGATCGCCAATTTCGTGCTGACCAGCACGCTGGGCGGCTTCACCGGCCTCCTCGAAGCGTTTCGCGTCGGCTCGATCGACCCGCTCGCCGGCGGCAGCAACATCATGTTCTTGGGCGTCGCCTCGGGGGTCATCGGCGGCACCGCCATCGCGGGCGGGGCCGGGACGATCGTCGGCGGTCTCGTCGGCGGCATCATGCTCGGCGTGCTGCAGGACGGGTTCACGCTCTTGGGCATCAACGCCTTCACCTTCGACATCGTGATCGGCGGGGCGATCCTCATCGCGATGATCGCCAATATCCACCTCGCGCGGTTGCGCGCGCACGGCGTCTGGGGCGGCCCGCGATGAGCGAGGCAAAGGCGGAAGCGATCCGCGCCGAGAACATCGTCAAGACCTTCGGCACCGTGCAGGCGCTCGACGGCGTGTCGATGCATGTCGCGCGCGGCGAGACGCTCGGCATTCTCGGCGATAACGGCGCCGGCAAGTCGACGCTGATCAAGATCCTCACCGGCTACCACCAGCCCGATGGCGGCCAGGTCTATGTCGACGGCGCAGCCGTACGGCTCGGCTCGGTCGACGAGGCGCGCGCGCTCGGCATCGAGTGCGTCTATCAGGACCTCGCGCTGGTGAACGGGCTCAGCATCTACCACAACATGTTCCTCAATCGGGAGCTGTTCTGGGCCGGACCCTTGAAGCTGCTCGATCACAAGGCGATGCGCCGCCGCGCCGCCGACGCGCTCGCCGAGATCGGCGTTTCGATCCCCTCGGTCGATGTCGAGGTCGGCCAGCTTTCGGGCGGCCAGCGCCAGGCGATCGCGGTGGCGCGCGCGGTCTATTCCAACGCGCGCATCCTCCTGCTTGACGAGCCGCTGGCGGCAATGGGCGCGCGCGAGGCGCGGCTCATCATCGACCTCATCGACCGGCTCAGGGCGCGCGGCGACATCGCCATCGTGATGATCGCGCATAACTACGCGCAGACGCTCGAAATCTGCGACCGGGTGATGCTGTTCCAGCACGGCCAGGTGACGTTCGAAAGCGCCACCGGCGAGACTTCGGCCGAGGAGCTGCTGGAGATCGTCCGCCGCGAATACCGCGCCGCGCGCGCCAGGTGAGGGCGGCGCTGCAAGCGTTGCGACGCCGCCCGTTCCTGCTTTTGTTCAGTCTGTTAATTGCGATTCGTGCCGTCGCCGCGCCCTCCTGGGACGGCACCTGGGCCGGCGGCTGGGAGAAAGGCGACGGCATCCAGATCGTCATCGCCGGCGACAAGGTGATCGGCGTCTATCGCGATGGCGACTACCCGGAAATCCTGAGTTCCGACATGTCTCCGGACGCGAGCATGGTGGTTTTCTGGTGGGTTGGCGGCGACGCTTTGCTGCAACGCATCGGCGAGCGCGAGGCCGCCATCTCGTTGCGCGAGCGGGGAAGACCGGTGCGCAATTTCACGGTCCGGCCCGACAAATAACCTGATGCGTCCGGCCATTTAAGCTTCCGTCTTGGTCTTGCCATCTTCGGGGGCGACAAGCGCCCCGATGGATGTCGACCGCACCCGCGTCTTGAGCAAGGTTCCCGAGGTCACGCTGACCTTCTGGATCATCAAGATCGCCGCCACCACGCTCGGCGAGACCGGCGGCGACTCGGTGACGATGACGTTGAACTGGGGCTATCTCGTCGGGTCGGCGATCTTCCTCTCGCTGCTCGTCCTTCTGGTGATCCTGCAGATCGCCGCGACGCGGTTCCGCCCGTTCCTCTATTGGGCGACGATCGTCGCCTCGACCACTGCCGGCACGACGATGGCTGATTTCGCCGACCGCTCGCTCGGCATCGGCTATAGCGGCGGATCGGCGCTGCTGCTCGCCTGCGTCGTCGCGGTGTTGTGCCTGTGGTACCGGGCGGAAGGGACGATCGCGGTCGAGACCGTCAACACCCCGCGCGTCGAGGCGTTCTACTGGCTGGCGATCACCTTTTCGCAGACGCTCGGCACCGCGCTCGGCGACTGGATGGCCGACACGACCGCGCTCGGCTATGCCGGCGGCGCGGTGGTCTTCGCCGCCGCGCTGGCAGTGGTCGCCGCGCTCTATTTCTGGACCGGCGCCTCGCGGGTCCTGCTGTTCTGGGCGGCGTTCGTTCTGACCCGGCCGCTCGGCGCGACGGTCGGCGATTTCCTCGACAAGCCGATGCATGACGGCGGGCTGGCGCTGAGCCGCCCGCTTGCCTCGGCGGTGATCGCGGTGTTCATCGTCGCGGCGATCCTCCTCCTGCCGCAGCGTGCGGGGAGCCACCCGGCGCACGCCTAATCCCTGACTCTCAGCCCTAAATCCTATCCCCCGGCACCGCGCTCGCGGCGTTCGGCCATGCGGCGGAAGCGCTCGGCGAGCACACGCAGCTCGCGCTGCACCTCGGGCACGCGGCTCTGCTCGGCGAGCGCGTCGATTTCGGCGGCGACGGAGCGGTAATATTCGGCGCTGGGGCGCGGGTCGCTCATCCCGGACCCGCCCGGGGTAGCGGGCAGGCCGGAGCGGCGGTCATCCTCGGGCTACGCGTACTCCACCCCACGCAATGCGAAACAGCCGCGATAGGGCTTGGTTCCCGGCACGCGCACAATTCGCGCGTCGCGCGACGCGACCGGCTAGCGCATCATGGCAAAGATGTCAGGTCGATAAACCTCAAGTAACAGTAAGTAAAAAATAGCCCGCTATTTTGTCTAGAATAATATAGGCGAAACTAAATCTCGGCATTGCCGTTTTACGGTTATCATGTACCCCAACGCCCATGCCGCGTTCTTGCGGCGACAAGCGGCGGCGCTGCGCGACCTGGCTCAGCGCTCGCCGCAAATAGCGGAGGCACTGCGCCGCCTCGCCGACCGGCTGGAAAGCATGGCCGACGAAGTCGAGGGCAAAACCACCGGCGACGGCGAGGCGTAAGGCAGGCCGCGCACTGCCGACGGCTCCGAGCAAAAAATCGTCGCCGTCGAAGGCGCCGCTTGAATCCGTACAAAACATGAACATATGGACGAAGGCAACCCTCGCTATCGCCTGCCGCCATGAGTCTTCCCGCCACCCGCCTGTTCCCGCTCCCTGTTATCCTCCTGTTCTGGCGATGGCTAATCGAAGGATTCCAGAGACTTGTCCCTGATGTCTTTGCGCCCGAACTGGCAACGGTGAAACCTGTCGCGCCGCGCGCTATCCTGCCGGCGCAACGGCAAGGAGAGGGCACGATGCCCTATGGCGACCATTCCGGCGACAGCGTGACGCTCGCGCTCGGCGAGGACTATCCCGAGCTCAGGGAGTCGATCCGCAAGATTTGCGAGGGCTATCCCGGCGCCTATTGGCGCAAGCTCGAAGACGAACAGGCCTATCCGACCGAATTCATCGCCGAGCTGACGCAGAGCGGCTTTCTCGCGTCGCTGATCCCCGAGGAGTACGGCGGCTCGGGCTTGCCGCTGCGCGCCGCCGCGGTGATCCTCGAAGAGATCAACGCCTCGGGTTGCACCGCCAGCCAGGGCCATGCGCAGATGTACATCATGGGTACGCTGCTGCGGCACGGCAGCGCCGAGCAGAAGCAGAAATACCTGCCCAAGATCGCCACCGGCGAACTGCGCCTGCAGGCCTTCGGCGTCACCGAGCCGACCACCGGCTCCGACACCACCAAGCTCAAGACCCGCGCGGTGCGCGAGGGTAATTCGCATTACATCGTCAACGGCCAGAAGGTGTGGACCTCGCGCGCCCGGCACTCCGACCTGATGCTGCTGCTCGCCCGCACCACCCCGGTCGAGGAGGTGAAGCGCCGCACCGACGGGCTCTCGGTGTTCCTCGTCGATCTGCGCGAGGCGGTCGGGCAGGGCTGCGAAATCCGCCCGATCGACGCGATGATCAACCACAACACCACCGAGGTGTTCTTCGACAACATGAAAATCCCCGCCGACAGCCTGATCGGCGAGGAAGGGAAGGGGTTCCGCTACATCCTCGACGGCATGAATGCCGAGCACATCCTCGTCGCCCAGGAATGCATCGGCGACGGCCGCTGGTTGCTCAACAAGGGCGTCGAGTATGCCAAGGAGCGCGTCGTCTTCGATCGGCCGATCGGCCAGAACCAGGGCGTGCAGTTCCCGCTGGCGCGCGCCTATGCCGAGCTCGAGGCGGCCGACATGATCTGCCGCCGCGCCGCGGCCCTGTTCGACGCCGGCAAGGATTGCGGCGCCGACGCCAACATGGCCAAGCTCCTGGCGTCCGAGGCGACGTGGCACGCCGCCGAGGCGACGATGCAGACCCATGGCGGCTTCGCCTACGCCCGCGAATACGACATCGAGCGCAAATGGCGCGAATGCCGCCTCTACCAGACCGCGCCGATCTCGACCAACCTCATCCTCGCCTATATCGGCCAGCACGTGCTGGGGATGCCGCGCTCATATTAATCCCTCACCCGGCCGCTTGCAGCGCCGCAAATACCAATCGCCAGCGCCTCAATCCAGATAAGGGTGGCCATCGCGCAGCGATGGACGGGTGAGGGGCAGCCGTCGGCGCGACGCGGCCGCCGGCCGGACGCTATTTCCCGCCTTTCGCCATCTCGCCCATCGCCCGTGCAGCGTTCACGAACTCGCTCGGCATCATGATGATCGTCATCGTGTTCTGCTCGGCGCCGACCTCGGTGATCATCTGCATCCGCCGGAGTTCGAGCCCGGCGGGGTTCTGCATGATGACTTCGGCCGCCTGACGGAGCTGCGCGGCGGCGTCGAGCTCGGCCTCGGCCTTGATGAGCCGCGCGCGCTTCTCGCGCAGCGCCTCGGCCTCCTGCGCCATTGCGCGCTGCATCGAGGGCGGGATCTCGACATTCTTCATCTGCACCCGCTCGACCTTGACCCCCCATGGCTCGGTGACCGTATCGATTGCCTGCTGCATGGTCTCGGTGATCGCCTCCTGCGCCTTGAGGATGTCGTCGAGCGTGTATTGCCCAAGCGAGGTGCGCAGCGTCGTCACCGCGACCTGGACGACCGCGTTGGCGACCTCCCGCACCTGGATGACGGCGTGCGCGGGATCGACGATGCGGTACCAGATCACGGCGTTGACCTTGATCGGAACGTTGTCGCGGGTGATGCCTTCCTGCTGCGCGACATCCGTCGTCACCGTGCGCAGGTCGAGCCGGATCTGCCACTCGACGAGCGGCAATACGAGATAGAGGCCAGGCCCGGCGGTGCGGCTGTACTTGCCGAGGCGGAACACGACGGCGCGCTCGTACTGGTTGGCGACGCGGATGCTGCGCAACAGCAGGATGATCACGACGGCGGCGACAACGATGAGGACGTAGGAGACGGGATCGAGCGGCGGCATGAGTCCCTCCCGGCTAGGGTGCGGCGAGGCGTGCCAGTACGGCGGCGTCGGGCAGCGTGTCGAGCGACATCACCGCGTCCCACAGCGCCTTGCCTTGCGGCAGCGCGGCGGTGCATTGCGTGAATTTCGCCCGCGCCGCCTCGGCCGAGAGCGGCCGCCCCGGGCTGCCGAGCACTTGCGCGACGTCGCAGGCGACGGTACGGCCGCCGGTGAGGTCGAGTTCCACCCGCACCGGCCCCAGCGCGTTGGGATCGGGGTTTGCGTCGGCGACCACCGGCAGTCGCGCGGCGAGCGCCAGCGTCGCGGGATCGGCCAGAGCCTCTTGGGTGAAGTCGCCGAGCCCGACCGTACCGCGCCGCAACGTCACCGCGCCGCAATAGGACAGGCACAGCCGCGCGTAAGCGACCGTCATTCCCGCCGCCGGGGCGCGGCCGACCAGGCGATGGGTCAGCGGCGGCACCCGAAAGCGCCCGGCGCTCACGGTATCGGCGGTGAGGCCGTGCTCGGCGGTGAGGCGCTGCACGCCGTCGATCCCGCCATGCGTCGCGCGGCCGCTGGGGAACGGCTTGTGGCTCAATTCGGCGATGCGCCAGGCTTCGCCGAGCGCGTCGAAGGGTGCCGGGTCGGCCGCGCCGTCGAACAGTGCGAAATAGCCGAATGGCCCCGAGATCGGCGCGCGCAGGCCGGGCACGCCGCGCCGCGCCAGCTCGACTGCGGTGACCGCGCTGCGCGCCGCAAAGCCCATCTGCATCGCCAGCTGCGGGCTCGCCTCGACATGCGCCTGCATCGTCCCGGCGCACTGGCCGTAATAGATGCCGAGCGCGTTTCGGGTTTGCGCGTCGTCGAGCCCGGCAAGCATCGCCAGCGCCGCCGTCGCGCCGAACCCGCCGCAATTCGCCGGGCGGAAGAACCGCATCGGCGCGCGCGAGCAGAGACCGAGCGTCGCCGCCACATCGGCGCCGGCGACCGAAGCGCGCAGCAGCGCCTCGCCCGAGACGCCGCCATGGGTCTCGGCCCAGCCGAGCGCGCCGGACAGCACCGCCGCCAGCGGGTGCACCACCGCCGCTTCGTGTACCGGATCGAACTCCTGCGAATGCACCTGAAAGGCATTGAGCATCGCCGCCTCGGCCAGCCCCAGGCGACCGCCGCCGCCCCACGCGGTCGCCTGCGCCGCGCCGCCTGCCGCCATGTCGAGCGCTTCGGCGCGCCACGGCGCCCCCGCACCGGCGACGCCGACCGCCAGCGTATCGGCGACGAACACCTTCGCCGCCGCGCGCGCCGTCTCGGGAACTTCCCCGGCGGCGATCCGCGCGAGATGCGCGACGATCTTGTCGACGACGGGGTCTGCGACCTCAGCCACTCGGCACCACCCCGGCGCAGGCCGGGGCCCATCTTTCAGCCGCACGAGACGTGGATAAATGGGTCCCGGCCTGCGCCGGGATGGTGTCCAAGAGATGGCGTCCTATTTCGCCGCCAGCTTCGCCAGAACGCCGATATCGGCGAGCCCATCCAGTCCGAGGACCGCCGCGCGCAGCTCGCGCGCCCGGGCGGCGCCGACGGCCGGCGCGGCGAGCGCGTCGAACTTCTCGGCGAGGCGCCGGCCCTGCGCGTCGATATCGGCCATCGGGATGCCGGCGTCGAAGGTCGCGCTGACCTTGCGTCCGCTCTTGAGCTCGACCTCGATCTCGGCGCCGGCTTCGGGGAAATCATCGCGGAAATCGAAATTCACCCGCTCGCGCAGCGCGACGAGGCCCGGGTCGGTCGCGGTCGCGACGCTGTAGGCGCCGAGGCTCGCCGTATCGACCCCGCTGAGCGCCATCGCCACGGTCTGGCGCAGGCTGAACTTGGCTTCGAGCCCATCGGTCGGCGCCGGGATGTTGCACACCCGGTCGGTGGCGTGGTGCAGCGTCAGATTGATCGCCGCGATCTCGCCCGGCGTCACGCCCTGCTCGCGCAGCTGCCGGCCGCATTCGATCGGCGCGTGCGTCATGTAGCAGGCGGCGTGGTACTTGAAGAGGTTGTTGAAGATATGGAAGCCGCGCTTCGGCTCGGCCAGCGCCTTCTCGGGGTGGAACTCGGGCGCGTGCGTCGCGGCAAAGCCCTGGTCGCACTCGACGAGGTCGGGCCGGCTGGAAAACCCGCGCGCCGCCAGCCGCGCCGCGAGCAGCCCGTTCTGCGCCGCCTTGCCGGCGTGGAACGGCTTGCACATCGTGCCGAATTGCGACTTCAGCCCCGCCGACTGCGTCCCGGCGATGCCGAGCGCGCGGCCGGTCGCCTCGGCGTCGAGGCCGAGCAGATGCGCGCAGGCCGCCGCCGCGCCGAATGCGCCGACCGTGCCGGTGGCGTGGAAGCCGCGCGTGTAGTGCCCCGGCCGCAGCGCCATGCCGATGCGGCAGCAGGTCTCGTAACCGGCGACAAAGGCGGCGATCACCGCCTTGCCGCTGGCCTGCCGCTCTTCGGCGAGCGCCAACAGCGCCGGCAGGATCGCCACCGACGGGTGCCCCGGCATCGCCAAATTGACGTCGTCGTAATCGAGCGCATGGGCGATCGCGCCGTTGACCAGCGCCGCGGCGCCGACCGGCAGCCGCGCGGCGTGGCCGATCACCCCGGCCTGCG
>DASZLY010000103.1:0-1708 GCA_035552135.1 Allostellaceae bacterium | reverse complement strand
GGCGCTGCGAAACCGCAGAATTTACAATAGCTTCCCCGCTCCGTCCGAAAGCGCCTCAAGATGTTGTGAGGGGACCGCCGATCAGGCGATTCGCAAGCGGTAGAAATCGGCCGCGTTTTTCCAGAAGAAGCGGTCGCGGTCCTCGCGGCTGCGGCCGGCGAGCATCCGGCTCATCGCCTTCACCAGATCGTCATAGCCGATGCGCAGGCTCGCCACCGGAAAATTGGTCGCGAAGACCGCGCGCTCGATCCCGAAGATCGCAATCGCGTCGAGCACGACGCGGCGGTTTTCCTCGTAAATCCAGGCGCGGTCCCTGAGCCCGAATTCGGACACCTTGACCCAGACATTGGGCTCGCGCGCCAGCACCGCCATGCCGTGCCGCCAGGCGGCCAGCCCCTCCTCGCTGCGGTCCCACGGAAAGCCGGTATGATTGAGGATGATGCGCGTCCGGGGAAAAGCGCGGGCGACCGCGGCGGCCTCTTCAAGATGCCAGAACGGCACCCGCAAATCCCAGGAAAGTCCGTATTTTTCGAGCAGCGCGAAGCCGCGCAGCCATTTCTCGTCCTGCATCGAGCCGGGGATGCCGGGTGTGATCCCGTCGGGCGAAGCGGCGGTGATCGGCTTCGAGCGGATGCCGCGGACCAGCGGGTTTGCCGCCTGGCCGGCGACGATCTCCTCGGCATTTGGGGTGTCGAACCAGGCATGGGCGACGATCGCCCCGGGGACGCCGTGCGCCTCGTGCATTTGCGTGACCCAGCGCGTCTCGCCGAGCTGGTCGTCGCGCGCCCATTCCGCCTCGCAATGCACCGTCGCCAACACGTTGTGCCCGGCCGCATCGCGGCGGTAGTCGGCGGGGAGGTAATCGCGGTTGATCGCGCTGTCGTCGCCCATGAAGAAATCGTGCCGCCGGCCGCTCACCCGGTGCGGGTGCTTCCCCATCGACAGCTCCCACAGGTGATGGTGCGCGTCGATCAGGGTGATCGCGTCGGGCGCGTCGTTCCAAGTACCGTGGATGGTTTGCATCGGCTGCGCTCGCGAAGGATGGCGGTCGAGTATAAGCTACACGCCGGAAGCTAGAGCGGGCAGCGATGAGTCAAGACTACGAAACCATCAGCGTCAGCGACGAGGGCGGCGGGCTGACGGTCCTCACCCTCGACCGGCCGCAGGTCGCCAACGCGATGAACACGCAGATGGGCCGCGACCTCCTGGCGTTCTTCGACGGCGTCAATGCCGACCCGCTGGCGCATCGCTGCATCGTCCTCACCGGGGCGGGCGACAAGGCGTTCTGCGCCGGGGGCGACCTCAAGGAACGCCAGGGCATGTCGGACGAGACTTGGGCCGCGCAGCATCTGCTGTTCGAGCGCGCGATCCGCGCCTTTATCGCCTGCCCGGTGCCGGTGCTCGGCGCGATCAACGGCGCCGCCTATGCCGGCGGCTGCGAGCTGGCGCTGTGCTGCGACTTCATCTACGCCGCCGAGACCGCGCGCTTTGCGCTGACCGAGGTGACGCTCGGCATCATGCCGGGCGCCGGCGGCACGCAGAGCCTGCCGCGCGCGGTGGGCGAGCGGCGCGCCAAGGAGATCATCCTCACCGGCCGCCCGTTCTCTGCCAAGGACGCCTATGACTGGGGCATGGTCAACCGGCTCTGCCCGGCCGAAAAGCTGATCGACGAGGCGCGGGAGACCGCGCGCCGCATCGCCGACAATGC
>DASZLY010000102.1:0-3584 GCA_035552135.1 Allostellaceae bacterium | reverse complement strand
GCCGCCGGGGCGGGCCAAGCTCTGCACATGACCCAGCGCCAGCGGGTCGTAATCGACCCCGACCATCACGATCGGGATGGTCGACGTCGCCGCGCGCGCCGCCTTGAGCGAGACTTCCGGGCCGGGCGCGACCAACACATCCGGGTTACGGCTCGCCAACTCGCGCATCGCCGCCGGATAGCGCGACGCGTCGCCGTCGAGGACGCGGAAATCGAGCTCCAACTCGCGCCCCGCCGCGCCCAACAACTCGCGCAGCCGCGCGGCGAAAGCCATGAATTGCTGCGATTCGGGCCCATTGACCAGTGAGGCGACGCCGACGCGGAACGGCTTCGTGTCGGCAGCCCCGGCGCCGCGGCCGAGCCCGACAAACCCCGCCCCGCCGAGCGCGGCGACGAGGTCGCGGCGCCTCATTCGATCACCTCGTCGGCCTGGGCGAGCAGCAGCGACGGCACCGCCAGATCGAGCGCCTTCGCCACCTTCTGATTGATCGCCATGTCGAATTTGTCGGGCAGCTCGACCGGCAAGTCGCCGGGTTTGGCGCCCTGCATCAGCTTCACCGCCAGCCGCGAGATCTGCTCGGCATAGATGCGGGTGATGCTCGGGCCGTAGCCGATCAGCCCGCCCTCATCCGCGTTCTCCGGCCATTGGTAGATCGCCGGCAGGCGCAGCGCCGCCGTCCGCTCGAAAATCACCCGGCGATTGCCGAACAGCAGCGCCGAGCCGAGCACATTGAGCCCCTGAGCGCCCGTGTTTTTCGCCGCCTCGATCGCGGGGCCGATCGCGGCGTAGCTGTCGGCGGTGCGGATCGTCAGCGCGACGCCGCGGGCGCGGGCGGCGTCCTGCAGCGCCGCGAAATGCTTGTCGTTGGCGGTATCGGCACCGGCGAGCGCATCGATCCGGCGCGCGCCCGGCAGCAATTCGAGGAGGATTTCGAAGCGTTTGCCGTCGAGATCGGGGGAATGGATGCTGATCCCGGTGATGTTGGCTTCCGGACGCGCGATCGATTTGACCAGCCCCTCGCCGACGATGTCGTCGGTGTTGACGAGGATCGGGATCGTCGCCGTCGCCGCGCGGGCGGCGCGCGCCGGCTCGGGGCCGCCGCAGACGATGACATCGGGCTTGGCCGCGGCCAATTCGCGCGCCACTTGCTCGTATTGTCCAGGGCTCTGGCCGGAACCCCGCGTATCGATCGCCAGGTTCTTGCCCTCGACAAAGCCGAGCTTGTTCAGCGCCGCGACAAACGCGCGCTGCGGCGGCGCGCTCGCCGGCGACGGCCCGAGATAGGCGATACGGTAGGTGTGCTCCGAACGCTGTGCGCGGGCCGCGAACGGCAACAGCGCGGCGGCACCGGCCAGGACGAAGAGGTCGCGCCGCCTCACCTCACGCGGTCTCGTTGAACAATTCGCGGCCGATCAGCATGCGGCGGATTTCGCTGGTGCCGGCGCCGATCTCGTAGAGCTTGGCGTCGCGCAGCAGGCGGCCGGTCGGGTAGTCGTTGATGTAGCCGTTGCCGCCGAGGATCTGCACCGCGTCGAGCGCGATCTTGGTGGCGGTCTCGGCGGCGTAGAGGATCGCGCCGGCGGAGTCCTTGCGGGTGGTCTGGCCGCGGTCGCAGGCGCGCGCCACGGCATAGACATAGGCGCGGCAGGCATTGGCCGCGGTGTACATGTCGGCCACCTTGCCCTGGATGAGCTGGAACTCGCCGATCGCCTGACCGAACTGCTTGCGGTCATGGATGTAGGGGAGCACGACGTCCAAGGCCGCCTGCATGATGCCGAGCGGCCCGGCGGCGAGCACGATGCGCTCGTAATCGAGCCCGCTCATCAGCACCCGCACGCCCTCGTCGACCGTGCCGAGCACGTTTTCAGCCGGCACCTCGCAATCCTCGAACACCAGTTCCGACGTCGGTGAGCCGCGCATGCCGAGCTTGTCGAGCTTTTGCGCCGGCCGGAACCCCTTCATCCCCTTCTCGATGAGGAAGGCGGTGATGCCGCGCGGCCCGGCATCGGGGCTGGTCTTGGCATAGACCACCAGCGTGTCGGCGTAGTGCCCGTTGGTGATCCACAGCTTGGTGCCGTTGAGGATGTAGCGCTCGCCCTTTTTGTCGGCGCGCAGGCGCATCGACACGACGTCGGAGCCGGCGCCGGGCTCGCTCATTGCCAGCGCGCCGACATGCTCGCCGGAGACCAGCTTGGGCAGGTATTTGCGGCGCTGCGCATCGCTGCCGTTGCGGCGGATCTGGTTGACGCAGAGGTTCGAGTGCGCGCCATAGCTCAAGCCCACCGAGGCCGAGCCGCGGCTGACCTCCTCCATCGCGACGCAATGCGCGAGATAGCCGAGGCCGCTGCCGCCATGCTCCTCGTCGACGGTGATGCCGTGCAGGCCAAGCGCGCCCATTTGCGGCCACAACTCGATCGGAAAGCGGTCGTCGCGGTCGATCTCGGCGGCGATCGGCGCGATCTTGTCGTCGGAAAAGTCGCGCACGGTCGTGCGCAGCATGTCGATCTCGGGGCCGAGATCGTGGTCGAGCGTCGCGGGGCGGCTGTTCTGCATGGGCGCTATATACCGCCTCGTCGCGGCGGGCGCATCGGAGTCGGCGATCGCGTTCCCCCGGCTATTTGAACGGCGTCAGCGTCTCGGTGCCGGCGCCGGATTTGCCGGCGATCGTCCATACGCCTTTGAGCGTGCCGTCAGGCTGCAGGTTGTAGAGAACGAGGCCGACATCGCCGCCCATCTTGTAAGCGGCGGCGAAGCCGTCGCCCGACAGCATGCAGAAGCCGTCCGAAGTCGAACCCGTCTGCCAGTGAATGCGGCAAGTCGAATCGCTGCTGCGCGTGACGACCGCGGTGCCCTCATAGGGCGAGCCGTCAAAATTCGTGCCGTGGACGTTGTATTTCCCGCCGACCGACTGGGCCGAAGCCGGGGCAGCGAGGGCAATCGCGAGCACCCCCGCAACGATCAATGTGCGCATGCTCGCCCCTCCCCAACAATCTTCGCGCGCCGACAATAGCAAAGGGAAGGTTGGAGCAAAGGGAAGGTTGGTGCGGTCGAGAAGACTCGAACTTCCACGGAGTTTCCCCCACAGCGACCTCAACGCTGCGCGTCTACCAGTTCCGCCACGACCGCACGTCAGGAGGAAGGCGCGTGTAGCAAATCCGCGATATCATGGCAACCGTGATGGATTTCCAGACCGCGACCCGGGCATTGCCGGCGAGTGCCGCCGTCGAGTGGCGGATTTCCGATGGGCTCGTGCCGTACGAGGCGGCGGTCGCGGCGATGGAGGCGCGTGTCGCGGCGATCCACGCCGGCATGGCGGGCGAGCTCGTCTGGCTCGTCGAGCATCCGCCGCTCTATACCGCGGGCACCAGCGCGCAAGCCGCCGATCTTCTGGAGCCCGGCCGGCTGCCGGTGTTCAGGACCGGGCGCGGCGGGCAATACACCTATCACGGGCCGGGCCAGCGCGTGGCCTATGTGATGCTCGACCTGACGCGGCACGGGCGCGATGTCGGCTGCCACGTCTGGCGGCTCGAGGAGTGGATGATCCGGGTCTGCGCCCGGTTCGGCGTCGCCGCCGGGCGGCGCGA
>DASZLY010000101.1:0-9862 GCA_035552135.1 Allostellaceae bacterium | reverse complement strand
TAGACATTGTCCCACATCTGGTCGTAGGCCGGGAAATAGGGGGGCGACCAGGTGAAGCTGTGATGCACGATCGCCAGGTCGTGATCCTCGGCGGCACGCCAGATCGGCTCCAGCGAGGGGTGGTCGACCGGCATGTCGTTGTCGAGCAGCGGCTGCACCGCGACCGCCCATTTTGACGTGCCCCAGCGCTTGATCTCCTCGACGGCGGAGGCGACATCGCGCGTCGAGGCGACGATCGGACCCTTGAGCCGGTCGGGATAGGGGCCGCAGAACTCCGCCATGTGCCGGTGGTAGGCGCGGATCAGCCCCACTTCGAGCGACACGTCCGGCACGCCGACAATGCTCGTCCACACCGAGGGCACGAGGAAATGCACGTCCGAGCCCTCCTCGTCCATGTCGAGGACGCGGTTGTCGGAGCGGTCGTCGACGACGCCGGGGCTGGGACGGCGCTTGCCGCGCCATTGCCGCTCGTCGGACGAGCCCTTGCGCGGCTCGGCCTCGCCGAGCGTGCGCTCATAGGCGCGCTGCGCGAAGCGGTAGGTGGTGCGCGGCGCGCCGTCGAGCGCGCGCGACTTCACCGTCACCCGGTAGGGCGCGAGGTCGGCGAGCCGCGGCCGGAAGCCGGGATCGACGTATTTCTCCAGCACCTCGGCGCCGGGGTCGATATGCGTGTCGGTGTCGTAGACGCGGTAGCCGTCTCTCATGTCCATTCTCCCTTAGCGCATCTTCCATTGCCGCTTGCGACGCTCACGGAAGGCGCGCGGCATCACCCCCAGAATTCCTTGGAGGCGATCCGCGCCCCCTCGGCCATTGCGGCGAGCTTGGCCCAGACCACTTGCGGGTCGACCGCGGCCTGGCCGACCCAGGTGCCGTAGCCGCAATCGCTGCCGGCGATGACGTTCTCGCGCCCGACCAGCGCGGCGTAACGGCCGATGCGCTGGGCGATCAATTCGGGATGCTCGATGAAATTGGTCTTCGACTCGATGACCCCGGGGATCAGCACCTTGCCCTTGGGCAGCTTGACGCTCTCGAACAGCTTCCATTCATGCGCGTGGCGCGGGTTCGCCGCCTCGAACGACAGCCCCGCCGGCTTTGCCGTGAACACCACGTCGATAATGTCGGCGAGCGGCACGTCGCAATGATGCGGCCCCTCGTAATTGCCCCAGCACAGATGCACCCGCGCGCGCTCGGCCGGCACGTTGCGCAGCGCCTGGTTCATCGCCTCGATATGCAGCGCCGCCGCCTTGCGGAATTCCGGCGTGGTGAGGTGCGCGTTCTGGATGTGCCGGCCCATCGCCAGATCGGGGCAGTCGAGCTGCAGCACGAAGCCGGCGCCGACCACCGCCTCGTACTCCTCGCGCATCGCCTCGGCGATCGCGAAGAGATAGGCCTCGTGGCTCGGATAATGCGTGTTGTGGAAGAACAGCGACACGAGGCCCGGCGAAGCCGCGCTGAGAAACCCTTCCGCGGCCGGCGTCTTGTCGAGCGCGGCGGCGAGGTTTGCCGCGTCGGAAGCGGCGGCGCCGGAATCGTGCACCGAGATCGGCCCGTTGCAGCCCGGCGTCTTGCGCCGCGAGCGGCCGGGATCGCCGAACACGCGGCGCGCCAGCTCGGGGAACTCGACAAGGTCCTGATAGGTCAGCGGCCGGCTTTCGCCGCCGAACCCGGCGAGCCTGTCCTTGACATAGGTAGCGTAGCTCGGCTTCGACATCTCGCCGTCATTGACGATGTCGATCCCGGCCGCCGCCTGCTGCTCGACGATGTCGGCGACCGCGCCGGCGATGCGCGCGGCGAGCGCGGCGCCGTCGATCGCGATCCCCTCCTCCTTGGCGAACATGACGCGCACGAGGTCATCCGGGCGCGGCAGGCTGCCGGTATGCGTCGTCAGAAAGCGCTCGGTGCTGCGTTTCACGTGACCTCCCTTTGCGGTTCCCCGCTTTTCCCGCGACTCTGTGCTAGGGTTCGGCAAAACGGAAGGGGAAGATCGTGCAGTCGCGACTCCTGACGGCGATAGCCGGTCTGCTGCTGCTCGCCGGGTGCAATGCGTTTCGCGGCGAGCCGCAGGCGCATGGCCCGCAATGGATCGAGCGCTCAGCCGATAATCTGGTCGAGAAGATGGGCCCGCCCGACCGCAAGCTGCGCCTGCCGGCGCCGTCGCTGTCGACGGTGTACCTCTATCTCGGCGGCGCGCAGCCCGGCTTCGCGATCTGCGAGCGCGACTATTTCATCCGCGGCTCGACCGTCATCGGCTACAGCGAGCACGGCGCCGACCCCAACTGCAAGCGTCAGGCGGGCAATACCGACTGATGCGAAGCCGGCGATTGCGCTAGGTTAAGCAGAGTCATTCGAGGCCCAGGTTTCGAGGAACCGGCGATGAACTACGAAACGATCACCGTCAAACCGCTCGCCGGCGCGCTCGGCGCCGAGATCGCCGGCATCGATCTGCGCCGCAAGCTCACCAACCAGCAATGGTCGGAGGTGCACCAGGCGTTCCTCGACCATTGCGCGATCTATATCCGCGGCCAGGAGCTTGGCGGCGACGACCTCCTACGCTATGCGCGCTATTTCGCCGAGCCCGCCTTCTACCCGTTTGTCGAGGGATTGCCCGATTTCCCGCAGATCTTCGAACTGCGCAAGGAGCCCGACCAGAAGGTCAATGTCGGCGGCGCCTGGCACTCCGACACGACCTATCTCGACAAGCCGCCGGTCGGCACGATGCTTTATTGCCGCGAGGCGCCGGCCTATGGCGGCGACACGATGGTCGCCAACCAGTACCTCGCCTACGAGACGCTGTCGGCCGGGATGCGCCGGATGCTCGAGGGGCTCACCGGCATCTACAGCGCGCGGATGAATGGCGGGCGCGGCAACCGCGCGGAAAACCAGTACATGAAGATGAAGGACAATGTCGCCCAGGCCGACGGGATCGAGGCCGAGCATCCGGTCGTGCGCACCCATCCCGAAACCGGCCGCAAGGCGCTCTATGTCTCGACCCGCCACACGATCCGCTTCAAGGGCATGACCGAGGAGGAAAGCCGGCCGCTCATCCAGTTCCTCCAGGCGCATTGCACAAAGCCCGAGTTCACCGCCCGCCTCCGCTGGGAAAAGGGCACGGTGACGATCTGGGACAATCGCTGCTGCCAGCATTTCGCGATCAACGACTATCACGGCCAGCGCCGCGTGATGTGGCGCCTGCCGGTCGGCGCCGAGACGGTGGTGGCCTAGCGGTCAACGTTATGAAGATCTATGGTTCTACCCAAACGATTGACCGGCTCGCGCATCAGCCTCTTGAAAGAGAACGTATGAGGAACATATAAAAAGGCCGCAAACCCGGCCCGCACACGCCATGCCTCACCCGTTTTCGCCTGTTTCAGCCTGTTTCCCAGATTCGATATTGAGCAGTTTCAATGGCTTGGCCCTGTTCTTTTTTCGCTTCTGTCTGCGCTCAATGCACCGCCGGCTCGCGCAGATGGCAGGCGACATGGTGGCCTGGTGCCACTTCGCGCATCGCCGGCTCTTCATGTGTGCAGCGCTCGAAGGCGAGCGGACAGCGCGTGCGGAAACGGCAGCCGGAGGGCGGGTCGATCGGGCTCGGCACGTCGCCCTTCAAGATGATGCGCTTGCGCTCGATTTCGGGGTCGGGCACCGGCACCGCCGAGAGCAACGCCTCGGTGTAAGGGTGCTGCGGCCGGGCGAAGAGGGCGGCGCGATCGGCCAGCTCGACGATCTTGCCGAGATACATTACCGCGACGCGATGGCTGATGTGCTCGATGACCGCGATGTCGTGCGCGATGAAGAGATAGCTGAGCCCGAAATCGCGCTGCAGCTCGACCAGGAGGTTGATGACCTGCGCCTGCACCGACACGTCGAGGGCGGAGACCGGCTCGTCGCAGACGATGAGGCTCGGCCGCAGCGCGAGCGCGCGGGCGATGCCGATGCGCTGGCGCTGGCCGCCGGAGAATTCGTGCGGGTAGCGGTCGAGCGCCTCGGCCCGCAGCCCGACCTTGCGGACCAGCTCGGCGACCTGGTCTTCCAGCTCGCTGCCGGCGGCGACGGCGAAGTTCCGCAGCGGCTCGGCGACGATGTCGCGTACCGTGAGGCGCGGATTGAGCGACGAATACGGGTCCTGGAAGACCACCTGGATCTGGCGGCGGAACGGCCGCATCTCGCCGCGCGACAGCCGGTCGATGCGCGCGCCGCCGAGGCGGATTTCGCCGGCGGTCGGCTCGACCAGCTTGAGGATCGCCTTGCCCACGGTCGACTTGCCGCAGCCCGACTCGCCGACCAGCCCCAGCGTCTCGCCCGGCGCGATGTCGAACGAGACGCCGTCGACCGCCCTTACCTGGCCGACCACCTGCTGCAGCACCCCCTTGCGCACCGGGAAATGCTTGACGAGGTCGCTGACCGACAGCAGCGGGATCATTTGTCTAACCGGTCGGAATGAAAGCACGCCGCGAAGTGGCCCGGCTCCTTCTCCTCGAAGGGCGGCGGCTCGCGGCGGCAGATGTCGGTGGCGAGAAAGCAGCGCTCGGCGAAGGCGCAGCCGGATATCGGCTCCCTGAGCGAGGGAACGGTTCCTGCGATCTCGGCGAGGCGCGGGCGATCGCCGTCTTTCGCCCCGCCAAGCCGGGGCATCGAGCCCAGCAGCCCCTTGGTGTACGGATGAAGCGGCCGGCGGAACAGCGGCTTGACCGCCGCCTCCTCGACCTTCTTGCCGGCATACATGACGACGACGCGCTGCGCCATCTCGGCGACAACGCCGAGATCGTGGGTGATCATCACAATCGCCGCATCGATCTGCTGTTTCAGCTCGCGCAGCAGGTCGAGGATTTGCGCCTGGATCGTCACGTCGAGCGCGGTCGTCGGCTCGTCGGCGATGAGGAGCTTGGGGTTGCAGGCCAAGGCCATCGCGATCATTACCCGCTGGCGCATCCCGCCCGACAGTTGGTGCGGGTATTGCCCGACGCGGCGTTCCGCCTCGGGGATATGCACCAGGCGCAGCATCGCCACCGCCTGTTGCCGCGCGGCACGCGGGTCGAGCCCGCGATGCAGGATCAGCGTCTCGGCGATCTGCCGGCCGATCGTCATCACCGGGTTCAACGAGGTCATCGGCTCCTGGAAGATCATCGAGATTTCGTTGCCGCGCACCTTGCGCATCTCGGCTTCGCTGAGCGCCAGGAGGTCGCGGCCCGCGAAACGGACCGTGCCCGAGACGATGCGCCCCGGCGGGGCGGCGACGAGGCGCAGCACCGACAGCGCGGTGACGCTCTTGCCGCAGCCGGACTCGCCGACGATCGCCAGCGTCTCGCCCGGCAGCACGCTCAGCGACACGCCGTCGACGGCGCGCACCACGCCGTCGCGGGTGAAGAACCAGGTGCGCAGATCGTCGATTTCGAGCAGCGGTTGTGGCGCGGCGGCGGCCGCCAGCGGCGTGAGCTTCTCGGCCAGCGCCGCCATCGCCTAGAGCCGCCGCGCCAGGCGCGGGTCGATCGCGTCGCGCAACCCGTCGCCGAGGAGGTTGATCGCCAGCACGGTCAGCGACAGGAAGATGCCGGGAAACAGCACGATATAATAGGCGACGAGGAACACCGCACGCCCCTCGGCCATGATGTTGCCCCAGGACGGCACGGTCGGCGGCGTCCCGGCGCCGATGAACGAGAGGATCGCCTCGGTGATCATCGCCGAGGCGCAGATATAGGTGCCCTGCACCAGCAATGTCGCCAGCGTGTTCGGCACGATATGCCGCCACATGATGAGGAGCTGCGTCGTGCCGCTGGCGACCGCGGCCTCGACAAAGGGCTGCTCGCGCAGCGTGAGGACGACGCTGCGCACCAGCCGGGTCACCCGCGGCACCTCGGCGATGGTGATCGCCATGACGACGTTGCCGAGGCTGGCGCGGGTCAGCGCCATCAGCGCGATCGCGATCAGCACGCCGGGGATCGCCATCAGCCCGTCCATCACCCGCATGACGACCGCGTCGACCCAGCGATTGACCCCGGTCACCAGCCCGATCAGGAGGCCGAGCCCGGTCGCCAGCGCCGCGACGCTCAATCCCACTGCCAGCGACACGCGCGCGCCGTAGATCGTGCGGCTGTAGATGTCGCGTCCCAGCATGTCGGAGCCGAACCAGTACTCCGCCGACGGCCAGCGCAGCCGGTGCGCCGGGCTCAGCGCCACCGGATCGACCGTGCCGAGATACGGCGCGAACACCGCGATCGCCAGCATCAGCGCCAGCAGCCCGCCGCCCACCGCGACGGTCGGATGGCGGCGGATCGAGGTGACGATGGCGCCGCGCCGTATCGGCGGCGCCGCGAGCAGGTCGAGATCGCCGGGAAGGACGGCCATCAATAGCGGATCCGCGGGTCGAGCACCGCGTAGCTCAGATCGACCAGCAAGTTCACCAGCACATAGGCGGCGGAGAAAACGAGGATGACGCCCTGGATGATCGGGTAGTCGCGGCGCAGGATCGCGTCGACCGTGAGCCGCCCGAGGCCGGGGATCGCGAAGACGGTCTCGGTCACCACCACGCCGCCGATCAAGAGTGCGATGCCGATGCCGATGATCGTCGCGATCGGCACCGCCGCGTTCTTCAGCGCGTGACGCAGCAGCACCTTTTCGTTCGACAGCCCCTTAGCGTGCGCGGTGCGGATGTAATCCTGCGCCAGCACTTCGAGCATGCTGGCGCGGGTGATGCGGGCGATCAGCGCGGTGAACACCATGCCGAGCGCCAGGGACGGCATCACCAGATGCGACAGGAACGGCCGCAGCCCGCCCGCGAGCGGCACGTAGCCCTGCACCGGCAGCAGCGCCGTCTTGATCGCCAGCACGTAGATCAGCACGTAGGCGAGCACGAAGATCGGCACCGAGAAGCCGACCACCGCGAACAGCATGATGACCCGGTCGACCCAGGTCCCGGCCTTCCATGCCGCCAGCACGCCCATCGGGATCGCCGCGACGATCGAGATGACGAGGGTCGAGAGGGTCAGCGCCGCGGTCGGCCCGACGCGCTGCGCGATCAGCGCCGAGACCGGCAGGTTGGTAAAGATCGAGATGCCGAGATCGCCGTGCAGCAAATGCCACACCCAGCGGCCGAACTGCTCGATCAGCGGCTCGTCGAGCCCGAGCGCCGCGCGGATACGGGCGATGTCGACGTCGGTCGCGTTATCGCCGGCGATCACCGCCGCCGGGTCGCCGGGGCTCAGATGCAGCAACGCGAAGACGAAGACGGCGACGACCACCATCACCGGAATCGTCGCGAGCACCCGCCTGACGATGTACCCGAACATGCCCGCCCCGTCGCAAGACCCGTGCCGCCCTACCCGACGCTCTTGCGGCAAGCTTGGCGCATCGAAGGGCAAAAGGCGACATCTACCTCCGTCATTCCGGGGCGCGCCGACGGTGCGAGCCGCCCCGGAATGACGACGGCTATGCTAAGCCTCGACGTCCTCGGCCGCAGCTTCGCGCGCGGCGATTTCCGCCTCGATGTCGGCCAAGGACTTCTTGCCGCGCGTCGCCTTGGTGACCGCCTGGTCGAGCTCTTCGAGCGTGCACAACTCCAGCCCGACCGGATGGCGCGGCTTGAGGTTCGGGCTGTTCCAATGGGTGCGGTCGCGCACCGCGTTGATCGTCGGCTTGGTGGTGCCGACCAGCCGGCAAATCTGCGCGTCCGACAATTCAGGGTGGTTGCGCAGCAGGTAGAAGATCGCGTCGGGCTTGTCCTGGCGCTTGGCGATCGGCGTATAGCGCGGCCCCTTGTGCTTGACGAATTGCGGCGGGATCGCCGTCTCCGAGAGCTTGAGCCGCGCCTCGGGGTCGGCCTGGCAGCGCGCGATCTCTTCGGCAGTGGTCTGGCCGTTCGCCACGGGGTCGAGCCCGAGCATCTGGGTCGCGACCTCGCCGTCGGCGATCGCCTGCACCTCGAGCGCGTGCAGCCCGCAGAAATCGGCGATCTGGTCGAAGGTGAGCGCCGTGTTCTCGACGAGCCAGACGGCGGTCGCTTTCGGCATCAACGGTGAGCGCATGGTAAGGTCCTGAAATAGGGTGTTTCGGGCGCGCGCGGCGTACCGCGCTGCGTCATATGGATATAATGGGCCGCGCCTGCCGATGAAAGCGGCATGCACGCAGGCGGAGAGAGAAGATGGACGACGACGATCTGCCGGCGAGCAAGAAGCCGCCGCCGCTCAAGGACCTCTCCCTCCTCGGCATTGCCGAGCTCGAGGACTATGTCGCCGGGCTCCAGGCGGAGATCGCCCGCGCCGAGGCCGAGATCGCCGATAAGCGCAAACACCGCGGCGGCGCCGAGGCGCTGTTCAGGCGGTAGTCAGCGGCGGCGTGCTGGCCGGCGGGCGGCGGTGGCGGGTGGCCTGCTCGTAGGCGTAGCCGAGCTTCAGCAACACGCCTTCGCTCCATGAGCGTCCGAGCAGCTCGACTCCGACCGGCAGTCCGTCGGGGGTAAACCCCGCCGGCACGGTGAGGCTCGGCAGGCCGGTCACCGCGCTCAGCCGGCAGTTGATCCCGACCTGGGTCTCGCCGATGAGCGCCGCCTTGCGGCGCATCGTCGGGTAGACGAAGGCATCGAGGCGCGCTTCGGCCATCGCCTGCAGCACGGCGAGCCGCACCCGCTCGCGCTTGGCGACATGCTCCCAGTATTCGCCGGTCTCGCGAGTCGCGACCGCCTCAGAGGTGCGCATGAGCGGCGCCGCCGCCGGGTGCACCTTGCCGCTCGCCAGCGCCTCGGCCAGCGAACGCAGCGGCGCGGTCGGGCGGCTCGCCAGATAGGCGTTGAGATCGGCCTTGAAGTCCTGCACCAGGACCAGCAGCCCGCCCATCCGGTCGTTCAAAAGGTCGCGCAGGTCGGGGATGGCGATCTCCTCGACCGTCGCGCCGAGCCCGCGCATCTCGGCGGCGGCGGCGTGGATGACGGCGTTGACCTCGGCGTCTTCCGGGTCGCCGCCCATCAGATCGGCGAGGATCGCGAGCCGAGCGCCGCGCAGGCCCTCCGGCTGGAGGAAGGCGGTGTAGCTCTGCGGCACGTTGCCGTCGCTCTGCGCCGTCTGCGGATCGGCCGGGTCGTAGCCGGCTATCGCATCGAGGACGATCGCGACATCGACGACGCTGCGCCCGATCGGCCCGCCGATATCCTGCGTGCTCGACATCGGCACGATGCCGGCGCGGCTCGCCAGGCCCTGCGTGCCGCGAATGCCGACGAGGCTGTTATGCGCCGCCGGGATGCGGATCGAGCCGCACGTGTCGCTGCCCATGCCGATCGCCGCGAAACCGGCGGCGATCGCCGCGCCGGTGCCGCCGCTCGACCCGCCGGGGTTGCGGTCGAGCGCGTAAGGGTTGCGCGTCTGGCCGAACAGCGATCCGGCGGTCGTCACACCATAGGCGAATTCATGCATCGTCGCCTTGGCGATGACGATGGCGCCGGCCGCGCGCAGCCGCGTCACCAGCGTCGCGTCGCCCGGCGGGATCCAGCCGGCGAGCAGGACCGAGCCCGCCGCGGTCTGCATGTCGGCGGTCTCGTAATTGTCCTTCACGATGACCGGGATGCCGTGCAGGGGCCCACAGGGCGCGCCGGCACAGCGCTCCGCGTCGCAGCGATCGGCCACCGCCAGCGCGCCGGCAGCGCGCGCGCAGATCGCGTTGAGCGCCGGCCCGCGCTGGTCGTAGGCGTCAATGCGCGCGAGGTAATGCTCGACCAGCCCGCGCGAGCTGGCGGGGGCGGCGGCGAGCGCCGCCTGCAGCTCGGGGATCGTCCGCTCGCCCGGGTCGAACGCGGCCGCCATCGCCCGCGCCTCTGGCCTCAACGCTCGGTGAGCGGCGGCTTGCCTTGTTCCTTGCGCACCTCGTTGATGATCTGCAG
>DASZLY010000100.1:0-4216 GCA_035552135.1 Allostellaceae bacterium | reverse complement strand
GTTTGACTTCCGCGCCTGTCATCCTTATGTTCCGCGCCTTCGCCAAGGAAGCCGGCCATGAAGATCGTCAATTCGCTGAAGACGCTGAAGAAGCGCGACAAGAACTGCCGCGTCGTGCGCCGCCGCGGCCGCGTCTTCGTGATCAACAAGGTCAACCCGCGCTTCAAGGCGCGCCAGGGCTGACCCGCGCGGCGCTCGCCTACGCCGCAAAAATTGCCACATTCCTGTGCTATCAGCGTTGGCCCGATACGGGATCGTGACCCGCTGGCCGCCTGTAAATTTCCTACAAATATCAGGCTGAACAGGTGGTCGCGTCTGTTGCGGGAGCGGCTGGATTGCGTCTCGTTACCGGCAGTGACAGACTCCGCGCATGGAAATGCCGACGCCCGATCCCGGGGTGATCGCGCGGCGCGGCGAGATCGCCGCGGCGCTGCGGCGCATCGTGGCGCCCGAGGCGGTGATCGATGCCGAGCCGGCGGGCCGGGCCTATGAGAGCGATGGGCTGACTGCCTATCGCCAGCCGCCTTTGTTAACCGTGCTGCCGTCGACCGTCGCCGAGGTGGCCGCGATTCTGCGCTATTGCAAGGCTGGGGATATCAAGGTGGTGCCGCGCGGCGCCGGCACCTCGCTGTCGGGCGGCGCGTTGCCGCTGGCCGACGGCGTGCTGCTCGGCATGGCGAAATTCAACAAGATTGTTGAGATTGATTACGCCAATCGCTGCGCGGTGGTGCAGCCCGGGGTCACCAATCTCGGGATCAGCCAGGCGGTCGAGGCCGCCGGGTTTTATTACGCCCCCGATCCGTCGAGCCAGATCGCCTGCACGATCGGCGGCAATGTCGCGGAAAATTCGGGCGGGGTGCATTGCCTCAAATACGGGCTCACCACGAACAATCTGCTCGGGGTCGAGATCGTCACGATCGACGGCGAGGTGATCCGCATCGGCGGCAAGCATCTCGACGCCGAGGGCTACGACCTTCTCGGCGTGATGACAGGGTCGGAGGGGCTCTTGGGCGTCGTCACCGAGGTCACCGTGCGCATCCTCAGGAAGCCGCCGACCGCGCGGGCGGTGCTCATCGGCTTTGCGCGCACCGAGGATGCCGGCAATTGCGTCGCCGCGGTGATCGGTGCCGGCATCATCCCCGGGGGCATGGAGATGATGGACCGGCCGGCGATCCATGCCGCGGAGGCCTACGCCAAGGCCGGTTACCCCCTCGATGTCGAGGCGCTGCTGATCGTCGAGCTCGACGGTCCGGCACCCGAGGTCGACCATCTGCTGGCGATCGTCGAGCGGCTGGCCAAGGAGAACCGCGCGGTGTCGCTCAAGGTGAGCCGGGACGAGGCCGAGCGATTGTCGTTCTGGGCCGGACGCAAGGCGGCGTTCCCGGCAGTCGGCCGCATATCGCCCGATTATTACTGCATGGACGGGACGATCCCGCGCGGCCGCCTCGCCGAGGTACTGCGTGAGATTTCGCTTCTGTCGAAGCAGCACGGGCTGCGCGTCGCCAATGTCTTCCACGCCGGTGACGGCAATCTCCACCCGCTGATCCTCTATGACGCCAACCAGCCGGGCGAGATCGAGCGCGCCGAGGCGTTCGGTGCCGATATACTCAAGCTTTGTGTCGAGGTTGGCGGGGTGCTGACCGGCGAGCACGGAGTCGGGGTCGAAAAGCGCGACCTGATGGGCACGATGTTCGACGAGACCGATTTGGCGCACCAGCAGCGCCTCAAATGTGCCTTCGACCCGGACGGGTTGTTGAACCCGGGCAAGGTTTTCCCCGAGCTGCATCGCTGCGCCGAGCTCGGCCGGCTGCACGTCCATCACGGCGCGCTGCCGCACCCCGATCTGCCGCGCTTCTGAGAACTTGTCATTGCGAGATACCGGCAGGCGCCGCGGCAATCTCGACGTAACGAGGGCGGCCCGCACGAGATTGCTTCGCTTCGCTCGCAATGACAGTGTGAGTCGATGACCCGCTTTGTCCCGACCACGATCGACGAATTGCGCGAGGCGCTCGCCGCCGAGGAGCCGGTCGAGCTGGTCGCCGGCGGCACCAAGCGCGGGCTCGGCCGGCCGATGCAGACACTGCATGTCGTCGACCTCACGCGGTTTTCCGGAATTCGCGATTATGCGCCCAACGAGCTGGTGCTGACCGCCGGCGCGGCGACACCACTCGGCGCGATCGACCGGGCGCTCGCCGCGTCGGGGCAGATGCTCGCCTTCGAGCCGCCCGACTGGCGCGACCTGCTGGGCGCGGTGCACGGCTCGCAGACGCTGGGCGGCGTCATCGCCTGCAACCTTTCCGGGCCGCGGCGGATCAAGGCCGGCGCCGCGCGCGACCATTTCCTCGGGTTCAGCGCGGTCAGCGGCCGTGCCGAGGTGTTCAAGGCCGGCGGCAAGGTGGTCAAGAACGTCACCGGCTACGATCTGCCCAAGCTGATGGCCGGCTCCTACGGCACGCTGGCGGCGCTCGCCGAGGTCACGGTCAAGGTGCTGCCGCGGCCGGAGAGCGCCGCGACGGTGCTGGTCTGCGGCGTCGCGCCGGACGATGCGGCGCCGGTGATGGCGGCGGCGCTCGGCTCGCCGCACGAGGTCTCCGGCGCCGCCTATCTGCCGCCGGCGGCGCCGCGCGCCGCGCCGCTGCCCGGCGCGACGGGCGTCGTCGCGCTGCGCGTCGAGGGGCCGGAACCCTCGGTCGCCTATCGCCGGGCGGCGCTGCTGCGCGAACTCGCGGCTTGCGGCGAGACCGCGGCGCTCGGCGACGCCGAGACCGCGGCGCTGTGGCGCGACATCGGCAATGTCGCGCCGCTCGCCGGGCTCGCCGGCCGGGCGGTGTGGCGCGTCTCGGTCGCCCCGTCGCGCGGCGCCGAGCTGGCGCTGGAAGTGGCGCGGCAGGTCGATGCAGTGTGGTTTCTCGACTGGGGCGGCGGGCTGGTCTGGCTCGCGGTCATCGAGCCGGGCGATGCCGGCGCCGCGGCGATCCGCCGGGCGGTCGCCGGGCCCATGGGAAATGGCGGGCACGCGACCCTGGTGCGCGGCTCGCCCGGCCTGCGCGCCGCGGTGCCGGTGTTCGAGCCGCAGCCCGGCCCGCTCGCCGCGCTGTCGCGCCGGGTCAAGGACGGCTTCGACCCGCGCCATATCCTCAACCCCGGCCGCATGGTGGAGGGGGTCTAGCCATGCGCACCGACTTCACTCCGGCGCAGCTGCTCGACCCCGACACGCAGCAATCGGAAAAAATCCTGCGCGCCTGCGTGCATTGCGGGTTCTGCACCGCGACGTGCCCGACCTATGTGCTGCTCGGCGACGAGCTCGACAGCCCGCGCGGCCGCATCTACCTCATCAAGAACATGCTCGAAGCCGGCGGGGAGGTGCCGCGGGAGACCGTCACCCATGTCGACCGCTGCCTCTCGTGCCTCGCCTGCATGACGACCTGCCCGTCGGGCGTCAATTATATGCACCTGGTCGATCACGGCCGACGCCATATCGAGGCGCATTACCGCCGGCCGATTTTCGAGCGCCTGCTGCGCCGCCTGCTCGGCGCGACCCTGTCACGGCCCGAGCGGTTTCGCGCCGCGCTCCAGGCGGCGCGGCTGGCGCGGCCGTTCGCGGCGCTGTTGCCGGCGCGGCTGCGCGCGATGCTGGCGCTTGCGCCGCGGCGGCTCCCCGCGGCGTCGCCGGTCGACCGGCCGCAGGTTTTTCGGGCAATCGGCGAGCGGCGGATGCGCGTCGCGCTGCTGCCCGGCTGCGCGCAGCAGGTGGTGACGCCCGAGATCAACGAAGCGACGATCCGCCTGCTGACCCGGCATGGCTGCGAGGTGGTGGTCGCCGCGGGCAGCGGCTGCTGTGGTTCGCTGCCGCATCACCTCGGCCAGGAGGCGCCGGCGCTCGCCTTCGCCAAGGCGAACATCGACGCCTGGGAGCGTGAGATCGCCACAAATGGGCTCGATGCGATCGTCGTCAACGCCTCGGGCTGCGGCACCACGGTCAAGGATTACGGCTTCATGCTGCGCGAGGACCCGCATTACGCCGAAACGGCGGCGCGGATCAGCGCGCTCGCTCGCGACATCTCGGAGGTCGCGGCTGAGCTTGGCGTCGAGCGGCGCACCGAAGATGGGCAGGGGCTGCGCGTCGCCTATCATTCGGCCTGCTCGTTGCAGCACGGGCAAAAGCTGCACCGCGAGCCGAAGGCGCTGCTCGCCGCCGCGGGCTACGACGCGGTCG
>DASZLY010000099.1:0-2064 GCA_035552135.1 Allostellaceae bacterium | reverse complement strand
ATCGGCCTGAGGCCGATCGCTTCGAGCCGCTTCTTGAGCCAATCCGGGCTCGGCCCGTTCTTGAGCCCGCGAATATGGCGGCCCAGGAATAGCGGGCAGGCCTTCAGGTCGGTCAGCCTGATCCCGATCGGCGACGTGAATCTGCCCGGCACCGGCGTCGTGTCGAGCGGCGTTAGCGTGCCCACCCCCGCCGCCGCCAGGTCACGCGCCAGCCCCCGCACGCCGAGGCAATCGGCGCGGTTGGGCGTCACCTTGATGTCGATGACCGGATCGCCGAGACCGGCATAGGCAGCATAGAGCACGCCGACCGGCGCATCGTCGGGCAGGTCGATGATGCCCTCATGGTCGTCGCTCAGCGCCAGCTCATAGGCCGACATCAGCATGCCGCGCGAGGCGACGCCGCGGATCGTGCTCTCGGCGAGCGTCATGCCGTTGCGCGGCACCGTGATCCCGGCCGCGCCGAACACGCCTTTCATCCCGGTGCGCGCATTGGGCGCGCCGCACACCACCTGGACTTCGCCGTCACCGGCATCGACGACGCAGACCCGCAGGCGGTCGGCATTGGGGTGCTGCACCGCCGAGACGACGCGCGCCACCTTGAACCCGGCGAGCGCCGCCGCGGCGTCCTCGACCCCTTCGACATCGTGGCCGAGCATCACCAGCCGCCCGACTATTTCGTCGATCGTCGCGCTCGTGACGAGATGGGCCTTGAGCCAGGAGAGCGTCGTCTTCATAGCGCGCCCCGCACAGGCGAGGGGATGTCGAGCGGCAGGAAGCCGTAATGGCGCAGCCAGCGCAGATCGCTGTCGTACATCGTGCGCAGATCGGGGATGCCGTATTTGAGCATCGCCACCCGCTCGATCCCCATGCCGAACGCAAAGCCCTGGTACTCGTCGGGGTCGATGCCGCAATTGCGCAGCACTTGCGGGTGCACCATGCCGCTCCCGAGGATTTCCAGCCAGCCACTCCCGGCGCCGATCTTCAGCTCGCCGCCCTCACGCGAGCAGCCGATATCGACCTCGGCCGAAGGCTCGGTGAACGGGAAATAGCTCGGCCGGAAGCGCACCGGCAGATCGTCGACGTCGAAGAACGCGCGGCAGAACTCGATGAGGCAGCCCTTCAGGTGGCCCATATGCGTCGTGCGGTCGATCACCAGCCCCTCGACCTGATGGAACATCGGCGAGTGCGTCGCGTCATGGTCGCAGCGGAACGTGCGGCCGGGGACGATGATGCGGATCGGCGGCTTCTGCTTCAGCATCGTGCGCACCTGCACCGGCGAGGTATGAGTGCGCAGCACAAGGCGCGACCCGTCGCCGCGCTCGGGCAGATAGAACGTGTCGTGCTCCTGCCGCGCCGGGTGCTCGGGCGGGATGTTGAGCGCGGTGAAATTGTAGAAATCCTCCTCGATATGCGGGCCCTCGGCGACGGTGAACCCCATCTCGCCGAAAATCGCGACGATCTCGTCGACGGTCTGGCTGATCGGGTGGATACGGCCCTGCGCGGCCGGCATTGCCGGCAGCGTCGCGTCGGCGCGCTCGGCGGCGAGCCGGTTCGACAGCGCGGTGCGCCCGAGCTCGGCGGCGCGCGCATCGATCGCCGCGCCGATCGTGTCCTTCAAGGTGTTGAGCCGCGCGCCGGCGGCGCGCCGCTCGTCGGCGGCCATCGCGCCCAGCCCGCGCATCAGCCCGGTCACCAGCCCCTGGCGGCCGAGATACTTGATGCGAACCTGTTCGAGCGCTTCGGGCACCTGGGCCGCGGCGATTTCGCCGAGCCCGGCCTTTTGCAGTTGTTGTGGATCGTCCATGACCCAATCCTCGAATCTGAAACGGCAATAGAAAAAGGGGCCGATTGCGGCCCCTTTGCGACGAGAACGCAAGTAGCGCGCGGCCTACCAGGGACACGCGCTCATAAATCGACCCATCGCACCACCCTGGCCCGCGAGTCCGCGCTCGCGCTGGCCGGAGGCCAGACGCGGGGGCCGGGATGGCGTGGAAGCAAGCATGGCGATTACGCCGCCGCCGCCGGCGCCAGCTCGAGCGCCGATTTGACGGTGCCGATCACCCC
>DASZLY010000098.1:0-2313 GCA_035552135.1 Allostellaceae bacterium | reverse complement strand
CCTGACCGGCACACGCTCGATCCCGCTGCCGGCCAAGCGCCGGCGCGGCGATCCGCAGCGCAAGCTGAGCGTGGTCGGTGCCACCGGCAACAACCTGAAGAATGTCAGCGTCGATTTCCCGCTCGGCACCTTCACCTGCGTCACCGGCGTGTCGGGCGGCGGCAAGTCGACGCTGATCGTCGAGACGCTCTACAAGGCGCTCGCCAAGCGGCTCAACAACGCGCGCGAGCAGGCGGCGCCGTTCGAGCGGCTGGAGGGTGTCGAGTTCCTCGACAAGATCGTCGATATCGACCAGTCGCCGATCGGCCGCACCCCGCGCTCCAACCCGGCGACCTATACCGGCTGCTTCACGCCGATCCGCGACTGGTTCGCCGGATTGCCCGAGGCCAAGGCGCGCGGCTATCAGCCCGGGCGCTTTTCGTTCAATGTCAAGGGCGGACGCTGCGAGGCGTGCCAGGGCGACGGCGTCATCAAGATCGAGATGCACTTCCTGCCCGACGTCTACGTGCAGTGCGACGTGTGCAAGGGCAAGCGCTACAACCGCGAGACCCTGGAGGTGCTGTTCCGCGGCAAGTCGATCGCCGACGTGCTCGACATGACCGTCGACGAGGGCGCCGATTTCTTCCGCGCGGTGCCGTCGATCCGCGACAAGCTGGTGACGTTGCAGCGGGTCGGGCTCGGCTACATCCATGTCGGCCAGCCGGCGACGACGCTGTCGGGCGGCGAAGCGCAGCGCGTCAAGCTGTCGAAGGAGCTGTCGCGCCGCGCCACCGGACGCACGCTCTACATCCTCGACGAGCCGACGACGGGGCTGCATTTCGAGGACGTGCGCAAGCTCCTGGAAGTGCTGCATGCGCTGGTCGAGTCCGGCAACACGGTACTGGTGATCGAGCACAATCTCGAAGTCATCAAGACCGCCGACTGGCTGATCGATCTCGGCCCCGAGGGCGGCGACGGCGGCGGCCGCATCGTCGCCACCGGCACGCCAGAAGATGTGGCCCACGTCGCCGAGAGCCACACCGGCCACTATCTGCAGCCCTACCTCGCGCGCCGCCTCGCAGCGCCGCGCCGCGTCGCGAGCAGCGCCGCGGAATAGCCGTGAACCTGGTTCGCCTTCGGGCCATCGAGGAGCTGAAGCGCATGGTGCTCGAGGCGCTCGGCGATCATGACGCCGAGGTGTGGTTGTTCGGTTCCTGCGCACGCGACGAGGTTCGGCGGCGCAGCGACATCGACATCGGCATTTTGCCACGAGATGCCCTGCCCGCCGGATTTTTCGGCGACCTTGAAGCCGATATCGAGCAAAGCACCATTCCGTACGATGTCGATCTCGTCGATTTGCGTACGGCTGAGCCAGGCTTACTCGAAGAGATCGGGCGCGAGGGCGTGAAGTGGAAAGGGTAGAACGCCGGCTGGCGGAGGCGGCTGCTGCGCTCGCAACCCTGGACGACGCGGTAGCGGGAGCGTCACTATCCCTTGTCGAACGCGACGCCGCCATTCTGCGGCTGATCTACACGTTCGAGGCGGTGTGGAAATCATGCCAAGCGATCCTTGGACAATACGAAAACGTCGAGGCCGCCTCGCCGAATGCCGCAATCCGCGGGGCGCGACGGCTGGGCTGGCTTTCGGATGAAGACGCCGAAGCTGCGAAGCGGCTCGGCCAGGATCGGAACCTCGCGGTTCACCTGTATCGCAGCGAACTCGGCGCGGAAATCGAGCATCGGCTTGCCGGGCATGCCGCGGTGCTGCGCCGCTGGCTCGACGCGCTGAAACAGCGCGCCGCGAGCGGCGAGTGATGTCGGAACGTTTCGGCTTGGCGATGAGGCGGTCCGCCCTCGCTATCGCGTTGACGACGTTCGCGACCGTCGCTGTCGCAGCCGACGCGGTGCCGCAAAGCGACCTGCTCAATGCCGAGCTGTGGATGCAGCGCTCGGTCGAGTACCGGGCGAATTGCCTGGCGATCTATGCGCTGGCCAAGCTGCGGCTCGACGAGGCGCTCGCCGACCCGGCATGGACCGCCTACGACCAGACCGGGGATTACAAAAACCTGCCGCCGGCGGTGATCCTCGACCTCGACGAGACGGCGCTCGACAATTCGCCCTACGAGGCTTGGCTCGTCGTCAACCATACCGGTTTCGACCCGAAGAGCTGGGACAAATGGGTCCAGTCTGCCGACGCCAAGGCGATCCCCGGCGCGGTCGATTTCGCGGCATACGCGGCCGGCAAGGGCGTCAAGGTGTTCTACGTCACCAACCGCAGCGCCGAGCAGAAAGCGGCGACCGAGCGCAATGTCGCGGCGCTCGGGTTTCCGAGCGG
>DASZLY010000097.1:0-4310 GCA_035552135.1 Allostellaceae bacterium | reverse complement strand
ATGATCACCTCGACCGGATGCCGGTTCTGGCGGCGCGACAGGTCGCCGATGCTGGGATCGTCCCAATCGACCGAGAGCATCGGGAAGAGGTTGTCGTAATCGGGCTTGCGCGGATCGGTGGTCGCCGCGCCGCCGCCTTGCAGCGTGCGCTCGCGCGGCTTCATCCCGGCTTCGGCGGCAACGAGGCGGGCGCGCACCTCGGGGTCGCGCAGCCGTGCCTGCTGCTCGGCGAGCGGCAGGGCGCGCACCTCCTTCCAGGCCGGCAGCACGTCGAACGGCAGATACGATTTCAGCGAAAACATCGCGTTGATCGAGCGTGTCGTCGCCTGCCCGTACATGCGGCCGCCGAGCGCGACCGTCTCGTCCATGAATTGGGTCTGGAAATCCCAGGGGTTGGGGTCGATGCCCTGCTTGGTCGCCAGCATGCCGAACATGATCGGCCGGCCGCTGTCGATGGCGATCTTGCGCAGCTTTTCGAGGCAGGCTTTCTGCGCCTCGCCGCCCGAGATGTCCGGCCCGACCTGGAAGATGCCGCTATCGAGCGCGCCCATCACGCCGACGAGGCGCTCGATCTCGCGCCACTCGGCGATGCGGCTGGCGACGGGCGTTTCGTCGGGAGTGACATGCGTCGTTGCCCGCGAGGTCGAAAAGCCGAGCGCGCCGGCCTTCAAGGCCTCGGCGACGGCGTGCTCCATGCGCCTGAGATCGTCTTCGTTCGCGGTTTCGGCGAGGCCGCGTCCGGCGCCCATCGCGTACATGCGCAGCGCCGAATGGCCGATATAGGCGCCGTAATTGAGCCCCTTGGGCAGGCGCTCGACGGTGGCGAGGTATTCGGGGAAGGTCTCCCAGGTCCAGTCGATGCCTTCCATCATCGCCTCGGTCGGGATGTCCTCGACCGCGGTCAGGCAGCGCGCGAACCACTCGCGGTCCTGCGGCTTGCACGGCGCCAGGGCAAAGCCGCAATTGCCCATCACCACGCTCGTCACGCCATGCCAGCACGAGCAGCTGCCGAGCGGGTCCCAATTGACCTGCGCGTCCATATGGGTGTGGCCGTCGATAAACCCGGGCGCGACGATCATCCCCTCGGCGTCGACGACGCGCTCGGCGGGCTCGCGGATGCGGCCGATCTGGACGATCCGCCCGCCCTTGACGCCGACATCGGCGCGATAGCGCGGCAGCCCCGAACCGTCGATCACCGTGCCGTTCTTGACGAGTAGGTCGAGCGCCATCGCCGCGTCTCCTTCAATGCGTCCGGCAAGGATCGCGGCAGCGTTTCGCCGCTGTCAACCGGCGGGACGGCATGGCGGCAATCGCGATATCATCGATCAGGCGATGCGGGAGGGCATGATGGCGGAATTCGCGAAGCGGCGGATCGGGCGCACCGGGCTGCAGGTGACGGAATTGGGGCTTGGCTGCGCGACCTTGGGCGGCAGCCGCATCGAGGTCGCGCGCCGGGCGGCGGAAGAGATTGTCGGCGCGGCGTGGGCGGCCGGGGTGCGCTATGTCGACACCGCGCCGTTCTATGGCGTCGGCCAGGCGGAGCGGGCGGTCGGCGATGCGCTGCGCGACCGGCCGCGCGGCGACTGGGTGCTGTCGACCAAGGTCGGGCGGCTGCTGAAGCCCAATGCGACCGGAATTTTCGCCGACGGCCGCGCCCATCCGCTGCCGTTCGACCCGGTCTACGACTATTCCTATGACGGGATCATGCGCTCGTTCGCGGACAGCTATCAGCGGCTCGGCCTCGCCAAGATCGACATCGTCTACGTCCACGATATCGGCCGCTACCAGCACGGCGACGCGCATGCGGGTCACATGAAAATCCTGCGCGACAGCGGCTATCGCGCGCTCGAGGGATTGCGGCGTTCGGGCGCGGTGTCGGCGTTCGGGATCGGCGTCAACGAGCGCGAGGTGCTGCTGGAGGCGATGGAATGGGGCCAGTGGGACGCGTTCCTGCTCGCCGGCCGCTACACGCTGCTGGAGCAGGCGCCGCTCGACGATCTGCTGCCGAAATGCGTCGCCGCGGGCACCTCGATCGTCGTCGGCGGGCCGCTCAATTCGGGCATCCTCGCCGGCCGCGACACCTGGAACTACGCCCCGGCGCCGGCCGACGTAATGGCCCGCGTCAGGCAGATCGCCGCGATCTGCGACAGCCATCACGTGCCGCTGCCGGCGGCGGCGCTGCAATTCCCGCTGGCGCATCCGGCGGTCGCGGCGATCATCCCCGGCCCGCGCAACGCCGCCGAGTTCCGCGCCAATCTCGATCTGCTCGCGCATCCCATCCCGGCCGCGCTGTGGTCGGATTTGCGCCAGGCGAGGCTGCTGCATCCCGAGGCGCCCGTCCCGGCGTAAGGCATCGGTGCGAGGCTCAGCCGCGCAGCGGCCAGCGCCGCAGCACGATGTGCCGGCTTTGCCCGAAAACGCTGCGGACGAGGACGAACTCGCTCACCGGCCAGCCGATCTCCTCGACCGGCTCCTCGCGGATTTCGGCTTCGTCGTAAAGCAGGGTGAGGTGCGGGGTGAAATTGCTGCGGGCGGCGGGAATGCCGCCCACAACATCCATGGTCGCGGCGACCAGCCTGTCGCGCAGCCAGAGCAGCCCGCTCACGCCGTCATCGCCGCGCAGCACCAGCGGCCGCTTGCCGGTGTGGCGCAGGCTCGCCGCCCAATCGAAGCCGATGCGAAACCGGGGCATCGCGACCGTCCCGGCGGCCCGGATAAAGGCGTCCAGCGTTGCCGGCGGCATCTGCCCGTGATAGCCCGCGAAGAGCAGCGAGACGTGAAAGCATCCCGGCCGCAGTGGTTTGCCGGTCAGCCTGTGCTTGTTGCGCAAATGCCAGGAGAGCCGTGAAATGCACGGCGCCGTTGCGGGCGGCGGCTGTACGGCGAAGAACACCGCGTCGGCCGCCGCGTTGCCGGGCCGCCCGGTCTGCAAGACCTCGTCCGGCGAGTTGCAGTCGCCGAGCGCGGGGTGAAAGGCGTCGCGTTTCAGAAGATCGCGGCCGAGCATGGGGGCTCCGATCGGTCCAACTGCCGTTATGAGAACAAATAGAGAACATGATCGTCAAGCGTTTTCTCGTTGCGAAAATTCCATCTTGCGTCTCGTCTGCGCGGATGAGGTTATTGCGGCGATGATCGCCGCTTGAGAGGAATGCCGAGATGAGCGCACCGATGGCGAGCACCGTGCAGGACGGGCTGATCGACACCGCGAAGCGGGTGCTGCCGGGCGGGACGTTTGGCAACATGACCGGCGACGTGGTGATCCGCGAGGGGCGCGGCGGCCGGGTGTGGGACGAGAACGGCAAGGAATACGTCGATTTCCTGCTCGGCTCGGGGCCGATGCTGGTCGGCCACGCGCATCCCGAGGTGACCGCGGCGGCGCAGGAGCGCATCGCCCAAGGCACGACCTTCTTCGCCAATAACCGCTGGGGCATTGAGCTTGCCGAGGCGATCGTCGCGGCGGTGCCGTGCTCCGAACAGGTGCGTTTCGTTTCGACCGGGTCCGAGGCGGATCTCTATGCGATGCGCGCGGCGCGCGCCTACACGAAGCGCGACAAGATCCTCAAGTTCGAGGGCGGCTATCACGGCATGAGCGATTATTCGCTGATGAGCCTGGCGCCGAAGCGCTCGGCCAACTACCCGGCGGCGGTGCCCGATTCCGCCGGCATTCCACGATCCTTGCGCGACGAGATGCTGATCGCGCCGTTCAACAATATCGAGGCGGTCGCCGGCATCGTGCGCGAGCACAAGGACGAGATCGCCGCGGTGATCCTCGAGCCGTTCCAGCGCATCATCCCGCCGGCGCCGGGCTTTCTCGCCGCTTTGCGCAAGCTGACGCAGGACAACGACATCCCGCTGATTTTCGACGAGGTGGTGACCGGGTTCCGCCTCGCCTATGGCGGCGCGCAGGAATATTACGATGTCGTCCCCGACCTCTGCACGCTCGGCAAGGTGATCGGCGGCGGGTTCCCGCTCGCGGCGATCACCGGCAAGGCCGAGATCATGGCGCATTTCGACAAGGGCAAGGTCGGCGACGACGCGTTCCTGATGCAGATCGGCACGCTGTCGGGCAACCCGGTGGCCGCGGCCGCGGGCCTCGCGACGCTCGATATCTTGCGCCGGCCGGGCGCCTACGAGCAGATCCACGCGACCGGGCGCGAGCTGATGAGCACGCTCGCGCAGCTCCTGCGCGAGGCCGGCGTCGCCGCCCAGTTGATGGGCGAGCCGCCGCTGTTCGAGGTCGTGTTTACCACCGACGCGGCGCCGATCCGCGACTATCAGGGCACCGCGCGCGGCGACATGGACATCGCGCG
>DASZLY010000096.1:0-27111 GCA_035552135.1 Allostellaceae bacterium | reverse complement strand
GTAATTCGTCGCGAGCGGCCAGGGCGCGCCGGTTTCGAGGTCGATCGCCTCGACGGTGCAATCCGGGCCGGCGAGCGGCGCCAGCGCGGCGGTGTCGCGGTCGACGGCATGGACGCGGTAGCCGCGGTCGAGCAGCAGCCTTGTGTGCCGGCCGCCGCCGGCGGCGAGGTCGAGCACCCGGCCGCGCGGCCGGATCAGCGGCAGGAAGCGCAAAACCCAGTGGGAAAAGACTGTTTCATCGCTTGTTAGCACTGTCGCCCCGTAATTGCCAAATCCCCGCGCTGCGTTATATAGATGGAGGATCGAGGAGGTCGCGTCGATGATCCGGTTTTCTCTGCGCTGCAAGGAAGGCCACGAGTTCGAGGCCTGGTTCCGCAGCGGCGAGGGGTACGAGGCGCAGCAGCAGGCGGGCGAGGTCGCCTGTCCCGAATGCGGCGACACTCATGTCGAGAAGGCGCTGATGGCGCCGAGCATCGGCCGTACGCGCGACGCGGGGCCGCCGCTTTCGCCGGCACAGATGCGCCAGATGCTGGTGAAGATGCGCCAGCAGGTCGAAAAGAATTGCGATTACGTCGGCGAGCAATTCGCCGAAGAGGCGCGCAAGATTCATTACGGCGAGGCCGATCCGCGCGGCATTTACGGCGAGGCGAGCGATGCCGAATCGAAGGCGCTCGCCGAGGAAGGCATCGAGTTCGGCCGCATTCCCTGGGCTCCGCCGCCCGATGCCTGAGGCGGTCATCGCTTGACCGCCGTCACCATGTAGTTGACCGAAAGATCGTCCGAGTGCACCCAGTCGCCGGTCAGCGGGCGGTAGCGCAGGCCTTTGAGGGCGGTCGCCGTCAGCCCGCCATGGCGAAGGCCTAGCACGAATTCCGACGGGCGCAGAAAACGCCGCCAGTCATGCGTCCCGCGCGGCAGCCAGCGCATCACATATTCGGCGCCGACAATCGCCAGCGCATAGGCCTGCGGCGTGCGGTTGAGGGTCGCGCCGACAAACATCCCGCCGGGCTTTACGAGGGCCGCACAGCCGGCGAGGAATGCGTCGGGGTCGGGCACATGCTCGACGATCTCCAGCGCTAGCACGACATCGAATTGTCGGCGTTCTTCGAGCAGCGTCTCGGTGGTTTCCGTGCGGTAGTCGATGTCGAACCCGCCGGCCTCGGCATGGGCGCGGGCAATGCCGATCGCCTCGGCATCGGCGTCGATCGCGGTGACCGCGAAGCCGAGCCGCGCCATCGGCTCGGCGACGAGACCGCCGCCGCAACCGACATCGCACAGCGACAGCCCGGCAAACGGCGCGAGAGCGCGTGGGTCGCAGGCGAAATGCGCATCGAGTGCGCCGCGCATGAAAGCCAGGCGCGCGGGGGTCAGCCGGTGCAGCCGCGCGAAGCTGCCGGCGGGGTCCCACCAACTCGCCGCATGCGCCGCGAAGCGCGCGACCTCATCGGGATCGACACCTCGATCGCTGGTCTCGCTGGTTGCCTTCATCTGGCCCGAATCCCGTTGATCTGGCCGGTCCGTATAGCCCGGGGCGTCGCAAAGGAGTATGCCGAGGATATGGGGCCGGGCTTGCCGGCGTAAAACCATGCGCGGGGGATTTGCGGCAAACGATGGCGCGTATCGTTCAGAAATTCGGCGGCACCTCGGTCAAGGACATCGAGCGCATCCGCAATGCCGCGCAGCGCGTCAAGCGCGAGGTCGGCGCCGGCAACGAGATCGTCGTCGTCGTCTCGGCGATGGCCGGCACGACGAATCAGCTCGTCGATTGGGTCGGCACGATGAGCCGCCTGCACGATACCCGCGAATACGACGCCGTCGTCGCCAGCGGCGAGCAGGTGACGGCCGGGTTGATGGCATTGGCCTTGCAGGATATCGGCGTCGAGGCGCGCTCCTGGCTCGGCTGGCAAATTCCGATCCGCACCGACGATGCGCACGGCAAGGCGCGGATCGAGGCGATCGAGACCACGGAAGTCGAGCGCAGACTCGCCGCGGGCCAAGTCGCGGTGGTCGCCGGGTTTCAGGGGATCGGGCCCGACGGGCGCATCACCACGCTGGGGCGTGGCGGGTCGGACACCTCGGCGGTGGCGATGGCGGCAGAGCTCAAGGCCGATCGCTGCGATATCTTCACCGATGTCGAAGGCATCTACACGACCGACCCGCGTATCGTTGCGAAAGCGAGGAAGCTCGATAGAATCGCGTTCGAGGAAATGCTCGAGATGGCCTCGCAGGGCGCGCGGGTTCTGGAGACGCGCTCGGTGGCGATGGCGATGAACAATCGGGTGCGGCTGCAGGTGCTGTCGAGCTTTACCGACACGCCCGGCACGCTCGTTGTCGACGAGGACGAGATTGTGGAAAACCGAGTAGTCAGCGGCATCGCCTATAGCCGCGACGAGGCGAAAATCACGGTCGAACGGGTCGCCGACCGCCCCGGCGTGGCCGCGGCGCTGTTCGGGCCGCTCGCCGATAATGCGATCAACGTCGACATGATCGTGCAGAACGTGTCGGCCGACGGCGCGACGACCGACATGACCTTCACCGTCGGCCGCGCCGATCTCGACCGCGCGCTGGCGGTGCTCGGCGAGAACCGTAAGATGCTCGGCTTCAAGGCGCTGCGGCCCGATTCCAATGTCGTCAAGATTTCGGTGATCGGGGTCGGCATGCGCAGCCATGCCGGCGTCGCCCAACTTATGTTCAAGACGCTCGCCGAGCGCGGCATCAACATCCAGGTGATCTCGACCTCGGAGATTAAGGTCAGCGTGCTGATCGCCGCCGACTACACCGAGTTGGCGCTGCGCGCGCTGCATACCGCCTACGGGCTCGACGAGGCCGGATGACCGCAACCTTCGTCACTAGCGAGCGGGGCGAGACCCGCACGCGCATCGCGGCGCCGGACGACGCGTCGCGCGCCGTGCTCGACCGATTGTGGGCGCGCGGCCGCGACTTCCTCGGCACCGAGCTCGCGGTCATGGGCGGTGCGATGACCTGGGTGTCGGAGCGCAGCCTCGTCGCGGCGATCTCCAATGCCGGCGGGTTCGGCGTCATCGCCTCGGGGTCGATGTCGCCCGAGCTGCTCTCGGCCGAGATCGCGGCGACGGCGACGCTGACCCGCCGCCCGTTCGGCGTCAACCTCATCACGATGCACCCGCAGCTCATGGGGCTGATCGACGTCTGCTTGGAGCATCGTGTCGGCCATGTCGTGCTGGCGGGCGGCATTCCGCCCGGCGCGGCGATCGCCCGCATCCGCGACGGCGGCGCGCGCGCGGTGTGCTTTGCGCCGGCGCTGGTGCTGGCAAAAAAGCTGGTGCGCAGCGGCGCCGAGGCGATCGTTATCGAGGGCAGCGAGGCCGGCGGCCATATCGGCCCGGTATCGACCGCGGTGCTGGCGCAGGAAGTGCTGCCGCATATGGGCGCCGTGCCGGTATTTGTCGCCGGCGGGATCGGGCGCGGCGAGGCAATCGTCTCCTATCTCGAAATGGGTGCCGCCGGCGTGCAACTCGGCACGCGTTTCGTCTGCGCCCACGAATCGATCGCGCACGCCAATTTCAAGCGCGCCTTCATCCGCGCCGCGGCGCGCGACGCGATGCCCTCGGTGCAGCTCGATAGCCGCTTCCCGGTGATCCCGGTGCGCGCGCTGGGCAACCCGGCGACCGAGAAATTCACCGCGACGCAGCGCGCGGTGATCGAGCGCTTCTCGCGCGGTGAATTGAGTCAGAAGGATGCGCAACTCGAAATCGAGCATTTCTGGGCGGGAGCGTTGCGCCGTGCGGTGATTGACGGCGATGTCGAGGGCGGCTCGCTGATGGCCGGACAGAGCGTCGGCCTCGTCACCCGCGAGCAGAGCGTTGCCGAGATTCTCGACGAGCTGGTCGGTCAGGCCTTGGCGGCGATCGATGGCCGTTGGGCCGACACACCGCCTTCGGCCATGCGGCCGCATGCCGCGGGGGACCGGGACCAGGGCAGATGAACGAAATCCCCGCAAGCCCCCCAGCGGCCGCACCGGCGACCTCACCGGGTAGCCCGTCGGGGCCGCTTCCGGGAAGCGCGCCGGGCGGAGTCGCGGCGACCCATGTCACCGGCACGCGGCGCCTGCTGCGCCGGCTGCGCGACGTCATGGCGGCGCCGGGCAGCGCCCAGGAGCGGCTCGACCGCATCGTCCTGCTCGTCGCCGCCGAGATGGTCGCCGAGGTCTGTTCGATCTACGTGATGCGCGCCGGCGAGGTGCTCGAACTGTTCGCAACCGAGGGGTTGCGGCCGGAGGCGGTGCACCGCACGAGGCTACGCGTCGGCGAGGGCCTGGTCGGCAGCATCGCGGCGACGGCGCGTCCGCTGGCGCTGGCTGACGCCCAGGCGCATCCCGATTTCGCCTATCGTCCGGAGACCGGCGAGGAGATCTACCACTCGCTGATGGGCGTTCCGATTCTGCGCGGCGGCCGGGTGCTCGGTGTGCTGGTCGTGCAGAACCGCACGCCGCGCCGCTATACCGAGGACGAGATCGAGATCGCCCAAACGATCGCGATGATCGTCGCCGAGCTGGCCGCCAGCGGCGAGCTGGTCAACCCGCTCGAACTGGCGCAAAGCAGCAGCGGCGCGCTGCTGCCGCTGCGCTTGAACGGCGTGCGGCTCAATGAGGGGCTGGCGATCGGCCCGGCGGTGCTGCACACGCCGCAGCTGGTGATCCGCCAAGTCGTCGCCGAGGACATCGATGCCGAGCTGGTCCGCCTGCGGCGCGCGGTGAGCGCGATGCAGAGGGCGATCGACGATCTGGTCGCGGCCAGCCGCGGCCTCGGCGCCGGCGAGCATCGCGACATCATCGAGACCTACCGCATGTTCGCGGCCGATCGCGGCTGGCTCGGGCGTATCACCGACGCGGTCAAGAGCGGGCTCACCGCCGAGGCGGCGGTGCAGAAAATCCGCGAGGAAACCCGCACCCGGATGATGCAGATGGCCGATCCCTATCTGCGCGAGCGCCTGTTCGACCTCGAAGATTTGGCGAACCGCCTGCAGCATTTCCTCGCCGGTGCGCTGAGCGGCCCTGATATTGCCGCGCTGCCGCCCGAATTCATCCTCGTCGCCCATTCGATGGGGCCGGCCGAGCTGTTGGACTATGCGCATCGCCGCATCCGCGGGCTGGTGCTGGAGGAGGGGTCGCCGACCGCGCATGTCGCGATTGTCGCGCGCGCCTTCGACATTCCGGTGGTCGGCCGGGTCGAGGATGCGACAAGCCGCGTCGAGGCCGGGGATACGATCGTCGTCGACGGCGACCGCGGCGTCGTGCTGATCCGCCCGAGCGAGGACATCCACCAGTCGATCGTCGATGCGATCGACGAGCGCTCACGCCGCCGCGCCTATTACGACACGCTGCGCGACGAGCCGGCGGTGACGCGCGACGGCGTGCCGATCCGCCTCCTCCTCAATGCCGGGCTGCTGATCGATCTGGTGCAGGTCGCGGCGACCGGCGCCGAAGGCGTCGGTCTGTTTCGCACCGAAATTCCGCTCCTCACCCGCGACGCCTTTCCCGATGTCGCCGACCAGACCGGCTTCTACCGCCGCGCCTTCGAGCAGGTCGGCGAAAAGCAGATCGTCTTTCGCACGCTCGATATCGGCGGCGACAAGGTGCTGCCCTATCTGAGCCACGCCGCCGAGGACAATCCTGCGATGGGATGGCGGGCGATCCGCATCGGGCTCGATCGGCCGGCGATGCTGCGCCAGCAGTTGCGCGCGTTGCTGCGCGCCGCTGCCGGCCGCGATCTTTGGGTCAAGTTTCCGATGATCGCCGAGGTCGCCGAATTCGACCGGGCGAAGGCGCTGCTCGATCGCGAAGGTCGGCGGGCGGCGGAAGAGGGCCACGCACCTCCGCGCTCGGTCAAGGTCGGGGTGATGCTAGAGGTGCCGTCACTGTTGTGGCAGCTGCCGGAATTGTTCGCCCGCATCGATTTTCTCTCGATCGGCACCAACGACCTCGCCCAGTTCCTCTTTGCGTGCGACCGCGGCAACCCGCGGCTTGCCGACCGCTACGACCTGATCTCGGCGCCGATGGTGGCGCTGTTCCGCGACGTCATCGCCAAATGCACCGCTGCCGGCGTGCCGCTCAGCATGTGCGGCGAGATGGCCGGCAACCCGGTCGAGGCGATGATGCTGATCGGGCTCGGCATCCGAACCCTGTCGCTGACCGCGACCGCGCTCGGGCCGATCAAGACGATGATCCGCAGCCTCGATGCCGGCGGCGCGGCGCGCTATCTCGATGAGATCGGCACGCGGCCCGACCATTCGCTGCGGCAGCGGCTTCAGGCCTATGCGCGCGACCATGCGGTGGCGCTGTGACGCGGCCGCGCGCGGGCGGCGAATCGACAGCATCGGCCGACTTTAGTATAGAGGGGCAACGAAGCGGGTACCCCGTGTGACGTTCTTCCAGCGGATCAAAACGCCGTTTACTGAGAGCCCGACCGAGCAGGCGCGGCTGCAGCCGCGAACGAGCATGGTCGGCGAGCTGCTGCAGGAGCGGCGCGAGGATCTCGGCCTCGACCTCGACGAGATCGGGGCGATGCTGCGGATCAAGCCGTCTTATCTCGCTTCGCTCGAGCAGGGGCGTACCCACGATTTGCCCGGGCCGACTTACGCAATCGGCTTTGTCCGTGCCTATTCGGATTTTCTCGGGCTCGATGCCGAGCAGGTACTGGCACGTTTCAAGACCGAGGCGGCCGGGGTCACCGCGCGGCCCGATCTGGCGCTGCCGGTGCCGCTCGGCGAGCGCAGCCTGCCGGGTGGCGCGCTGGTGCTGGTCGCGCTGATCCTGGCGCTGTGCGGCTACGGCATCTGGTATTACCTGTCGACCGAGGAGCGCGACCGGCCGGCGCGCGTCGCCGACGTGCCCGCCGCCCTCCAGGCGCCGCAGCCGACGCCCGTGCTCGTCGCGCCGCCGTCGCCGCAAGCCATGCCGCGTAGTACCGACGACAACGCCGGCGCGACATCGCTGGCCCGATTGCCCTCGTCGCCGCCGGCGAGCCTTTACGGCGCCGCCGCGTCGCCGCCGCAAGCATCGCCGCCGCCGTCAGCCGCGCCCGGCGATCTGCAGGGGCGCTCGATCACTGCCAACACGCCGGTTCTCCCGCAGGTCGCCGCGGTACCGTCACAGCCGCCGCCGGCAAAGCCGGCAGCGCTGCCGGCTGCTCCTCCGGCGCCGGTGGACGTAGCACAACCCCAGCCCGCCCCGGCGCAAGCAGCTTCAGCCGCACCGCCGGCGACGGCACCGGCGGCAGCAGCCACCGCCACCCAAGCCGGCCGCGTCACGATTCGTGCGGTCGCCGATTGCTGGATCCAGGTACGCGCCGCCGACCAGTCGATCGTCTTTTCGCGGGTGCTGAAATCGGGCGAGGTCTATGCCGTGCCGGCGCGATCGGGTCTGTCGCTGCGCACCGGCAATGCCGGGGCGTTGGAGATCGCGGTCGACGGCAAGACCGCGCCCTCGATCGGCGGGATCGGCGCCCTGCGCCGCGACGTCGCGCTCGATCCCGGCGAACTGGCGGCGGGGACGGCCGTTCACGGTTAGTAGCAGTCTTTTATCGGTAACCGAGGCGTTCTATAACGCGAGGTAGAAACTCCCGCGAGGACCTGATGAGCATTCGCCCGTATCGCGATATCCACCGCCGCGCCTGCCGCAAGATCTATGTCGGCAACGTGCCTGTTGGCGGCGATGCGCCGATCACTGTGCAGTCGATGACCAATACGGTGACGCACGACGTCAAGGCCACGGTCGAGCAGGTGCAGGCGCTGGAGCGCGCCGGCGCGGATATCGTGCGCATTTCCTGCCCGGACCAGGAATCGGCGCTGGCGCTCAAGGACATCGTGCGGCAGGTGAACGTGCCGATCGTCGCCGACATCCATTTCCACTACAGGCGAGCGATCGAGGCGGCCGAAAGCGGCGCCGCCTGCCTGCGCATCAACCCGGGCAATATCGGCTCGGCCGACCGCGTGCGCGAAGTCGTGAAGGCGGCGAAGGATCACGGCTGCTCGATGCGCATCGGCGTCAATGCCGGGTCGCTCGAACGCCAGTTCCTCGAAAAATATGGCGAGCCGTGCCCCGAGGCGATGGTCGAAAGCGCGCTCTATCACGCCAAGATTCTCGAAGATAACGACTTCTTCGAGTTCAAGATTTCCTGCAAGGCGTCCGACGTGTTCCTCGCCGTGGCAGCGTATCAGCAGCTTGCCGAGGCCTGCGACTACCCGCTGCATCTCGGCATCACCGAGGCGGGCGGCCTGCGCAGCGGCACGGTCAAATCGTCAATCGGCATGGGGATGCTGCTCTGGGCGGGGATCGGCGACACGATCCGCGTCTCGCTGTCGGCCGATCCGGTCGAGGAGATCAAGGTCGGGTTCGACATGCTCAAATCGCTCGGCCTGCGCCGGCGCGGGGTGACGGTGATTTCCTGCCCGTCCTGCGCGCGCCAGCAATTCGAGGTGATCAAGACGGTCGCCGCGCTCGAGGAGCGGCTCGCCCATATCACGACGCCGCTGACCCTCTCGGTCATCGGCTGCGTCGTCAACGGGCCGGGCGAGGCGCGCGAAACCGATATCGGCCTCACCGGCGGCGGCAACAACACGCACCAGATCTATCTGAGCGGGGTCACCGATCACCGGCTCAAGGATGCCAGCATCGTCGACCATTTGGTCGAGCTGGTCGAAAAGAAGGTCGCCGAGATCGAGGCGGCGAAGAGCGCGGAGACGGCACCGCTTCTCGAACCGGCGCAATAACGCCTTCCTGTCCGAGGTGCATTGAACCGGCGGGAACGTCGCGCCGCGGCAAAAGCCGGGCCCCTCCGGCCGGGACGCCGGCCAGCGTACCTCCGTTAGCGGCGAAGCCATGCAGCTTTAAGCGCGCCCCGGCATCTTGGTGCACCGCCGGGCGCCGCTTCAGGTCGGCTTTTGCGGTTATTTCAGGGACTCTCGATCAGAGGCGCCCCGGCGCCAGCCCGGCGGTTGGGGGCAAAGAAAAACCCGCCGGCCGAGGCCGACGGGTTTCCTATCTCGCTCCGAAGAGCGAAGCGGCTAGAAGCGGAACGCGAACTTGCTGATCAGCACGTTCTGCGTGCCGGTGTGGTTGTTCAGCACGGTGCGCTGACCCCAGGTATATTCGAGGCCGACATCCACGAACGACACCGGGTTCCAGATCAGATTGACGTGCGCATTGATCAGCTCTTTGTTGATCGAGCCCGCCTGCGCCGGGCCGACCAGGGCGATCGGGATGCCATAATGGGCGTTGAAGCCGCCATTGATGTTGCTACGCAGATTGTCGAGCCACCAATGCTGGTAGCCGATTTCCGCACCCATTTCCTGCGTCGGCTTGAAGAGGATCGCCGCCGCCGAGGCTGCCGACGTCGGGCCGTTGAACCCGCCATAGGTCCCGGCCGAGGCCGAGGTCGAGGGCAGGCCGTAATTCGTCGCCAGGTCGAAATTGGTGCTGCTGTTGAGGAACGGGCCGATCGTGTCGCCGGCGGTGAAGTGCATGATGAAGTCGTCCTTCACCCAACCGAACCAGCCCGGCTTGATGTCGATGCCGACATGACCGCCGTAGCCGATGTAGTCCTTGGCGAAGAAGTGGCCGTCGGTGACGTCGATGCCGGGACGCAGCACCGCCGAGAAGTCGATATGGCCCCAGGGCTGCGGCAGGTACCAGGCCGCGGTGAAGTCGGGCGCCGTGCTCTTGGTGATGTTGAGCGGGGTGACGCCGCTGGTCAGCAGGCTGGTGCTGCAGGTCGAGGTCGCCGCACTGACCGCCGCCGGCGCACCCGCGGTGCAGCTGGTCGTCAGGGTCGGGATCACGCCGGCGTCGGTGCCTTCGAGACCGTTCTGGGTGGCGATGATGGTCTCGGGCTGTTCGGCCGAGAACGACAGCGAGGCGCCCCACCAGGCGGGCATCGTCCAGCGCACCTGCGGGATGCGGACATGGCCCGGCTCGCCGACATTGCCGCCGAAGTCCAGCGTCTCGCCGTTGGCGTCGGGGTCGGAGAAGTTCGAGGTCGCCTGACCGGCGAGGAGTCCGCCCAAGGTCCCATAGCCGTAGCGGAAGCGGGGCGCGAGGTTATCCGACACCGAGGTCGGGTCGGCGCCGCCCGGGACGAATGAGCCGGCTTCGGTCCAGTCCCACTCCAACACGGTGCGGGCTTCGCCGAACGGGGTCGGGGTGCGGGTCTCGATGCCCATCTTCGACTGTCGCGGGCTCTGCCCGAAGATGCCGTTGCTGCGGGCTTTGGCGACGCCCGAATTATTCAACGGAAGCGACTGCAGATTGCCGTTGTCGCCGACCGTCGTGTTCCATGGCGAGTTGTTCGGAGGGCCGCCGCTCATGTAGTAGTCGATGATCTCGGTGATCTCGCCGTAGATCTTGATCGAGGTGTCGGTGCCGGGGATCAGGATCGAACGCGGGAAGCTGCCGGCGGTGACCGCCGCGCCCGCCGCCCTGTTCTGATCGACCGAGAATACCGCGCCGGCCCCGGGCTGCAGCCCGACCGCGGCGAGCTGGTCGATGCGCGTGTTGAGGATCTGCTGGTTGACTTGCAGATCGTCGGCGCGGGCGCCGGCGAGGCCGGTCAGCATCGCCAGCGCTGCCGTGCTGCCGCCCAACGCTGCGATGATGCCGAGTTTACGCCCCTTCATGGTTTACCCCCTTGGTTCAACGTCCCATGCGCATCGCGCGGTGGTCCAATCGAAGGCGCTTCTATCATCGCCATGCGCGGGTAACATATCGACCATGAATTTGCGAAATGTCATTGTTATAAGATAAATATAATTGAATCGCAGATTTATTCTTGATTTTGTTAAGAACGATCCAAGCCAATTTACTTATGTTACGGTTACATCACGCGATCGTACTCACCTCTGGTCGCGGGTTTCGAGAATATTTAGTCGGATTTACCACGATATCGCTTATCTAAGTACCATTTCCGGCCACGGAAAGGCGCCGGGCTCTCGCATTTTCTCCAATGATTATTTGTTATAGGTTTGACATTTCGCGCGGGTTTTCCTACTGTCGCAAAAAAGCAACGGTCGAAGAATTTTTAATAGGGGGTTTCGGATGGAGACGCAGTCGGACGCACAGCCCGGCGCGATGACCGTGTTGTTGCGCAGGTTCAAGGAGAATGTGTCGCTGACGCCGGAAGAACTGCCGATCGTGCGCGAGCTCGGCTGGGATATCCGCGAGGTACGGCGCCGCCAGGCGCTGTTCAGCGAAGGATCGAAAAATCGCGCGCTCTATATTGTCATAGAGGGCTGCCTCATTCGCTACCGTATCCTGCGCGACGGGCAGCGCCAGATCGTCGACCTGCTGATCCCGGGCGATTTCGCCGGCGTGCCGAGCTGCTTCTTCCACGACGCGCTGTACACGACCAAGACACTGACCAACGCCATCGTGGCGATGGTCCCGCTTGAGCGGATCGTCGGGCTGTTCGAGACGCACCCGCGGCTGGCGGCCAAGATTTTCTGGTCGTTCTCCTGCGATTCGGCGGTGCATGCCGAGCATCTGATCGTCGTCGGCCGGCGTGCTGCGCATGAGCGGATCGCGCATTTCCTCCTCGAGCTGCTGACCCGGCTGCAATCAGTCGGCCTGGCGGACGACCGCTCGTTCGAGCTGCCGCTCAGCCAGGAGGTTATCGGCGACGCGCTTGGGCTGAGTCTCGCCTATGTCAACCGCGTGCTGCGGCGGCTGACGGATGACGGGCTGGTGTCGATCAAGGACCAGAAGGTCGTCATCAACGATGTCGAGGAGCTGTCGGTGCTGGCCGATTTCGAGCACAGCTATCTGCGCCCGCTGCCGATATCGGAATTCGCCGGCGCAAGCTGGTGAGCCTGCGCCGGCTCGACGCGGTTTTCGGATGATCCGCCGCGCCAACCGCCTTAGGCTGGGCGGCTGAGGCGCGCAGACGACGACGCGCCTCGCGGACGGGAGCGCGCGACATGCCGGCGGAAACGAGCGAGCTCAAGGTCGGGGACGTCAGAATTAAGCTGCACCGCGCCGGGCACGGCCCGACGGTGCTGTTCCTGCACGGCGCCGGCGGGGTGCCGGTATGGCTGCCGTTCTTCGATGCGCTGGCCGAGCATTTCGAGCTGCTGGTGCCGGAGCATCCCGGCTTTGGCGGCTCCGACGATCCGTCCTGGATCGCCTCGATGCCCGATCTGGCGATGTTCTACCTCGACCTCGTCGAGGAAGCCGCGCTCGACGGCATCCACCTCATCGGCAACTCGCTGGGCGGCTGGCTCGCGGCCGAGATCCTGATCCGCGACCGCGCGCGCTTCCGCAGCCTCACCCAGCTCGCCCCCGCCGGGATTCGCGTCAAGGGCGTGCCGTGCGGCGACAATTTCATCTGGGGTCCCGAGGAGGCGCTGCGCAACCTCTATCACGACCAGGCCTTCGCCGACCGCCTGCTCGCGCTGGCGCCGAGCGAGGCGCAGCTCGACGTGATGCTGCGCAACCGCTTCACCGTCGCCAAGTTCGGCTGGCAGCCGCGCTGGTTCGACCCCGACCTCGAAAAGTGGCTGCATCGCATCAAGCTGCCGGCGCTCGTCGTCTGGGGCGACGACGACAAGATCATGCCGCCGCAATTCGCCCCGCTGTGGCGTGACCGGCTGCCCGACGCCCGGCTTGTGATGGTCGAAAGCTGCGGGCACCTCCCGCATGTCGAGCATGCCGCGCGCGTTGCCGGCGATGTCCGCGACTTTATCGAAGGAGTGGCGCCGTGAAGCTCGTCTCCTTCCACCTGATGCCGTACCGGCCGCTCGACCTCGCCGAGGCGGCAAAGCACCGTTCCGCCTGGGTCGTGCTGCCCAACAACCTCTACGACCCGGTCAAAGGCGCCGAGGAATACGAGCGCCATATCGATGCGCTGGTCTATGCCGAGGAGCTCGGCTTCGACGCGATCGGCGTCAACGAGCACCACCAGACCGCCTATGGGCTGATGCCGGCGCCGAACCTGATCGCCAGCGCCCTGATCCAGCGCACCAAGCGGGTGCAGATCGCGATCCTCGGCCGCGCGCTGCCGCTGGTAAACAACCCGATCTACATCGCGGAGGAATTCGCGATGCTCGACAATCTGTCGAAAGGGCGGATCATTGCGGGCTTTGTGCGGGGGATCGGCTCGGAATACCACGCCTCGGGCACCAACCCGTATTTCTCGCACCAGCGCTTTCACGAGGCGCACGACCTCATCATCCGCGCCTGGACCGAGCCCGGCCCCTTCGCCTTCGACGGCGATCATTTCAGCCTGCGCTACGTCAACCTCTGGCCGCGGCCCTACCAGACGCCGCACCCGCCGGTCTGGATCCCCTCGCAGGGGTCGAGCGAGACGGTCGCCTGGGCCTCGCACCCCGACCGCAAATACCCGTTCCTGGTGACGTTCTCCTCGGCCGACCTCGTCGCGCGCTACCACACCGCGTATCGCGACCGGGCGCGTGAATACGGCTATGAGGCGGCGCCCGATCAGCTCGGCTGGGCCTGCCCGATCTATGTCGCCGACAGCGACGAGCGCGCCCGCGCCGAGGCCGGCCACGCGATCGAGACGCTGTTCAACGACTTCCTGCGCCAGACCTTCGAGATGCTGATGCCGCCCGGCTATACCTCGATGGGCTCGATGAAGAACTTCGTCGCCAACCGCCGCGCGCTCGGCAATGCCGGCCGGCTGACCGCCGATGCGCTCATCGACAGCGGCACCGCGCTGATCGGCAGCCCCAAGACGGTGCTGGCCGGCATCGAGCGGATGCGCGAGCGCACCGGCTTCGGCATCCTCGTCTGCCTGTTGCAGTTCGGCATCCTCAACGACGAGCTGACGCGGCGGAACACGGACATGTTCGCCGCCGAGGTGATGCCGCATTTGCGCGGCTAGGACGGGAACCCGCGCCCCGGCCCAGGCGTTGGCTGGCGTCCCGCATACCTGCGCATCGCCCCGACCTCGCGGAGCTCATCGATGGACACCATCAAGTACCGCCTCTTCGAGCCGCGCCTGGCGCCGCGCCGCACCAAGCTCGAAGTACCGGGCTGGGGCGGCCAGCCTGAGCCGCGGCGCGACGGTTCGCACGAATATGGCTGGCACTGCATGCCGTTTGTCGAAGGCGCGCAATACGGCACCGAGCTGTTTTATCCATTCGACAACGAACTGCGCGTCACCCAGCGCGGCGGCCAGACCGTGCTCGAAAGCGACTGGGGTCCCGACCCCGACACCGGCATCAACTGGCCGCCCTTCCGTACCTTCGGCGAAGGATATTACAGTTACCAGCTGTTACTCGACCTCAAGGTGCCGGATCACCTCGCCGTACGCACCGAGCCGCACCCGCGGCTCTACACATCGAGTGCCGACGACGTGCCGATCGCGGTGCCGGCGCTGCTGCGCACAAGTTGGTGGCCGATGATCTCGTTCGTCATCTTCAAGGCGCCGCCCGAAGGCCGCTGGCACGTCTTCCGCCCGGGCGAGCCGTTCATGCAGATGATTTTCGTCCCCGCCGAGCCGGAGTTCGCGCTGGAGCCGATGGGCGAACAGGAAGCCGCCGAGCGCGAGCTGCGCGATCGGCGCATTTATGCAAGCCGGAACACACTGGCGCACGACACCACTTGGATGTCGTCGACGCAGACGGTCTTCGACGGCACCTACCGCAACCTGCTCCGCGCGGCGCGCGCCAAGGCGAAAGAAGGCGGCGGCGCCTGAGCGCCGCCGCCTTCGAGGCCAAAGAACCGGCGGCGCTTCATCGCGCCGCCGTCTTGCTGTGCTGCTAGCGCACCCTCACCCCGCCGACGCCGGGAATGCCGATCACCACGCCGTGATGATGGTGATGATGGTGGTGATGGTGGTGATGGTGATGATGGTAATAGCGATAGGGGTAATAGTACTGAGCCAGTTGCTCGCTCTGGCTGTTCTGCGCACGCGCCACGTCGTCCGCCTTCAACTGCTCGACCGGGTTTTGGATCGGGGCGAGCAGATCGGCATAGGTCGATGCCGCCGGCGTTGCCGTGGGCGCAGCGGCGGGTTCCATCGCGGCTTGCGCCGCGCTCGCAGTGGCGATGCCGGCAACGGCGCCGAGCAGACCGGCGATTTTCTTGTCCATCAAAGCCTCCAACACTCGGATCCACCAGCCATTGGCGGACGCGCTATACGACATTAAACAGGACAAGTATTTCTCGGTTCCGGCGTTAAGCAAATGTATGCCTGATATTCATATTTTTATCCGATCGGTTACTATTTAAATATTGGTCGTTACAATCGGTCACATCATCCTTACATTTCGGCAGACTCGGCGGACCGCCTGCCTCACAGCTCGACTTGGCGGCTGACCTCAACGAAATTCTGCGCCGGCAGGTTGAAGATATCGACCGCCCGCACCGAGTTACGGAACAGGAACGAGAAAATCGGCACCTGCCAGCGCCAGAGATGGCGGTTCTTGCGGTCGCGGATCACCCGGTCGCGGGTGCTGAAGACCACCGCCTGCGCCGGGTCGAGCGGGCAGCCGTGCAGCTTGGCGCTGCGCAGCACCGCCGGCAGGTTCGGCACCTCGATAAAGCCGTAGCGCACCGTCATCTCCCAGAACCCGGGAAAGACTTCCGTAAGCTCGATCCGCTTGTCCGGCGTGACGCGCGGCGTGTCCTGGAACGCCATGGTCAGCGCGATGACGGTTTCCGGCAGCGAGCCGAATTGCCGCGCGTGGGTGATGACTTGCGGCGGCACAAGCTCGGTCATCCGTGTGAGGAAAATGCCAGTGCCCGGCACCCGGGCGATCTTGTCGCGCTTGAGCCAATTGCGGAAACGCCGCGGCGTCATCGCTTCCGCCGCCTGCTCCTTGCGCACGGCCGAGATGCCGGCGTGCCACGTCGTCATCACCAGGAAGACGATCGCGCCGAAGATCAGCGGCACCCACCCGCCATCGGCGATCTTCAGCAGATTGGCGCTGAAGAACACCAGATCGACCAAGAGGAACACGCCGCTCGCCGCCAGCGCCGCCGCCATCGGCCATTGCCAGCGTTCGCGCATCAGATTGTAGAGCAGCGCCGTCGTCAGCATCATCGTCGTCGAGACCGCCGTGCCGTAGGCGCCGGCGAGCCGCTCGGAGCTGCCGAACGCCACGGTCAGCACCACCGTCATCACCATCATCAGCCAGTTGATCGCCGGCACGTAGATCTGGCCGTACTCGGTGTCCGAGGTCTGCCGGATGTTGAAGGCGGGAAACCAGCCGAGCTGCATCGCCTGCCGCGTCAGCGAGAACGAGCCGGTGATGATCGCCTGGCTGGCGATGATCGTCGCCGTGGTCGCCAGCACCACCAGCGGGTAGAGCGCCCAGCTGGGCGCGAGGCGGAAGAATGGGCTGCCCGCGCCCGGCTCGGCGATCAGAAGCGCGATCTGCCCGGCATAATTGAGCAGCAGCGCCGGCAGCACCACGCAATACCAGGTGGCGCGGATCGGGTTGCGCCCGACATGCCCCATATCGGCATAGAGCGCCTCGCCGCCAGTGATCGCCAGGAACACGCCGCCGAGGATCGCAAAGCCCTGCCAGCCGTGCCGCGCCAGAAACACGACGCCATGCAGCGGGTTGACCGCGGCGATGACGGCCGGGTGACGGACGATGCCGGCGACGCCGAGCACCCCGATCACCACGAACCAGGCCAGCATCACCGGCCCGAGCACCGCACCGAGCCGCGCCGAGCCGCGGTTCTGCACCGCGAACAGCACGACAAGGATCGTCACCGCGAGCGGCATCACATAGGGCTTCAGCTCGCTGGTCGCGACATTGACGCCTTCGACCGCGCTCAGCACCGAAATCGCCGGGGTGATGATGCCGTCGCCATAGATCAGCGCCGCGCCGAACAGTCCCATCATCACCAGCTTTGGCGCCCGGCCGTAGCCGCGCCCGGCGACCAGCGACATCAGCGCCAGAATGCCGCCCTCGCCGTGATTGTCGGCGCGCATCACGAACAGGCAGTACTTGACCGAGACGGTGGTCACCAGCGCCCAGAAGATCAGCGACAAGATGCCGAGCCCGATCTCCGGCGAGAACCGGCCGCCGACCCCCTCGAGAATCGCCGACAGCGTGTAGAGCGGGCTGGTGCCGAGATCGCCGTAGACGATACCGAGCGCCGCCAGCGCGGCGCTCGCGGTGAACGGACGCGAGATCGACGAGGCCGGCGGCTGCTCGTGTATGGCGACGTCGGACATTATCTTTCCCTGTCGATCGCCCTGTCGATCGCCCGCTCGCCGAAGCGCTAACGGTGACCATAACGCAAAGGGTGTTGCGCTTTAATGCCGCGCACCTGCGCCGCCAACGCGCGCCGGTTGCGCCGGGTTCGCCGTTGCTGGCATTTTTCGTGGCGTTCGGTCGGTTTAGGGAATGCGTGCGAATGCCGAGGGAAGAGCCAGCTGCAGCGCGGCCGCGCCATGCGCGGCGCAGCACAACATGCGCCGCGGGGCTCCTCGTAGGGCTAGCCATTGTGCTGGCTTCCGGCCCGGGGGCCCGCGGCGCCGATAGCGTCCCGCCTGCGCTCATCACCATCCCGCCCGCGCACCTGCCCTCCCTCTCGGCCGCGGCCGCGGTCAAGCCGGCGCCGCGCGAGCTGTTGCCGGCCGATATCGAGGTGCTGGGCGATCCCGCGGGCGCCGGCTTCGCGATGTGGGGCGTGCTGGCCGGCAAGGCCGAATCGGCGTCCGGGGTTATCCTCGCCGAGCTCGCCCATTCGCGCGCGTTCGATGCGCCGGCCCCGGCCATTCGCCTGCTTGTCGCCGACCAGGGCGACCGCCACGCGCAGGCGCTGTTCATGGCGACCGCCCAGGGCACGCCGTTGCTCGGCATCGCCGCCGCCGCGCTCGACGCGGAGGGTGGCAGCGTCACCGTTTTCTATGACCGCGCCGAGGCCTTTGCGGAATCATTTCCCCGCATGCGCAGGGCGCTCGACGAGATCGCGGCTGTGGCGATCGGCATGACCGACAACAGCGCCGCCGCGGCGCAGCGCGCGGGGATCGTCCGCGCCGCTGCCGGCTGGGAACCGGTCGTGGCCGCGGCGGCGGATGCCGGCGAGGCGCAGGGTCAGATGACGCTGGCGCAGAACCTCGTCGATCGCCTGTCGGGTGCCGCCGGCGATCCGTGGCGCATCGTCCCGCCCGACCAGCTCAAATAGCGCCTATTGCGCCTTGTTCCTGACGATCAGCGAATCGAGCAGCGCGCGCGACGCGCGCGCCACCGAATCGAGCGGGTGCGCCGCGCAGTAGCTGTCGATCCACGAAAACAGCGTCTCCGGCGTCGCGCCGGCGACGACATCCTGCGAGCTGCTCAGCAGGTTCGCGTTGACGCTGGTGATGTAGCCGAGCACCCAGCTTTGCAGCACGGCGCTGTCGGGCAGCGCCTGGCTGCGCACCTGCAGCCAGCTGCCGCAAGGCCGGCTGCCGGCGCCGTAGATGACGTATTCGTTGGCGGCGCGCGCCGCCGGCGCAGCCAGGGTCAACGACCCGGCGAGCAACAAAAAAGCCGCCACCTGCCATCGCGCAGGAGCGGCCGGCATCAGGCCCAACCTCATGTGCCGTCGCAAGTGACGGCTTTCAACCTATTGTTTTTCGGGTATCCTGATTCTCACTGTTTTTCGAGCTGGAAGATTTCGTCTTTGATGCGGAGCTTCTGGCGCTTCAGATCGTGGATGGCCGCCTGATCGGGCAGCGGGCGATGGGCTTCGTCATCGATGGCGCGTTCGAGCGTTGCGTGCTTTTCTTTGAGCGCCTCGATCCGATCTTGCTGCGACATGCAGTTTCCTCCTATCGACACTCAGGGTCCGAATGGTAGCGCCGCACAGCGGATTGGGCCAGCGCTTGCACAAACGACCATCGAGATATGTGATGCCGTCAAAGCAAACGCCAGGGCGCCAACCATCAGGGCGCCGCAAATGCGCGGCACAAAGGGACAGCGATGCGACGTGACGGAACCCGCCCGCGCTTGATCGTCGGCATCAGCGGCGCCTCGGGCGTCGCCTATGGCGCGCGGCTGCTCGAATTGCTGCGCAGCCAGGCGGTGGAGACCCATCTGGTGGTCAGCCGCGCCGCCGAGATGACGCTGGCGCTCGAAACCGCCCTCAAGCCCGCCGATCTGCGCGCCCGGGCCGATGTCGTGCATGCGATCGGCGACATGGCGGCGCCGATCTCCTCGGGCTCGTTCCGCACGCTCGGCATGATCATCGTGCCCTGTTCGATCCGCTCGATGAGCGAGATCGCCACCGGCGTGACGACGACCCTGCTCACCCGCGCCGCCGATGTCGTGCTGAAGGAACGCCGCCGCCTGGTGCTCGCGGTGCGCGAAACCCCGCTCCATACCGGGCATTTGCGAACGATGACCGCCTTGTCCGAGATGGGCGCGGTGATCGCCCCGCCGGTCCCCGCGCTCTATGCCAAGCCACAGACGATCGACGAGATGATCGATCACAGCCTCGGCCGCATGCTCGACCTGTTCGGGCTCGACAGCGGCACGGTGCATCGCTGGGGCGAGACCGCGAAGACGCGCGAATAGCGCCAGCCGCTCACGGCGCGGCGATAGCCCGCAGCACGATCGCCGCTTCCGCCGCATCGGCATCCGCGCCGAGCGCCGAGCGCAGATTGGCTTCGGCCAAAGCGTGCGAGCCCGCCGCCCGCCTCCGGCGTGGCGCGGCGCTCGCCGCGAGCCGCGCCTGGGCGCGGCGCTCGGCCTCAATCTCCAGCGCCAGCACGCGCCGCGCGAGGCCGCGCAGCTCGGGATCGGTATCGCCCGCGAGCGCGCGGCGCAGCCGGCGCAGCGGCATGACGGCCGCGCCGTCGAGCCGCGCGATCGCCATGCGGGCGCGCTTGAGCCCGGCGGCATCGAGCCTCACCCCCTCGCATAACCCCAACCACAGCGCGAACAGCATCATATTGACGTTGTGCCCAGCGCGGTCCTGCAGGCCGATCAGCGCCTCCGCGACCCCCGGCCGGCCATACACCAGCAGCGAGAACCGCCAGAACCCGTCCGCTGCGGCGTCATGCCCCGCCATGCCGATCACCACGCAATGAAACCGGTTCGCATTGTGCTATAATCTTGCCCAGCCCGCCGCTGCGCCCCGAAAGCCGCGGGTTTCTGGCAATCGCTGAAGAATCGCGTCCGCCATGGACCTCGATGTCGAAGCCTTACGGGCCAAGCTCGCCGCGCTGACGGTCGAGCATCGCGACCTCGACGATGTGATCGCGCAGCTTGCCGAGCGCACGCCGTTCGACCAGCTGCAGCTACAGCGCCTCAAGAAGCGCAAGCTCGCCTTGAAGGATCAGATTTCAAAGATCGAGAGCGAGTTGCTGCCCGACATCATCGCCTAGCGCGAAGGTCGCCGGCAGTGCGCTTCTGGTTGTACATCGCCTTGTCGGCCGCCTCGATCGCGACCTGGGCGTCATCGCTGCCGGTGAACGAATAGACGCCATAGGCGGCGCTCACCGTGATCTGCAGCTTGCCCCAGGCGAACGCCGTACTGCCGATCGCGCCGGCGAGCATCGCCGCCTTGGCATTGGCCTGCTCCTGGCTCGTCTGCGTCAGGATCACGCCGAACTCGTCGCCGCCGAGCCGGCCGACAATGTCGCTCTCGCGGACATTCTTGCACAGCACCGCGGCGACATGGCGCAGCGCCGCGTCGCCCGCCGGATGGCCGTGCGTGTCGTTGATCTGCTTCATGCCGTTAACGTCGAAATAGATGACGCTCGACGGCGGTCCGTATCGCCGGGTGAATGCGATCATGCGCGACAGCTCGCGCACAAAGGCGCGCCGATTCGCGATGGGCGCCAGCGAATCCTCGTCGGCGAGGCGTTCGAGCTGGGTGATCCGCGTGCGCGCATCCTCCAGCTCGCGTTGCATTGCCGCACGCTCTTCGCGCAGCCGGGCGAGCTCGTCGGAAATCTCCGGCTCGGCGGAGTTTGCCGAGGATTTTGCGGGGTTTTCCGCCAGTTTGAGCTCGGGCCGCGCGGCGCGAGCCGAACCCGCGCGGCGCGCTTTGGACGCGCCGCCCGATGCCGGCTTCGACCGCTCGTTCAACATGCGCTTGCCCTGCCCCCGGCGGAGACCGCCAACGGGAATCCCTAGCCCCTCTCGTGTCTATAAACGAGTGGCGGCGGTTCGCAACAAGCGAATTTCCGGCCGTCGCGGCGGCAGCGGCCGAGGGCGCGGCGCGGCTTGTGCCGGAGGGCCGCACCCCTATAATGCCGGGCTCCGCAACCGCGTCAGAGACATGGGCATGGCCGAATCCGGTCACCCGGCGGGCGTTGTCCCGGTCGGCATCATCATGGGCAGCCAGTCGGACTGGGAGACCATGCAACATGCCGCGCAGACGCTCGAGAGGCTCGGCATCGCCTATGAGACGCGCATCGTCTCGGCGCACCGCACGCCGCGGCGGCTTTACGACTATGCGACGAACGCCCGTTCGCGCGGACTTAAGGTGATCATCGCCGGTGCCGGCGGCGCGGCGCACCTGCCCGGAATGGCGGCGGCGATGACGCCGCTGCCGGTCCTCGGCGTGCCGGTGCAGAGCCGCGCGCTGAGCGGCCTCGACAGCCTGTTGTCGATCGTCCAGATGCCGGCCGGCGTCCCGGTCGCTACCTTCGCGATCGGCCAGGCCGGCGCGATCAATGCCGCACTTTCGGCCGGCGCGATCCTCGCGCTCGGCGATCCCGCGGTCGCCGCCGCGCTCGACCGCTGGCGCGAGACCCAGACCGACGCCGTCGCCGAACGCCCGGCATAGATGCTGCCTCCCGGGTCGACGATCGGCATTCTCGGCGGCGGCCAATTGGGCCGGATGACCGCGCTTGCCGCGGCGCGGCTCGGCTACCGGTGCCACGTCTTCGCCATCGAGCCCGATAGCCCGGCGGCGCAGGTTTCCGCCGCCGCGACCGTCGCCGCGTGGGACGCCGACGCGGCGATCGCCCGCTTCGCCGACGCGGTCGATGTCGCCACCTTCGAGTTCGAGAACATCCCGGCCGCGGCGGTGCACAAGGTCGCGGCGCGCAAGCCCGTGATGCCGCGCCCGGAAATCCTCGAAATCGCCCAGGACCGGCTCAGGGAAAAGAATTTCCTGCGCGGCATCGGCGTCGCCACGACCGATTACCGCGAGATCGCCTCGGAACGGGCGCTCGCCGGCGAGCTCGCCGCGCTCAAGACCCGCGCCGTGCTCAAGAGCGCGCGCATGGGCTATGACGGCAAGGGCCAGGTCGCGGTCGCCGCCGACACCCCGCCGGGCGAGGCCTGGACGCAGATGGGTGGGCCGCGCGGCATCCTCGAAGCGTTTGTCGATTTCCGCTGCGAGGTCTCCGTCGTCGTCGCGCGCGGCGCCGACGGCGCGATAGCGGCTTACCCGCCGGTCGAGAACCGCCACGTCAAACACATCCACGACACCACGATCGCGCCCGCCTCGCTGCCGATGGAAGCCGCGCGCGACGCCGAGAAGATCGCGTGCGACATCGCCGCCCGGCTCGACCTTGTCGGAGTGCTCGCGGTCGAGATGTTCGTAACGCGGGACGGCAGGCTTCTCGTCAACGAGCTGGCGCCGCGCCCGCACAATTCCGGTCACTGGACGATTGACGCTTGCGCCACCAGCCAGTTCGAGCAGTTGGTGCGGGCGATCTGCGGCCTGCCGCTCGGCTCGACCGAGCGCCACGCGGACGCGACGATGCAGAACCTGATCGGCGATGCGGTGAACGGCTGGCGCGACGCGGTCGCCGACGAGGCCGTCCGCCTTCACCTTTACGGCAAGCGCATGATCCGCCCGGGCCGCAAGATGGGCCACATCACCCGGCTTTTGCCGAGATCGCAGCCCTAACGGGCGATCTCCAGCCGCGGGTTAGGCTGGTTGCCGCGCAGCACCTTCCACACGACGCCGAGCAGCTCGCCGCGGCGAAACGGCTTGCTGACAAAATCGTCGAGCTCGGGGTCGCAGACGATCGGGTCGTGCTTGCCCGACATGAACAGGCATTTGAGCGCCGGGAAGCGCGAGCGGATGTGCCGCGCCATCTCCAGTCCGTCGAGCCCACCCGGCAGCTTGATGTCGGCGATCAGCAGATCGAACGGCTTTTCCTCGATCAGCGCGATCGCCTCCAACCCGGTCGCGGCGGTCTCGACGCGAAACCCCGCGCCGTACAGCGTCGCACTGACCAGATCGCGCACTTCCTCGTCATCCTCGACAACGAGAATTGCCGGTCCATCGTCCGCCATTCTGACCACCGCCGACACGCCACACCGCAACGATAACAGCAGCCGCCGGAACGAGTTCCGCGCGAAAGCTTCGGATTTTAGACAACCAGCGCTTCGAGCTCGACCCAGCGCCGTTCGCGGTGGCTCTGGTGGCAGGCTTCGGCGAGCTGCACCCCCTTTGCGCCTTCGAGCAGAGGCGACGCGAACGGACCGTCCTCGGCGACATGGCGCAGGAACAATTCCCACCCTTCCCGGTAGCTGTTCTTGAACGGGTCGAGCGCCGGCATTTCCTGCCACTCGTCGTCGAACACCGCCGTCTGCGGCCGTTCGGCATCGAAGGACGGCCGCGGCGTCGCGACCAGCGGCTGCACGAAGCAGCGATGCAGCCCGCACACCGCCGAGCCTTTCGTGCCGTCGACCTGGATCTGCAAAAGGTCGTCGCGCTTGACGCGGCTCGCCCAGGACGAGCTGACCTGCGCCAGTGCGCCGCCGGCCAGCTCGAAGATCGCGAAGGCATGGTCTTCGACATCGACGTCGTAAGGCCGCCCGGCCTCGTCGATGCGGCGTGGCTGCGCCGTCATCTCGCGGCACGACACCGAAGCGATCGGCCCCAACAGCCGGTCGAAGACGTAGCGCCAATGCGCGAACATATCGAGGATCAGCCCGCCCCCGGCCGCGCGCTTGTAGTTCCAACTCGGCCGCTGCGCCGTCTGGTACGCGCCGTCGAACACCCACCAGCCGAAATCGAGCCGCACCGACAGCACCCGGCCGAAATAGTCGCTGTCGTAGAGCTTCTTCAGCTTCTTGAGCCCCGGCAGGAACAATTTGTCCTGGACGATGCCATGCTTCATGCCGGCTTCCTTGGCGCGGCGCGCCAGCGCCAGCGCCGTCTCCAGATTCTCGGCGAGCGGCTTCTCGGTATAGACGTGCTTGCCGGCATCGATCGCCGCGATGAGCCGCTCGGGCCGGCCGCCGGTCGCGCTTGCATCGAAATACATGTCGACCGCCTTGTCGGCGAGGCAGGAATCGCGCTCGGTCGACCAGGCGACCCCGCCGCTCGCCGCCGCCAGCGCCGCCAGCTTCTCGGCATTGCGCCCGAGCAGCACCGGCTCGGGCAACAGACGATCGCCATTCGTCAGCGCCAGCCCGCCCTCGGCGCGAATCGCCAGCAGCGCCTTCAAATGCTGCGTCGTCCCCAGCCGCCCGGTCGCGCCGTCGATGACGATTTTGATGGTTCGCAGGGCCATGCTGCGGCTCCCCCTTCGTCGTCCCGGCGAAGGCCGGGACCCACTCATCAGCTTCGCGAAAGCGGAAATGTGGATCCCGGCCTCCGCCGGCATGACGATAGAGGAATGATCGACGATAGAGCTACGCCGTCGCGGCGATCAGCGACTCGCGGACGATCTGCACGATCTTGTCCAAGGTCGCGCTCGGCGTCATCAGCGGCGGCGCGAGGCAGATCGTGTCGCCGATCGCCGGGTCGGTGCTGCCGCCGCGCACGCGCAGCAAGAGGCCGCGCGCCATCGCCTCGCGCACCACCCGCGCGCCGAGGCCGAGCGCCGGCGCCTTGCTCGATTTGTCGGCGACCAGCTCGATGCCGCACATCATGCCGAGGCCGCGCACGTCGCCGACATTGGGCAGGTTGCGCAGTTCGTCGAGATTGGCGAGCAACTTGGCGCCCTCGACCCGGGCGCGCTCGACCAGCCCGTCTTCCTCGATGATCCGGCAGTTCACGACTCCGACCGCGCAGCACACCGGGTGCGCGCTATAGGTCGCCGCGTGCATGAAGCGCCGGTCGAGCGGCGCCGACAGGATCGCGTCATGCACCCGCTTCGAGGCGATGACGCCGCCCAGCGGCAGGTAGCCGCTGGTGACGCCTTTAGCGAACGAGACGAGGTCGGGCTCGACCCCCCAATGCCCCAGTGCGAACCAGCGCCCGGTGCGGCCGAAGCCGGTGATCACCTCGTCGGCGATCATCAGCACATCGTATCTGTCGCAGATTTCGCGCAGCTTGGGAAAATAGGTCGGCGGCGGCACGATCACCCCGCCCGCCCCCATCACCGGCTCGGCGATCACCGCCGCGACGGTGTCAGGCCCCTCGGCAAGGATCTTCTGCTCGACCGCCTCGGCGGCGGCGATGCCGGGGTCTTCGTTGCCCTGGTGGCGATAGGCGTAGGGCGGCTGCACCTGCACGAAGCCGGGCACCAGCGGCCCGAACATCTTCTGGTAGATCGCCATGCCGGTGGCGCTCATCGCCGCCATCGTGACGCCGTGATAGGCGTGCCAGCGCGAGATGATCTTGGTCTTGTCGGGCTTGTCCTGGACCTTCCAGTAATAGCGCGCGAACTTGAACGCGCTCTCGTTCGATTCCGCGCCCGCCGTGGTGAAATAGACCGCCGAGCTGTTCTGGTACGCATGGCGGACGATGAATTCGCCCAAGCGGATCGACGGCTCGTTGGTCTGCCCGACATAGGCCGAGGCGAAACCGATCTTGCGCATCTGCGCCGCCGCCGCATCGGCCAGCTCGCCGCGCCCGTGGCCGATATTGACATTCCACAGCCCCGACAGCCCGTCGATCACCCCGCGGCCGGTGACGTCGTAAAGCATCTCGCCCTTGCCGTGGTCGATGAACAGCGGCGCCTTGTGGTCGTCCGGATGATGCAGCGGGTGGACCAGATACTGCCGGTCGGTTTCGAGCAGCTGCGTGACGCCGTCCATGATTTCCTCCGAGGAGAAACACTCTTGTCGTCCCGGCGGAAGCTGGGACCCGCCTTTCGGCCGCAACCGCGGTTGAGAAGTAGGTTCCGGCCGTCGCCGGTACGACGCATGGAAGCTAGCCTACGATCACCTTCCCGGCAGGTCGAGCGGAAGATCGCCGCCCGCGACGATCACGCGAAGTTGACGGCGGCACCGGCGGACGGCCATCGCCGCGCGGCGTATCACAGGGCATGAGACTGCTGCCGCTGCTCGCCCTGCTGCTGTTCCTCGCCGCCTGCGCCGGCGCACCGGCGACGCCATGCCCGGACCCCGATCCCGACCCGAACAGTGCCTGCGCGACCTCGCACAGCCACACCTACGAGGGCGGCCGCTAATGGTGGCGCGTCAGCGGTTCGGCAGGTCGAGCGGAAAGATCGGCCGGCGCACCTTGCTGAAAATCAGCGAGGAATAATCCGAGGTGCAGGCGCCGACCCCGGCAAGGTCGACCACCGCCTTGGCCATTGCCCCCAGCCCGGCGCGCCAATGCACCCGGCTTTTCAGCATCACGTAGCGCTTTTGCAGGGGGTCGATCCCGAGGCTGTAGAAGCAGTTGAGGTCGGAGGGCTCGACATGGCGCGAAATCAGCGCCACCTCGGCCTTCCCGGTGTCGATCACCACCGACGGCCCCATATCGGTCAGCACGCCGCGCCCCATCGGCCCCTTGTTGCGGAACCGGCCGCTCGAGATCGTCTTGACCGTGCCCGACAGTTCGAGCGGCAGGCTCTCGCCGGGGATTTGCGGCATCGCCAGCTTGCCGCCGACCGATAGCGTCACCCTCGCGCCGATCCCGGCGGCGATCGCCTGCTGCACCGAAGCGGGGTCGTAAATCCCGAACGCCGCCACATTGTCGAGCCCGACCTTGAGGATTTCGCCGAGCACGACGGTGGTGTCCATCGTGCCGCCCGAGGCGCAATTGTCGTAATGGTCGAGCAGCACGATCGGCCCCTCGCCGGGCGACGGCGCGGGCATCGCCTGCGCGCGCGCCAGCGCCGCTTGCAACGGCTCGATCTTGTAGACAAAGGCCTCGCGCTCGACCCAGGCGCGGTCGAGCAGCTCGTCGCGCAGCCGCGCCGCCAGCTCCCTGTCGCCGTCGGTCACCACCACCGCCGACAGCCCGGCATTGGCGATATCGGCATGCGGAAAGCCGGTGAAGAGACTCGCCGCCAGCGCCCCCTCGCC
>DASZLY010000095.1:0-13056 GCA_035552135.1 Allostellaceae bacterium | reverse complement strand
CGCGAGATGCAGCGCAAACGGTCCCTTCCGACCGGAGCATGGCGAAAAGCTGTTGTCGTGCAGCAGGTCGGCGATCGCCGCGTTGCGCTCGTTCTCGATCTCCGGGCTGCGCCGGACGACGCTTTTCTCGTCGAGCGTGATTGCGGCGATGCGGTTCATCCGCGGGCCCGATGGTTGAGCCGGATCGACAGCGACAGCGCGTGCGCGTCGAGCCCTTCGGCCTCGGCGAGGTGGATCGCCGCCGGCGCCAGTGCCGCCAGCCCGCCGGCGTCGCAGCCGACCAGCGTCGTCCGCTTCAGGAAATCGAAAACACTGAGCCCCGACGCGAAACGTGCGCTGCGCGCGGTCGGCAGCACGTGGTTCGGCCCGGCGATGTAGTCGCCAATCGCTTCCGGCGCGTAGCGGCCGAGAAACATCGCGCCGGCATGGCGGACGCGCCCGGCGAGCGCTTGCGGCTCGTCGACCGCCAGCTCCAGATGCTCGGGCGCGACACGGTCGACGAGGCCCACAGCCTCGTCCCAGTCGCGCACCACGATGACCGCGCCGTTGGCCGCCCAGCTCTCGCCAGCAATCGCCGCGCGCGGCAATACCGCCAGATGCTTACCAATCGCTTCTTCAACCAAAGCCGCAAAATCGGCATTGTCCGTGACGAGGATCGCCTGCGCCGAAACATCGTGCTCGGCCTGCGACAGGAGATCGGCGGCGATCCAGGCCGGGTCGTTCTTCGCATCGGCGACGACGAGGATTTCCGACGGGCCGGCGATCATGTCGATGCCGACCCGGCCGAACACCCGGCGCTTGGCGGCCGCGACATAGGCGTTGCCCGGACCGACGATCTTGTCGACCGGCGCGATCGTCGCTGTGCCGTAGGCCAGCGCCGCGACCGCCTGCGCGCCGCCGACGCGGTAGATTTCGTCGACGCCGACGAGCCGCGCCGCCGCCATCACCAGCGGGTTGAGCGCCCCGTCCGGCGCCGGTACCACCATGACCAGGCGCTCGACGCCGGCGACCCGGGCAGGGATCGCGTTCATCAGCACCGAAGAGGGATATGCCGCAGTGCCGCCGGGCACGTAAAGCCCGGCGCTCGCCAGCGGCCGCCACTGCATCCCCAGCCGCACCCCGACCGCATCGACATAATCGATCGCCTCCGGCAATTGCTTGCGGTGGAAGCTCTCGATGCGCTCGGCGGCGATGCGAAGCGCCGCTACCGTCTCGGCCGATGCCTGCGCGGCGCATTCGCCGATCTCCGCCGCCGACAGGCGCAGCGCCGCGGGTGTCAGGCTCACCCGGTCGAAGCGGTTGGTGTATTCGACGAGCGCCGCGTCGCCACGCGCGGCGACATCGTCGACGATCGCGGCGACCGCGTCGTCGACATCGGCATCGGTTTCGCGCCTGGCGGCGAGCAGCGCGGCGAACGCCGCCTCGAACCCGTTGTCGCCGGTATTGAGCCGCGCCGGCATCGCGCGCTAGGCCGGGGTCTTCGCGCGCGCCGCCGCGGTCGCCCGGCGCAGCGCGTCGATCCAGAAATTGACCTCGTCGGGCCGCGTCTTCAGCGCCGGGCGATTGACGATCAGCCGCGAGCTGATATCGGCGATGTGCTCGATCTCGGCGAGCCCATTGGCTTTCAGCGTCGTGCCGGTCTGCACCAGATCGACGATGTGCCGGCACAGCCCGATGATCGGCGCCAGCTCGACCGCGCCGTGCAGGTTGATGACCTCGGCCTGAACGCCCCGCGCGGCGAAGTGACGGCGGGTCACCTGCGGATATTTGCTGGCGACGCGGATATGGCTCCAGGTCCGCGGGTCTTCCTGGCCGGCGAGCTCCTTCGGCGCCGCGACCATCATCCGGCAATGGCCGATCTCGAGATCGAGCGGCGCGTAGACCTCCGAGTAGTCGAACTCCATCAAGACGTCGTTGCCGGCGACGCCGAGTTGGGCTGCGCCGAACGCGACAAAGGTCGCGACATCGAACGAGCGCACGCGAATGAGGTCGAGCCCAGGATCGGAGGTCGCAAAGCGCAGCTGCCGCGCCGACGGGTCGCTGAATGCCGGCTCCGGCTCGATGCCGATGCGCTTCAACAACGGCAGCACCTCGGCGAGGATGCGGCCGTTGGGCAGCGCCATGATCAGCTTGTCGTCGCCGGTTGGCTGCAGCTCGGCTCGGGGCCCTGTCATGGCGTGTCGCCTGCCTCGTGGTCGGGCTGCCAGGCGGTTGGCCAGGCGTCGCCGCGATCGGTCGCGTAGACCCGGATTTCCGACACCGCGAGGCGCAGCGCCGCGCCGCCGGAAAATTCGAGCTCGATCGTGCCGGGCTTGTTCCCCGGCCGGATCGCCAACAGCGACAGGATGCGCTCGTCGTCACGCCGGCGGAAGCCGCGATAGGAAACGCTCGCGACCCCGGCAAAGGACAGCGCGCACAGCGTGCGCTCGAAGGCCGCCCCGCCATCGGCGCCGTCTGGTCTGCTCTCCCAGCGAAAGCGGTTGGCGACGACGGTGAAACGGCGCTCGGCGCGCTCATAGGTCAAATCCTTGACCGAGATCAGCGCGTCCTGCACCACCGCCGAGATCACCGCCAGATCCTCGGCGTCCTCGGCGCGCAACAGCAGTCTGGTGTCAGGGGCCACCGCGCACCCGTTCGATGCGCGCGCCGCATGCGGCGAGCTTTTCCTCGAGCCTCTCATAGCCGCGGTCGAGGTGGTGGACGCCGTTGATCACCGTCTCGCCCTCGGCGATGAGCCCGGCGATGACCAGCGACACCGAGGCGCGCAGATCGGTCGCCATCACCGGCGCGCCGGCCAGCCGCCTGACGCCGCGCACCAGCGCCGAAGGGCCCTGTACGTTGATGTTGGCGCCCAGACGCATCAGCTCCGGCACATGCATGAAGCGGTTCTCGAAGATCGTCTCGGTGATCATCGCCGCGCCGTCGGCGATCGTCATCAGCGCCATGATCTGCGCCTGCATGTCGGTCGGAAAGCCGGGATAGGGCTCGGTCATCACATCGACGCCGTCGATCCGCCCGGTGCTGCGCCGCACCAGGATGCCGCCGGCGCATTCGTTCATCCGGATGTCGGCATGTTCGAGCACCCGCGCCACCGCTTCGAGATGGTCGAGCCGCGCGCCGGCGAGCCGCACCTCGCCGCCCGCGGCGGCGACCGCCATGATGTAGGTGCCGGTCTCGATCCGGTCGGGGATCACAACATGCCGTGCACCGTGCAGGCTGGGGACGCCGTGCACGATCAGCCGGTCGCTGCCGATGCCCTCGATGCGCGCGCCCATCGCATTGAGGCAGGTGGCGAGGTCGGTGATCTCGGGCTCGCGCGCGGCGTTGATCAGCACGCTCTCGCCCTCGGCGAGCACCGCCGCCATCAGGATGTGCTCGGTGGCGCCGACCGAGACGCTGGGAAAGGCGATCTCGGCGCCTTTGAGGCCATGCGGCGCGCGCGCCTCAATATAGCCACCCGACAGCTCGACCTCGGCGCCGAGACGCTGCAGCCCCTTGATGTGCAGATCGACGGGCCGCACGCCAATTTCGTCACCCCCGGGCAGCGACACGCGCGCCTCGCCGCAGCGCGCGACGAGCGGGCCCAGCACGAGGAACGAGGCGCGCATCTTGCGCACCAGCTCGTAGGGCGCGGTGGTCGAGATGATGTCGCGCGCCGACAGCTCCAGCACGTGCGACGGCATGCCCGGGCCGGCGCGGCGCGGCGTTACCGCGACGCCGTGCTGCGACAGGAGATCGGCCATCGTCTTGATGTCGGCGAGCTCGGGCAGGTTGGCGAGGACGACCGGCTCGTCGGTCAAGAGGCTCGCCGCCATCAGCGGCAGCGCGGCGTTCTTGGCGCCGGCGATCGGGATGGTTCCCGATAACGGCAGCCCCCCGCGGATCACGATCTTGTCCATAGCTACGGCTCCCATGCGCGCGTGTCTGCCGGCAAACACGGCGCGTCGCTGATCGGCCGTTTCTCCCCGAGCTTTTGCTCGTCAAGCTTTTACTGGAGCGCCGGTTGGCGCTCAACCCCGGCGGCTTTGCGGCAGGGCAGCGCGGTGTCAGCGCTCCGCGTCCGGGTTGGGCTCTTGCTCTGCGGCCTCATCCTCCTGGGCGCGCGCCTGGTCCTTGCGGCGCCGCAGATTGGCGCGCAGCGCCTCGGCGAGGCGCTTGTCGCGCGCCGCGCGCTCGGCCGCCTTGGCCGGGGCAAGGCGAGGGGCGTTCGCCATCGCGACGCTCAAGCCCCGAGTTTGCCGGCGATCGTCTCCACCTCGTGCAGCTGGTGGCGCAACAGCGGCAGCGCACCGCGCGCATAATGGATGAGCCGCGGGTCCTGGCCACTGCTCGCCTCGCTCTCGTAGAGCGCGATCAGGTTCTGGTGCCCGGCGACCGCCAATCCGAGATAGTGCCGGTCGAAATCCGGGCCGATCGTGGTCAGCAGGCCGGGCGGCGGCTCGTCGGGCGGCGGCGCGATCTCGAGCTTCAAGTGCTTGGCGAGCAGCGTCAGCCGGTGGTTCATTGCGCGGTGACCGGCGACCATCCGCGTCGCCAGCAGACGCATCGGCCTGGCCGCGCCCTTGCCTTCGGCGAGGCGGCCCATGCCGATCTCGGTCTGGCCGAGGCCGATGGCCTGATTGATGAAATCCTGGTCGGACCTCACGGCTGGCGCGGCGGGCGGCTCCGGTGGCGGAGCCTCGGCGGGCGGTGGAGGCGGCGGCGGTGCGGCCGGCGGCGTTTGCGGCACCGCGCAGCCGGCAAGGCCGAGCATCGCGAGCAGCGCCAGCGTCAGCCAGCGCGAGCCCGGCCGCGCCCCTAGAGGCCACCCAAGATTCGTCATTCCCGCCTCATGATGTTCCCGCTGCGCGCGCGGCGCAGACCGTGGAGCGGGCGGCTCGCCTTGTCAATCGCCGGAGCCTCGTGTATGTCCGGCCTCCGCCGCCCGCCTCACGCGGGCCGCTCGGGCGCTGCCGTAGCTCAGTGGTAGAGCACCCCCTTGGTAAGGGGGAGGTCGAAAGTTCAATCCTTTCCGGCAGCACCATTCGCGCCCGTTCGTGTCCACTGTTCGCGCCGCATATACTCGCCTGGTTTACCGGCGCTTAATCTTCCTCCGGTAGGCTCGGCCGGCTTTCCAGCATCGGCGAGGCGCGATGAACAGGCCGCGCAACAACCAGTTTCTCGAACCCGAGCGCGGCTCCGGCATGATCGGCTGGGCCATGAAGCAGCTGGCAATGTGGCTGGTCGGCGGTTTCATCGTCTATTCGCTGGTGGTCAACCATCAGCTGTTCAGCGGCTCCGGTCAGGAGAATCCGGCGCAACCGGCAAGCGTGCATCCCGTCGCGTCGGCCCAGTGGAGCGCGCGCGCGCCGAGCGAGACGGGCGCGCTCGTCACCAACTCGCTGACGCTGCAGGCGCGACCCGACGGCTATGCCTGGGTCGACGCCGCGGTCAACGGTGTGCCGATGAACATGGCTTTCGACACCGGCGCTTCTTACGTCTCGCTCACCGAGGCGGATGCGCAGCGGGCCGGCGTCTCCGGCAACCTCAACTATTCGATCCCGATCTGGACGGCGAACGGCTCCAACCCCGGTGCGCCGGTCGTGCTGCGCGAAGTCCGGATCGGCCAGCTGACGATCGAGAACGTCAACGCAATCGTGCAGCGGAACCTGGCCCATTCGCTGCTTGGCCAGACCTTCCTCAACCGCCTCCAGAGCTTCCACATGGAACGCGGCGTGCTGACCCTGAGCTGGCAGTAGCCGCACGCGCTTCACTCCAGCATCGCCTGCAGCCGGTCGAGCCGGCGCTCGGCGATTTCGCGCTTGCCGTTGTCGCGATCGCGCATCGCCGCGGTGACGAGGTTGTCGGCCTCGGCCATCTTGTGCTCGCCCTCGCGCGGCGAGAGCCGGCGCTCGTCGATCGCCGCCGAGTATTTCACCCGCAGCTGCTCCTGGAGCCGCACCAGATCGGGGTAGTGCGCGGCGGGGATCGCGTCGCGCTCGACCGCCGCGTTGACGCATTGCGCGTGCGCCAGATAGTTGCCCAGATGCGGCGGGTATCGCGTGTTGCAGGCCTGCCGGTCGGCGTGCAGGTCGCCGGGCGGGCCGGCGACCGGCCCGGGCCCCGGGAGCGCGCAGGCCGCGAGCCCGCCGCACATGATCGCGATCCCCAGCAAGCGACGCATGGCCGGCCTCCATCGCAGGTTCGGGTGCCTTGCGGTTGAGGAACGGCGCCCGGGATTGCCGGTTCCCGTTTTATCGCGGCAAATCGCACGTCGCGCGTCGGCGCGAGCGCTCAGGCGGCGCGCAGTATCCGATTGAGCTGAAGCGCTCGTGCCGGCCCCCCACCCGCTCGCGGCTGCCGCCGCGTGCTTGCCTCCCCCGTGGCCACGGGGGAGGGGCAGGGAGGGGGCCGGCACCGGCGGGTCGAGTTCAACTGGGTTCCACTTTCAGTTGATCGCGTAGATCAGCTCGGGGCTCGGCGCGGCCTTGCCGAGCTCGACCTGCTTCACTGCCGCGATCAGCTGCTCATGCGTCCCGGTTTTCAGCCCCAGCGCCTTGCCGCGCTCGACGATGAGGCCGTTGATGAAGTCGATCTCGGTGCGCCGGCCCTTCTGCATGTCCTGGCCCATCGACGGGCGCTGGGCCTCGCTGCGCCCTTGCGAGTTGCGCAGCGCCAGCATCAGCGCCTCGACCTCCTCGCGCGCCGCGGCGTCGCCTTCCGAGGCGCGGGCGAGCTTTTCGGCGTCCTGGCCGGCGATGTCCTCGAGCCGGTAGCCCTGCGCCTGGCCGATGCGCACCGCCTCGCCGCCGAGCCGCATGATGACCTGCCGGATGCGGTCGTCCTGGCGCATCGCGTTGCCCGAAAGGCCCGAGGCCGCCGAGATGCCGTTATGCATGCCGTTGACGCACAGCTTCGACCAGCGCTCGCCCCACAGATTGTCGGTGACCTTGCAGGTGTCGACGGTGCGGATCAGCGCGCCCAGCTCCTCGATCCGCTGGGTCACCTTGCCGTGCACCTCGCCGACCCGGTAGACCTCGTGCCCCGGCGGGTTTTTCGCGCCGGTGCGGCGGATCCTGCCGGGTGCGTAAAGCTCGGCCGAGAGGATCGCGGCGATCGCGCCGACCGTCTTGCCCCAGCCGACCACGCCGGCGATGCGCTCTTCGTTGATGCAGTTCTGCAGCGACACCATGTAGCCGCCCGGCGCCAAATATTGCCGCATCATCGTCGCCGCCCATTCGGTGTCGTACGACTTCATCGAGATGAAGCAGATGTCGATCGGCTGCTGCCTGGCGAGCTCCTGCGCCTCGGTCAGGTGCAGCGTCTTCGGCCGGGCGCGCACGAACTCGCTCTCGGTGACGCCGTCGAGCGCCAGCCCGTCCTTGCGGATCGCCTCGATATGCTCGGGCCACGGGTCGATCAGCGTCACGTCGAACCCGTTATGCGCCAAATTGCCGCCGGTGTAGCCGCCGATCGCCCCGGCGCCGAACACGACAATCCGCTTGCTGTCCGCCATCGTCCCGCTCCCCGCTTGATGCCGCCGCCATCATAAGCGGAAGCCGGCGGGGCAGGGCAAGGCGCCCGGCGGCAACCCGGTCATGCGGGGCAGGAGGAAGACCACCCCGGCGCAGGCCGGGGCCCATCGTTGAGCCGCATGAAAGCTGGAATGTGGCGCGGTTGGATTGCGGCTTGCACCGTCTGGAACGCGGATGAATGGGTCCCGGCCTTCGCCGGGATGGAGCGGGTGGTCATGGCGGCCCCCTACCCCAACCCTCCCCCGCAACTACGCTGGCCGCGGTCATGCCGGCGCCTCGCGGGCGCCCTCGCCGAAGCCGTAATAGGCGAGGAGTTCCATTGGCGAGGCGGTGGCGAGCGGGGGCGGGCGGCCGCGCATACGTTCGCCGAGCGCGTACAGCTTGGCGATGAGCGCCTCGCGGGAGTCGACGGGGCGACGCCGCAGTAGCGGCGGTAGCGGCGCCGGCGGTTCGACCGCTTCGAGATCGCGCAGCGTGCGCGACTCGTTCGGGTCGAGCCCGGCGCGGGCGATGACTTCGCGGGTCAGCGCGGCCATCGCCTTCCGCGCCTCGTGAAGCCGGCCCGCCTTTTCGGTGTCGGCGTCGCGGTCGCCAAAGAACGCGGCGAGCCGCGCCAGCCGGCGTTCGAGCGTCTTAAGCCGGGGGGACATCATCGGCTTCCGCTCCGGCTTCCTCGGCACGGCGCTCCAGCATCGCGAGACGCCGGTCGAAATCGCCGATTTCGAGCGCGCGCAACGCGGTCTCCACCATGCGGGCGAGCTCGGCGGCATCGGACGGGGTGATCGCGCCCTCGGCGGCGGCGCGGGCAATCGCGGCCATCGCCGGGGCGAGGTCGGCGGCCGATTTGATCTCGGGCAGCGGCAGCGGGCGGGTGCGCATGCGGCGCGGCACGATGCGCTCGATTGCGAGCTTGAGCATTGCCGGATCGCCCGCCAGCGCGCGCTCGACGAGCGCGCGGGTCAGCGCCTCGGCCTCGCCGTCCAACAGCGTCTCGGCGAGCTGCGTCGCGGCGTTGCGGGCGCCCACGGGACGCCCCGCCGGATTGCCCGATACGCCTCTCGCAAACGGCCGCCCCGGCCCGCGTCTTCGCTGTTTCAACAGCGGATTTACAGCCATCGATTTTCCTTGCGATTGTAATCGCCTCCGTCAGGGAAGGCGAAAATCGCAATATAAAATACGATTATGGCAATTTTAGGTGCGAGCTCTTGCGCCGACCGCGAAACCTTCGGTGGCCACGATCGAACCCCACCGAGCGGGTCGTCGGGCCGCCAGTGAAGCGGACACCAGGTTTCTGGCCGCTACGCTGCCGAATCAAGGATCGTCAGCGTGATCTGCTTATTGCGAAGCTTCGCGAGCACGCCCTTAAATCTTCGGAGCACCTGCCGCTACGGCGCCCGAGAAGTATCCGGGGCGCATTTCCGATCGACGATGCTCTCGCGCGACGATGCGCTCACCCTGCCGAGATTGTCACTGGCCCTCGGGGCAAGTGTTCTCCCCATTGGGAAAGAGGGTGCATACCTTGGTGGGATTGTTGTTGGGGTCCGGGTGGTATGTGCACGTCTCGCCGGCGTTGCAAAGTTCCGACGTCCGCCCGCTGTGGTCTCGCATATTTACCGCCTTGCCGTCGGATTCGTAATACATTCCATTGTCGAACGACATAGCGCATTTAGTATTAGGCGCCATTTCATCTGTCTCGTAATTCATATGTCCAGTATAGCGCTCCGTCCAAGTGTATTTCCATTTCAAGACCTGGCAGCGCGTGCCCGAAATCATCAGCGAAAAATGCTTTTCAAAATTTTGTAGATTGGCGGGCAAGAGCGTTGCCGCTGTGTCTTGTATTTGGCCGATTCCATCAAAGGTGAGCACATTATTTGTGAAGTCCGATTTCGCCTGATATGTAAAAGTCGAGTTAATCATCTCGCCCAACGCCTTTTGCGGGCATGACACCGTGTCTCCGGTCGTTCGCCCCGGGTTCGCAAGGAACTTGAACGCGGATTGCTCCGTGCCGAGGGTGCACCCCCCTAGCCCCCCAACGACGGCCACTTGCCGGTCGCGCGGGAAAAAGTTGATGTACTCGGTCAGCCGAAAAAAATCGGAACCTTCGTTCTTATGCTGGTGCAGACCGGCAACATAAATTGACGTGATATGTTCAAGCGGTCGCCAGTCAACTTGACTCGGCGCGGCTTGCTGCGCCTGCACCACACCACTGCGAAACGCGGCGAGAAATCCCACCGCGGCCAGGGCCGGAAATAGTGTGCCGACGCGTATTTGCATGCTGGAGCCTCAATGGCAGACAAATTTCGTGTTGATGTATTCGCATTGGGTCTGCGTATCGTTTATCCCCCTGTTCGCTGCGGCGCCTGCGCCCCCGGCACTTTGGATCAAACGGTCATTGTAGGCGGCGATCTGTTTGGCGAATTCCTCGGCATTAGCACGAACGCCTGCTATATAGTTCGCCCGCATATAGTAGTTGCTAGCGGTGGACAAGTCGCCTCGCTGTTCCGCTCTAAGACCTTGCTGGAGATATAGCTGCGCCTCGGAAATCGCTGCATTACGGGTATTCTGCGACGCGCCGTCAGGATCATCGGCATTCAATGCAAGGTCCGACGCCCTCTGGAATAGATGCTGGGCTTCATCGAAACGGCCCTGCTGGAGTGCCGCCATCGCCTGCCGATTGGCCTCGCGGCTTTGCACCGCAGAATTCTGGCGCTTACGGGCGCGGTCAGCCTGGTACGAGTCATATACGTCGGCGGCGGCGTTATTTGCGTCGGTGGTCGAGATCATCGAGGCAAGGCCACCAATGATCGATGCGATCGCCCCGGCGCCGGCAGCCGCCGCGCGATTGCCGCCGCCGGAATAAGCCGGGGCGCGCGGCCGATAGCTTCCGCTGCTGTTATCGCCGGGAAGACAACGCCAGGACATGCCGGCGCCGTCATTCTCGGCGCCTAGGTGTCGGCCAGGGCCACAGCTTGAGTCTGCGACCGCCGGGCTCGCGGCGGATATCAGACCGATTGCCAAAATCATCCTTTTGCCGCGACGCACCGATCCACCTCAAGGCTCTTCGATTTCATGTCCAGTCTTTATCGTCGAGTGTTTACCCTTGGCAAGTGAGTGAGCATGTCATGGTGGAGTGCCGATAAGGACGCTGCGGCCATCGACTGTCGAGTTGCTCCAATGGGGGCAGGTAGAGGAGCCTTTCGCACCGCGAGGGTGGGGAGCCCGCTCAGGATTGTGAGCGGTCGGCAGGCGGCGCATAAATCTTGATTTATGCACAAACCTCGTTTGAAGGACGCGATAGAGACTCGATCAACGGGCAGCCGGGCAGTTCGCCGGCGTCGCAGCATCGCACGGCGTCCGCCAGCACGGTTTCCATTGCCTTGAGATCGGCGATCTTGGCCCGCACTTCGGCGAGATGATCGGCGGCGAGCTGGCGCACCTCGGCGCAAGCCGCGCGGCCGTCGTGTGTCGAAAGCGCCAGAAGCGCGCGCACTTCATCAAGGGTAAAGCCCAGCCCGCGCGCACGGCGCACGAACGCAAGCCGTCGAACATCGGCCGCGCCATACAGCCGATAGCGCCCGGCGCTGCGCGCGGGTGACGGCAGCAGCCCGATCCGCTCGTAATAGCGGACGGTTTCGACATTGCAGCCCGAGCGGCGCGCCAGCTCGCCGATTTGCATGTCTGCGCTTCGTGCCAAGGCGGCCCCTCTTTTGCCGCTTGAGCCTGTAGTGACTACAGGCTGTAGCATGTCGCCATTGTCCCGGCCAGGAGCATCACGGCGATGACCGAAAACACCCACAGCGACGCCCCGAGGCGCGGCATCGGCAGCGATACCGGGGTGATGTTGCTTGCGGCGGGCGGCCTCGCCGCCGCCTTTGGTGTGGCGTCATGCTGTGCCCTTCCCATCCTGCTCGGCGCACTCGGCGTCGGCAGTGCGTGGCTTATCGCAGTGGCTTGGCTGGCCGCTCCTCATCGTCTCGCGCTTTTGACCGTCGCGGTCGTCTGCCTTGTCGGCGGCGGCGGCTTGCTGCTCTGGCGCCGCCGCGCCGCCGCCATGTGCGCACCGGGTGCAGCTTGCGGGCGGCCGGTCATCACCGGCCTGCTAACGGCCGCCTTGTCGCTCGGGGCGGTGCTGACCGTGCTCGGCTTCCTTTACGCGTGAGGGATGATGATTCTCGAATCCACACTCACCTGTCCGGACTGCGGCACGGCGAAGATTGAAACCATGCCGACCGACGCTTGCCAATTTTTCTACGAATGCACCGGGTGCGGCGCGCTACTGCGTCCGAAGCTCGGCGATTGCTGCGTGTTCTGCTCTTACGGCTCGGTCGCCTGTCCGCCAATTCAGGCGGGTGAGTCACCGACGTGCCGGCCGCTTTAGCCGAGAATTCCGCTGCCGGCTTATGGTTCGCAGATCCGGCGCGGTCCGCCGCCTTCGGGCTGATAGGTGCAGTCCGCGGCATGGAAGGAATGGTACGTCGCCGCGCAAAGCGCGAGGTTGCATTGCGGTCCGGCCCGGTCGGGCATTGCCGATTCCGCGACCTCGTGCGCCCTTGCCGCAACCCCGCTGTCGTCCGGCTTGGATATTGCGTCTCTCGGACCCGTTGCGGCGCGCGACATTTGCTGCGGCGCCTCGGCTGCTCCTTTGTTCAGCTCGCAGATTTGGCGCGGTCCGCCGCCCTCAGGCTGATAGGTGCAGTCCGCGGCATGGAAGGAGTGGTATGTGGTCGCGCAAAGAGCGAGGTTGCATTGCGATCCGGCCCGCTCCGCCGCCGCCGCTTTCGTGACCGGCTGCGCCGCTGCCATCGGCCGCGTGTCCGTCGCCGCGGAACCCGGATCCGTCGCGACGCGCGACGGCGGCAGGGCGATGCCGGCGCGCTGCGCGTCCGACCCGCAGACTTGACGCGGTCCGCCGCCAAAGGGCTGGTACGTGCAGTCCGCCGCATTGAAGGATTTGTACGTTGCCGCGCAGAGATCGACGCGGCATTGCATCCCCGGACGCGGACCCGCCAACGTTGCCGACATCTCCCGCTGCCCCGCGGCGGGGCCGCGATCCTGCGTGTCCGTGCGGGCCGGCTGAGGCTGGCCCGACCCGGCCAGTCGAGGCTGCCCCGACCCGGCGGGCTGGGTCGGCTCCGGCCCGGCCAGCCGCGGCTGCCCCGACCCGGCCGGCTGAGGCATCTCTGATCCGGCCAGTCGAGGCTGCCCCGACCCGGCCGGCTGAGTTTGCTCCGATCCGGTCAGTTGAGGCTGGCCTGGCCCGGCCTGCGGCCCGGTCGTTGTCTCGTCGGCCGCTTTGTTTTGCGCGGCGGCGCTGGCGGGCGATGACCCCGGTTGGCTGACCGGCGCCTCAGCTACCGGCGCAACGTCCGGGCGCGAAGGTTCCGCGGCCTTGGGTGCGCCGCCGGGAGCGGGCGACGCCTCGATGGCGGCTTCGGCCCGCAACCCCGAAGCGGCCGGATCGCCGCGTCGCGGTTCAAGAGGAGAGCCGAAGAGCACAGAGAGCAGGAGTGCGGAGATGACCCCCGAGCAGACCAATACGACC
>DASZLY010000094.1:0-7397 GCA_035552135.1 Allostellaceae bacterium | reverse complement strand
GGCCGAGACGGCCGCGGTCCGCTCGGATACCCGTCCCGCCCGCCCGCTCATTGGCACAAAGAAGGCGGCCGAGACGGCCGCGGTCCGCCTCACCCGGCCTAGAAGTCATACAGCCGGGCGGGGTTGTCGACGAGGATCTTGCGGCGGGTCGCGGCGGTCGGCGCCCAGCGCGGCAGTTGCGCCAGGGCCAGCCCGTCATCGATGTCGAAGCCGGCGGTCGGCTCCAGCTCCTTGCCCGGCTCGGCGTGGTGCGGGTGCGGCCAGTCAGTGCCCCAGACGATGCGGTCGGGGTTGGCGGCGATGAGCGCGCGCGCCAGCGGCGCGACATCGTCGAAGGCCGGCGCCTTCACCGAGCTGCGGTAATGGCCGGAGACCTTGACATAGGCCTTGCCGGCGCGGACCAGCGCCAACAGCGCCGCGAAGCCCGGCTGCTCGACCCCGCCCGCGGCCGGCGCGCCGCCGAAATGGTCGAAGACCACCGGCACGTCGGATTTCATCACGTCCTCGTACACCGCCTCGACGACCGAGAGCCTGGTATAGACCTGGACGTGCCAGCCGAGCGGCGCGACGCGCTTGATTGCGGCGGCGAGGTTGCTGCGCGACATCGCCGGGTCGGCCTGGCCCGAGGTTTCGAGATTGACCCGGACGCCGCGAATGCCGGCGGCATGCATGTCCTTGAGCGCGGCGGCGGTGGTCTCGGCGTCGATCACCGCGACGCCGCGCGCGCGTTCCGGCCCGAGCCGGCGCATGCCGTCGAGCGTGCAGGAATTGTCGCTGCCGTAGACGCTCGGCTGGACGATGACGACGCGCGACAGCGACAGCGCGTTCTGCAGCCGCAGCAGTTCGTCGGCATCGGCCGGCGGCGGGGTGTAGCCGCGCGCCGCGACAAAGGGAAACTCGTCGGCCTTGCCAAAGACATGGACGTGGCAGTCGCAGGCGCCTGGCGGCACGCGGAAGCCCACCGGGGTCTTGGGCTGCGACGCGACCATCGTGCGTGCGAGCTTTGCCGGCGCGGCGGTACGCGACCGTCCGGCACGGGCGGGGCGGGCGCCGGCGGGCACCGGCGCGGCCGGCTTTGCGGCGGGGGGCGCAGAGCGCGAAGCGGGGGGCGAAGCGGCGGGGTGATCGTCGTCGCGCCAAAGCCTGATGCCGCCAGTGAGGCCGTCGCTGTTGGGCACGACGCTGACATCCTTGGGCAGCTCGAAGGCCAGCTTCTTGGCGTTGCCGCCGCCGAGATAAAGATGGTCGAAGTTGACCACGGTGCGCAGCACGTCGATCGTGCGCTCGACCCGCTTGCTCCACTTCTTCCTGCCTTTGACCGCCAGCGCGGCGTTGCCGAGATACTGGTCGTAGGTCTTGTTGCCGTGCAGCGGGTGATGCGCGAGCTCGAGATGCGGCAGGATACGGCCATTCTCGAAGAGCGACGTGCCGGCGCCGGTGCCGAGCGTCAGCACCATTTCGACGCCCACGCCCGCGATCGCGCCGAAGCCTTGGACATCGGCGTCGTTCATCACCCGCACCGGCTTCTTGAGCCGCGTCGCCAGCTCGCCCTGCAAGTCGAAGCCGGCCCATAGCTCAGTGCCGAGATTGGGCGCGGTCAGCACCTTGCCGCCGCGCACCATGCCGGGGAAGCCGACCGAGACGCGCGTGAACGCGCCGAGTTTGGCCGAAGTCTCGACAACGATCGCGACGACTTGCGCCGGATCGACCGGTTTCGGCGGGGTTGGCACACGCGCCGGCTCGCCGACGATTCGCCCGGTGTCGTCGAGCGCGGCGAGCTTGATGCCGGTGCCGCCGATATCGACGGCAAGCGTGCGGCGATCGCTCATACTTGGCCTCACCCTTGCGAGTTCTTGGGCGCGACGATAGCGCAGGCGACTCTGTTCGGCCACAGCCGGTGGTGGAATCGTCCTAATAGTTTGCCTTGCCCGCGAGACACCTTACATAATGCGGGAAATCGCCGCCGAAATTGAGCGAAGGCTCAAAGGAGGAACGGTGGAACGTCCACGCGCTGCCGACGATTTCGAAATCATCCGTGAGCGGCTCGAAGAATTGCGCCGCGAACGCGAGGAAATAGGTTCGGCCAATACCGGCGAGACACCGGCCGGCGACAAGGACGACGGTGAACGCCAGCGCGAAGAGCGCTGCGAAGGTGCGCCGCCGCCATGGGTCCCGACGATCTTTCTGCCGCAACCGACGGATTAAAATCGCTCTCCCGCCAAAGTCGCTCTACCGCAAGCGGGAGAGGGGAACAGAGGTCGCCACTTCTTTTCCGGACGCCCGCGGCGGCCGGCACCTCATGCGCGGCGCGGAACGTCTCGTGGATGGCCCGGCCAAGCCCGGCCAAGGCGAGCGAGGGGCGATGTCTTCCGACGAGGATAGTCCTACGGCGTGTGCTGCTTGAAGAAGGTGACGACCTTGGCCTTGGCAGGGGTGAGGGCCGGCTCCGCTTTCCATTCGGCGACGAATTCGCAGCCGGGGATGAGCTTCGCCAGCTCCTCCGAGATCGGCCCGGGATGCGCCTCGTCATTGCCGGCGAGCACCAGGCACGGCGCCTTGATCGTCTTTACGAAGTCGCGGTCGGCGCAATAGACAAAGCCCGGCGCGTAGAGGTTCGCATTGAAAGCGTCGAGCACCGCCTCGCTGACGTCGGGGCGATCCTTCACCGTCTCCGCCCAGCCGTTGAAGTTGGCGGTGCGCCCGGCCATCGGGCCGACGCGACCGATGGGCTGCGCCAACACCGCGCTCTGCACCCGCTCGGGGTGGTGCTTGAGCATGTTGACGATGAACGAGCCGCCAATGCACTGGCCGTAGAGATGGCACTTGTCGATGCGCAAATGGTCGAGCACGGCGATATGGTCGGCGGTGTAATCATCCCAGCCATCCTTGGCGGTGATCGGTGCGCGCGACTTGCCGCCGGCATTGCGCTGATCCATCGCGATGACGCGGAAACCGGCGAAATCGGATGTCGGGTTGATCGGCGCGGAAGGCTGACGCCAGACCTCGATCACGGAGCGCAGCCCGGCCGGCGCGAAAGTCAGCACCGGGAAACCCTGGCCGAATTCCTCGTAATGGATCTGGGCGCCGTGATGCTCGATGCTCGGCATGGCCTTCTCCTCGTTTGTTGGCGGAAAGGATGGCCGCGAGTATAAGCGGCCCGGGCGCCGCGCGGCCAGCCCCGGGGGGCCCGGCTCAGGCATCGCGGCTGTGCTGTCGGCAAATATAGCTTAATCTCTTGCCGCTAGCGTTGACCGGGATGGCGCGATGCGCGCGCCGTCGCAAGCCGCGGCCGGGGGTCATGGACCCGCCGCCGCATGGCCGGGAATGATGCTGTGAACGGTATGACCGAATACCCGCTGATCAGCTCCAACGAGCTCGCGGCGCAAGCCTGGGCGGCAATGGAGCGGCGCGACGCCGACGAGGCGCTGCGGCTGTGGCAGGCGCTGCGCGAGCACTCGCCCCAACGCCCGGAAGGCCATATCTGGCCGATTCAGGTGCTGTGGGAGAGCGGGCGGTTCGACGAAGCCGAGGCGCTGGCCGAGGCGGCATTCGCGCATTTTCCCGATGATGTCGAGCTCCTGGTCCAGCATGCCTGGATCGCGAGCGCCCGCCAGCAATGGCCGGAGGCGCTGCATCGCTGGACCAAGGTCTGCAAGATCGCACCCGAGCGGCTCGACGGACGGGTGCGGATGATCCAGGCACTGCGCATGGTCGGCCGCCATGACGAAAGCGAGAAAATGGCGAACGCCACACTAGAGCGCTACCCCAACGACACCGAGCTGGTGATCGAGCATATCTGGGCGGCGATCGCCCGCAACGACTGGAAAGCCGCCGCCGCGCGGTACGACCGGGCGTGCGCCGACACCCGCCATCAGCCGCGCCTCGGCGAGAGCCTCGGCCCAATGGAGGCGCGGATGCGCCAGCTCGCCGCCGCTGCCGGTGACGGCATGGTCACCGCGCCGCCGCCCGCCGCGGCCCCCGCGCCGCGCGACGACGCCATGGCGGCGCTGATGCTGGGCTTCGAAAGCATGGGCGAGCGCTGCGATTTCGGCGCGGTGCAGCGCTATTTCGGGGGCGAGCCGCTCGGCCTCCTGCGCTTTGCGTGGAGCCGGCTCGACCCGCTCGTCGCCGCGCTCGACGACCGCTTCGGCGCGGTCGGCCAGCTCGAGGACACCGTCTTCGACCTCTACGGCGACGAAACCATCCTGTGGATGCGGAAGTACAACCTGCTGTTCCACACTTTCGTCTACGGCGTCGACAAGCAGCCGCAGGACAAGCGCGACGCCTTCCATCAGCAGCAGCGCCGGCGCCTCCTGTTCCTCAGGGACAAGCTGATCGGCGATCTCGAGGAGCCGCAGAAAATTCTCGTCTATTCGACCGACGATTACGGCTCGGACGCCGAGGCCGCGAAGCTGTTCGCGGCGGTGCGCGCCTATGGCCCCAACACGCTGCTGTTCGTGCGGCCGGAACAGAACGACCGGCCGGCCGGCACGGTGGAAATGCTGGAGGACGGCCTCTACGCCGGCTACTTCACCGGTCTCACCGATTTCGTCGTCGGCAACCAGCCGCCGTTCGAGCTGTGGCGCGAGCTCTGCCTCAAGACCCGCGCGCTCGCCGACGCGCGGCGCGGCTGACGGGGACGACACATGGTCGCGCTTTACTGGCTGCCGGAAATCGCGCGATGGCGCGAGCGACTCCGCGCGCTCGGCGAGGCCGGCGACGGAGTCTGGGACGAGGCGGTGGCACTGGCCGGTGCGCGGCTCGACGCGGTCGCCACCAACGCGCTCGACACGATGCGCCGCCGCGTGCTGCCCGAGCCGCCGCGCACGCTTTCCGACAAGCCGGTGCGGCTGGCGGTGCTGGGCTCCAGCACGCTCGCGCATCTCTTGCCGGCGATCCGCGTCGCCGGGCTGCGCCGCCGGCTATGGGTCGAGACCTACGAGAACGATTACGGCCAATACTGGCAGGAGCTCGCCGATCCCGGCTCGGCGCTCTATCGCTTCAAGCCGACCGCGATCCTCCTGGCGCTCGACGCGCGCCACCTGGCGGCCGGGATCGGCGCGGCGGCGAGCGCGGCCGAAATCGAGGCGGCGCTCGATGCGGCAAGCGAGCGCATCCGCGCCTGCTGGCGGCTGGCGCGCGACAATTTCGCCTGCGCGGTGATCCACCAGCTGGCGCTGCCGGTGCACGCGCCGCTGGTCGGCGGCAACGAGCACCGGCTCGCCGGCTCGCGCGCGCAGTTCGTCGCCCGTCTCAACGCGAGGCTGCGCGCGATGGCCGATACCGAGGGCGTCGATCTCCTGGCCCTCGACGCGCGGGCGGCTCGCGACGGCATCGCCGCCTGGCACAATCCCGAATTGTGGCACCGCGCCAAGCAGGACGTATCGCCCGCCGCGGCGCCGATGTACGGCGAGCTGGTGATGCGCCTTGTCGGCGCGCATCGCGGGCGCTCGTACAAGGCGCTGGTGCTCGACCTCGACAACACGATCTGGGGCGGGGTGGTCGGCGATGACGGCGTCGAGGGGCTGGTGCTCGGCCAGGGCAGCGCTCTTGGCGAGGCCTTTGTCGAGTTCCAGGACTATGCGCGGGAATTGTCGCGGCGCGGGGTGATCCTCGCCGCCTGCTCGAAGAACGACGAGGCGAACGCGCTGGAGCCGTTCGACCGGCATCCCGAGATGGTGCTGCGGCGCGGCGACATCGCCAGCTTTGTCGCCAACTGGGCCGACAAGCCGTCGAACATCCGGGCGATCGCCCAGGAGCTCAATATCGGCCTCGACGCGCTGGTCTTTGTCGACGACAACCCGTTCGAGCGCGACCTGGTGCGGCGCGAATTGCCGATGGTCGCGGTGCCGGAAATTTCCGACGACCCGACGAGCTATCCGCAGACGCTGGCCGATGCCGGTTATTTCGAGGCGGTGGCGATCACCGAGGAAGACCGCGCGCGCTCCGGCCAATACCAGAGCAACCGCGAGCGCGACGCGCTCAAAGCCTCGGCGACCGATCTCGGCTCGTATCTGCGCGGGCTGGAGATGCGGCTGACCTGGCGGCGCTTCGACCGGGTCGGATTGAGCCGCATCGTGCAGCTCATCAACAAGACCAACCAGTTCAACCTGACGACGCGGCGTTACAGCGAGGGTGACGTGCTTGCGGTGATGGCCGACAAGGATGCGTTCGGCGTGCAGCTGCGCCTCATCGACCGGTTCGGCGACAACGGCATCATCGCGATCGTCATCGGCCGGCTCGACGCAGACTCCGACCGTGGGGCCGACCTCGTCATCGACACCTGGCTGATGAGCTGCCGCGTGCTCGGCCGCCAGGTCGAGCCGACGACCTTGAACCTTGTCGCGGCGCTCGGCGCCGGGCTCGGCGCGCGACGCCTCGTCGGCGAGTACATCCCGACTGCCAAGAACGGCATGGTCAAGAACCACTACACGAAACTGGGCTTCACGCCGTGCGGTGAAGGGCCCGACGGCGCCACCGGGCATGTGCTCGACCTCGCGGGGTTCCGCCCGCGCGACACGTTTGTCACGGTCGAGGAGGAAGAGGGCGAATGACCGAACCCGAGATCTACGCCGCGCTCGGCGGCATCTTCAGCGACGTGTTCCTGCGCGACGACATCCCGCTCGGCCCGGAGCTCAGCGCCATGCAGGTGCCCGACTGGGATTCGTTCAAGCAGATCGAGATCATCATCGCGGTCGAGACCCGGTTCGGCGTCAAGTTCCGCACGCGCGAGATGGACGGACTCAACAATGTCGGCGATCTGGTGCGGCTGATCGCCGAGAAGAGCTGAGGAGCCCGCGATGGAACTGATCCGCCCGGTCGACTGGGTATCCGACGACAAGTTCATCGTGGACGGGCTCGAATTCAGCGGCGACCTCGGCTCCTACGAGCAGCGCACGACCGAAGACCGCGTCGTGATCCTCAAGAACTCGTCGCTGCTGCGGCAATACCTCGATTTCTTCAAGCCGCACAGCGTCAGGAATTTGTTCGAATTCGGCATCTGGCAAGGCGGCAGCCCGCTCTTCTATGGGCTGGCGACGGACGCGGAGAAGATCGTCGCGGTTGATATCGCCAACCCGCCGCCGGCGCTCGACAAGATCATCGCGAAGCACCGCCTCGCCGATAAGGTGAAGCTCCATTTCCGAACCTCGCAGGATGATCGCGCCGCCGTCACAGCGATCGTCGACAAGGAGTTCGGCGACGAGCCGATCGACGTGGTGATTGACGACGCCTCGCACCAGCACGGCTTTACCCGCCGCGCCTTCGAGATCATCTATCCGCGGCTGCGCACCGGCGGGATCTACATCATCGAAGACTGGCAATGGGCGCATATCGACAGCCCGCGCTACCAGAAAGGCGAGCATTTCGGCGGCGAGCCGGCGCTCACCAACTTCATC
>DASZLY010000093.1:0-1769 GCA_035552135.1 Allostellaceae bacterium | reverse complement strand
GCCTGCGACGCGTTGGCGGCGATGTCGTCGATGCGTTTGTTGAGCGCGGACAAAGCGGTGTCGCCGGACTTGATCGCGCTCTCGGCCGACGACAGCCGCTGCGTCAGCGTCGCGACCGTGCTCCGCAGATCGGTCAGCGTCTGCGCCAATTGCGGATCGGCGCCGCCGCTCTTCGGCAAGTTCTTCAGCGTCGTCTCGACCTCGGTGACGCGCTGCGCCAGCGCAGCGACCGCTTTCGGATCGACCGCGGCGGCCGGCGCGGGACGGTTCTGCAACGCCTGTAGCTGCTGTTGCAGTTGCGCGATCTGCTGCTGCGACTTGCTGTCCGGCTGCGCCGTCACCTGCGGCGCCGGCAGCAGGCCGTCATACCAGAGCCCGCCGGCGATGGCGGCAACGACGATGCCGCCGAAAATTCCGGACGCGAGCATTGTGGCGATCGGCGCGCCGCGGCGGCTCTCGGCGCGCGGCGCCGCCGGGGAGGGCGAGGCCTCCGGTTCGGCGGTGGCCGCTGGCTGCTCCTCGGGCGGCGGAGGCGGTGGTTCGGGCGGGCTGTCGCCCGGCATCGCGCTCACCGGGTCAGGCATCGGCTCGGGCGCCTTACTGATGGGATCGGCGATTGGCTCGGGCGCCGGGTCGACCGCGGGAGTCACTTCGGTGGCAGTCAGGTCGATGGTCGGCGCCTTGCGCTTGCGGGCGGCATCGGGCGCGTCCGGCGCCTTGCGCTTTTCTGCCATGCGGCCTGTCTCCCGAATCCCCGCCCTGGGGCTAGCAGATAACGCAAACGGCGCGATTGCGCCACGTCAACGACCGGACATGCCGAGAAGTTCGATCAGCGCGGCCTCGTCGGGGTGCTTCGCCACCGCGATGCGCGATGCGCCGGCAACCTGGAGCGGGGCGGCGACCTGCGCCGACAGGCAGACGTGCCGCACCGCGAGCGCCTCGGCCTCGATGCCGGCCGCGCGCGCGCCGGCGAGATAGCTCTCGGCGCCGCGTTGCGAGTAATGCAGCACCGCGTCGAGGACACGACCGCGCAGTGCCGCGATCAGCGCCGGCGGCAACGGCGCGGTGACGGCGCGGTAGACGACCCGCATCTCGGCCGCGATGCGGTGACGCGCCAGTGCGCCGATGAGATCGGCGGCGCGGTCTTCGCCGGCCAGGTAGAGCAGCGGCGTCGGGCCGCGATGCCGTTCGGCGATGAGGCGGACGAGATCGTCCACGTTACCCTCGGCGGCTATCGCTTGCGTAAATCCGGCCGCACGCGCGGCCTCGGCGCTGCGCGCGCCGACGGCGAACAGCGGCAGCGTCAAAAATTCGCGAGGCCCGTTCAGGGCGACGAGCGCATTGGCGCTGGTGATGGCGATGCCGCTCCACGTGCCGGCCAGATCGGCGGCGATCGGCTCGACGCGCATCAGCGGCGCCAGCAGCACGTCGTGGCCGCGCGCACGCAACGCCGCGGCGCTGCGTTCGCCGTCGGCCTGCTGTCTGGTGACGGCGACGCGCATGGTCAATCGAAGAAATGCGGGCCGGCGATGCGCTTCAATTCGCGCGCCGCCTGGGCGCCGATGGCGGCGGCGTCTTTCACGTGGCCGGTGCCGGAAATATCGTGCGCCGCTTTGCCGTCCGGCCGTGCGATGAGGCCGCGGAATTGTACGCTGTCACCGGCGATGACGGCGTGTCCGGCGATCGGCGTCTTGCACGAGCCGTCCAGTTCGGCCAAGAACGCGCGCTCGCAGGCAAGTGCGGTGAACGTGGCGTCGTGATTGATGCGC
>DASZLY010000092.1:0-14549 GCA_035552135.1 Allostellaceae bacterium | reverse complement strand
GTGATCGCGGCATGCTGCAAAAAGGTCGGCGAGCCGCTGGTGTTGAACTCGACCAGCTTCTCGATCGTCGGCAGCAGATCGGGCGGCATCACCATCCAGCCCAGCCGCCAGCCGGTCATCGCCCAGCTTTTCGAGAAGCTGTTGACGACGACCACCCGGTCTTCCGGTTCAGCGGCGGCGAGAAACGACGGCGCGACCCGGTTGCCGTAGACAATGCGATTGTAGACCTCGTCGGCGACGATCCACAGCGCGCGCTCGCGCGCGAAGGCGGTGAGCGCGGCGATCTCCTCGCTCGTTGCCGTCCAGCCGGTCGGGTTGGCCGGCGAGTTGACGAAGATGCCCTTGGTGCGGCCGTCGCACGCCGCGAACAGCCGGTCGAGGTCGAGCCGCCAGCCGCCTTCCGGCGTCGGGTCGAGCGAGACGAGGCGCGGCTCGCCGCCCATGACCGACACCGCGGCGGCGATGTTGCCCCAGACGGGCGCGACGATGACAAGATTGTCGCCGGGGTCGATCAGCGCCTGGGCGAGGATCATCAGCGCGGTCATGCCCGAGCTGGTGACCGCGATGCGTTCCATGCCGATCGGCGCCGCATAGAGCCCGCCCAGGTAGTCGGCGATCGTTTGCCGCAGCTCGGGCAGCCCGGCCTTGTAGGTATAGAAGGTTTCGCCGCGGCGCAGCGCCTCGCTCGCGGCGGCACTGATGAAGTCGGGCGTCGGCAAATCGCCCTCGCCGTACCACAGCGCGGTGACCGTGGGATCGCCAAAGCCGAGAGCGGCGATCTCGGCGATGCGCGAGGTCGGCAGGGCATCGATAGCGGAGCGTATCGACATCGGGTTCTTGGACCCTGCCCGTCCGGGTGGTTGCCTGTCAGTTGCCGTCACTGGACGGTCATGCCGCCATCGACTGCCAGGATGTGACCGGTCATGAAGGCGGCCGTTTCCGATGCGGCAAACATGATGGCTTGTGCGATTTCATGCGGGGTGCCGGCGCGCTTGAGCGGCAGCCCCGCAACAAAACCGGCCTTGGCGTCCGCACTCCCGGCGAAGCGGTCGAGCATTCCGGTCGCGATCGGGCCCGGCGCGACCGCATTGACCCGCACGCCAAAGGCGGCGCCTTCCAGCGCAGCGGCCCTGGTCAGACCTTCGACCGCGTGCTTGCTGGCGACATACAACGGTGCGCCCGGCAGCGCCTTGTGGCCGACGATCGACGACAGATTGACGATGCTGCCGCTGCCTTGCAGCCGCATCACGCGCAGCTCGTGTTTGAGGCTCAACATCGTACCGAGCACGTTGGTGTCGAAGATCGCCCTGTAGGCGTCAGTGGTTTGCTCGGTCAGGGCACCGGGTTGGCCTTCGGTGCCGGCATTGTTGACGGCGATATCGAGACGTCCGAAGCGGGCGACGGCTTTGTCCACCAGATCGCGCACATCGTCTTCTTGGCGCACATCCGCGCGGACGAATTCGGCCTCGGCGCCGGCGTCGCGCAGTTCCTTGACGAGCGCCTGTCCGGCCTCGTCGTGGCGTCCTGACACGACGAGGCGGGCGCCGCTGCGTGCGAAAGCCAATGCGGTGGCGCGCCCTATGCCTGTCAACGCGCCGGTAATCAGAACGACGGAAGCGTCCATTGACCTCGTCCTTTCGTGGTGCGCCGGCGGTACTCCGCCGGTATCGGATTAGATAAGGACGCAGTCCGGTGTTTTCGCGTTTTCAGCCGATGCCCGGCGCGAGCGCGTATTCGGCCTCGGTCTTGCCGCGCAGCTCCTGCAGCGATACGTCGGGCGCCAGCTCGAGCAAGGTCATGCCGCCGCCGGTCTTGTCGATCCGGAATACACCGAGATCGGTGATCACCACGTCGACGACGCCGGCGCCGGTCAGCGGCAGGTTGCAGCGGTGGAGGAGCTTCGGCTCGTCCTTGGCGGTGTGCTCCATCAGCACGACGACGCGCTTCACCCCGGCGACGAGATCCATCGCGCCGCCCATGCCCTTGACCATGCGGCCGGGGATCATCCAGTTGGCGAGGTCGCCGTTCTCGGCGACCTGCATCGCGCCGAGGATCGACAGGTCGATATGGCCGCCGCGGATCATCCCAAAGGACTGCGCGCTGTCGAAATAGCTCGTTGTCGGCAGCTCCGTGATGGTCTGCTTGCCGGCGTTGATGAGATCGGGGTCCTCGTCGCCCTCAAAGGGAAACGGCCCCATGCCGAGCATGCCGTTCTCGCTCTGCAGCTGCACGGTGATCCCGGCCGGGATGTAGTTCGACACCAGCGTCGGAATGCCGATGCCGAGATTGACGTAGAACCCGTCCTGCAATTCACGGGCGGCGCGCTGCGCCATCTGATCGCGTGTCCAAGGCATTGATGGGCTCCTTTCCTCAGCCGCGCTTGCGCACGGTGCGCTGCTCGATGCGCTTTTCGTACTGGTCGTAATGCACGATGCGCTGCACGAAGATGCCCGGCGTGTGAATCTGGTCGGGGTCGATCTCGCCCGCCGGCACCAGATGCTCGACCTCGACGACCGTGGTCTTCGCCGCGGTCGCCATCACCGGATTGAAATTCCGCGCGGCCTTGCGGAACACGAGATTGCCCTCGGCATCGGCCTTCCAGGCATGGATGATCGCGAGGTCGGCGAAGAGGCCGCGCTCCATCAGATAGGTCGCGCCGTCGAACTCGCGCGTCTCCTTCCCCTCGGCGACGAGCGTGCCGACCCCGGTCTTGGTGAAAAAGGCCGGGACGCCGGCGCCGCCGGCGCGGATGCGCTCGGCGAGGGTGCCCTGCGGGTTGAATTCGAGCTCCAATTCCCCCTTGAGGTAGAGCTCGGCGAACAGCTTGTTCTCGCCGACATAGGACGAGATCATCTTCCTGATCTGCCGCGTTTCGAGCAGCAGGCCGAGCCCCGCGCCGTCGACCCCGGCATTGTTCGAGACGACGGTGAGGCCCTTGACGCCCGAATCCTTGACCGCGGCGATCAGCTTTTCAGGAATGCCCGAAAGGCCGAACCCGCCGGCCATGATCGTCATGCCGTCGTGCAGCAGCCCCGAAAGGGCAGCCTTGGCATCGGGATAGGTCTTGTTCATGGCACGCGCTCCTGATCGCCGCGGTGATAGTTCCCGCGACCGGGGCCTGTCAATTTCTCGGCGTACCCTCTGGGCTTGCGGCGTCGGGCGCGGCGGCGCTCGGCTTCAAGCCGAGCTTGTGGCGCACCGCCGCATCGACCGTGCCGTCGACATTGAGCCCGGCGTTTTTCTGGAAGCGCGCGACGGCGAGCGCTGTCGCGGTATCATAGATGCCGGGCTCGAACGGCTCGACCCGGTTATCCGCGACGGCCTTTTGCACCGCGGTCACGTCATCGCCGTGGAGCGGGGGACGGGCGAGCCGCAGCAAACGCGGCGCGCCGCTCGGTGAGGCCCCGAACCAGTTGGCGAGGTTGCTGCCGTTGATGTCGATCCAGCGGCCGATCGCCGAGGTCAGAGCGAACTTCATCACGGGGTGGCCGTCGGCATCGGTCGCCGCATGACCGATGAACTTCAGCAGAGGCAGCATGGCGCGCTCCAAGGGCCCGGTCAGCACCTCGGGCAGCGCGTCGAATTCGCGCACCGTCACGTCGCCGCTCGCCGCATAGCCAATCGGCAGCGGCGGCGCGCGATGCGCCTCGCCGCTGGCGCTGACGGCGACATCGGGGAACTCGACCGACGCGTCATAGACGTGGAACACCGGGCTCAGCGCCATCGCGGCGGCGATCATCTGCTGCGACGCGGCCTGGCGATCCTGGTCGCTGGCGTCCGGGCCTGCCTTGGCGGCGGCGTCGCAGATCGTCCGCAACACGCCGACGGCAATCTTGTCGAGGCCGAAATCGAGATCGGCGCGGCGCGGCGCCTGGGCCGTCGGAACCAGCGACGGCGCCAGCGCCAGGCCTTCGTGACCGAGCGAAAAGCGGAGCGCCGCGCTATCGCCGTCGAGCCCGGAGATGCTGCCGCGCATCCACGCCTTGGCCAGCGTCAGCAGGGTTTCGCCGTCCGGCCGCTTGGCGCTTGCCTGCTCGATCGTCAGCTCGCCGTCCGACGTGCTGAAGACGGCGAGAAACTTGGACAGCAGCGGCAACCATGCCGTGCCCCCGATTTCCGGCTTGCGGCGTACTTCATTGCGAGTATCGGTCATGCGGTCGCGCAGTTCATCGAGTGCGGCGAGGCTCGATCCGGTCGCGCCGGCGCTGTAGGCAATGCGCTCGACCCGCCCCGCCAGCGGTGCCTCCGCGAACAGGAATTCGACGCCTTTCAGCTCGAACTCGATCGGGCTGCGCCAGCTTCCATCGGCGTTGGTGACGGTCTTCGCACTGGCCGTGAACGGTCCGAAACGGACCCAGTCCTTGCCGGCCGTGTCCGTGCCGTCCTTGCCCCCTTTGTCCGCGACGCGGGCCTCGGCGAAATCCACCGCCACCGCGCGCTGGCGGTCGTCCGGGCCTTCGAGCAGCACGCTGACATGCCCGTCCTCGAGCGTCAGATCGACCTCCCGGCCCTCGTCGCTTACCAGGGTCACGAGCGTCGGCAGCGCGATCGCAAGATCGTCGAACTTGCCGCCCTGGGCGGCCGGCTTGCGGATGATTTCGACGCGGTCGAGAGTGAGGCTCGCCAGCGGCTTGGCGTCGTTCGGGTCCTTGCGCAGCGAGAAATGCGCGTTGACCAGCGTCGCAACCGCGGCATCGCCATCGGTCTTGACCGTGAAGCTGTCCGCGCCGTCCCAGCGCAGATAACCTTCGGCGGACGCCTCGGCCCGGTGCAGGAAGATTTCGATCGCCGTCTTGAACGCGTCGGGATCGGCGGCCACGGCGCGCTGTGGCGGCGCGAGCCAGCAAAGAGCTAGCAAGCCGGCGAGAACAGGTCGAAGCGCCCGACGCAAGGTCATCGATCCTCCGCCCAAACGGCCGGCACCGATCATAGCGCGGCATCGCGGAAAAAAAGAGGCCGCGCGAAAGCGGCCTCAAGGCTGAGGGGAGGATGCCCATGCGGGCAGCACGCTTCCAGGGAAGCGCGTCGGCCTTCAGGATCGCGCGCAAACGTCACCGAAAGGTTAATCATCCATGCCATTGTTTCGCGGTGCCGTTGCGCGCATGCAATGCCGGGGGCAGGGGTGGCGAAGAAAACCCTTGCATCGCCTGCCGCCGCGCCCAAAATTGCGGCGAGGCTGGGGTGCCGCCCGGCGCGCGGGTTTGCCCGTGAGGCTATAGGCGGCTGAGAACAGACCCACTGAACCTGGCCGGGCCAGTCCCGGTGAAGGGAGTCCGTTATTATCACGCAAGGTTCAACACCATCCGAGCGGCCGAAAACCGTCGTCATCGGCGCCGGCGTGATCGGCCTCGGCATCGCCTGGCGGCTGGCGCAAGCGGGGCGCCGCGTCAGCGTCTACGACAAGGGCGCGGCCGGGCGCGGCGCGAGCTGGGCGGCGGCGGGAATGCTTGCCGCCGCAGCGGAGACCGAGCCGGGCGAGGAACCGCTGTTGCCGCTGACGCTCGAAAGCCAGCGCCTGTGGCCGGGCTTCGCGGCCGAGCTCAAGGCGGCGACCGGCCTCTCCTGCGAATACCGCGACGAAGGAACCCTGGTCGTCGCGCTCAACCGCGACGACGCGGAGGCGCTGCGCCATTCCTACGAGTTCCAGGAAGGCCTCGGTCTCGACCTCGAATGGCTCAGCGCCGCCGAGGCGCGCCGCCGCGAGCCGCATTTGAAGCCGGGGGTCGCCGCCGCGGTGTTCAGCCGCAACGACCATCAGGTCGAAAACCGCGCGGTCGCCACGGCGCTGATCGCCGCCTGCCGCGGCGCCGGCGTCGAACTCCACGAGCATTGCCCGGTCGGCGAGGTGATCATCGAAGCCGGCCGCGCGCGCGGCGTCGAAACCGCGAGCGGCCGCGAAGCAGCCGACACCGTCGTGCTCGCCGCCGGCGCCTGGTCGCGCGAAGTCGGCGGCATCCCCGCCGCCTTCCGCCCGCCGGTGCGCCCGATCAAGGGCCAGATGCTGGCCCTGCAGATGGATAAGACCGCGCCGGTGCTGCGCCACGTCGTCTGGCTCCCCAATGGCGGCTACCTGGTGCCGCGCAATGACGGGCGGCTGATCGTCGGCGGCACGGTCGAAGAGCGCGGCTTCGACACCGCGATCACCGCGGGCGGCATGCTGACGCTGATCGAGGCCGCATGGCGCGCGGTGCCGACGATCGAGGAGCTGCCGATCGCCGAGAGCTGGGTCGGCTTCCGCCCCGGCTCGCGCGACGACGCGCCGATGCTCGGCCCGAGCGGGATCGACGGGCTGGTGATCGCCACCGGCCATCATCGCAACGGCATTCTGCTGACCCCGGTCAGCGCCGCGGTCATCGCCGATTACATCGTGAGCGGCCGGTTGCCCGAGATGGCGCGGCCGTTCGACCCGCGGCGCTTCGCGGCGAAGCCGGCGGCGCGGCACGCCGAGGCGGCGCAATGACCTGCATCACGGTCAACGGCGTCGAGGAGGATGTCGCGGCGGCGACGATCGCCCAGCTGCTGGCGGCACGCGGCATCGATCCGGCGGCGCGGTTTCTCGCGGTCGCGGTCAACGGCGCGGTGGTCCGCCGCGACGACTGGCCGGACGCGAGGCTGCAGACCGGCGACGCGGTCGAAGTCGTCCGCCCGTTGCAGGGCGGGTAAACCGCCGCGGGCCATTGCGAGTGCAGCGAAGCAATCTCATGCCGAGCGCGCGCCGATCGAGATCGCCGCGTCGCCTTCGGCGCCTCGCAAAGGCGCGGGGTTTTTGGTTAGGATATTGCCATGACTACGCCCAAAGACCCGTTTGTCATCGCCGGCACGACAATGTCGTCGCGCCTCTTCGTCGGCAGCGCGCGCTACCCGAACCAGCAGGTCATGCTCGACGCGATGGCGGCGAGCGGCCCGTGCATGGTGACGATGTCGATCCGGCGCATCAGCCTCGAAGGCTATGCCGAAAGTCTCGTCGACCTGCTCGGCGACCGCTACCCGATCCTCCCCAACACCGCGGGCTGCGTCACCGCGCGCGACGCGGTGCTGACCGCCGAGCTAGCGCGCGAGGCGCTCGGCACCAACTGGATCAAGCTCGAGCTGATCGGCGACCGCGACCTGCTCTACCCCGATGTCGAGCAGCTCGTGCATGCCGCCGACGAGCTGGTGCGCAAGGGCTTTGTCGTCTTGCCCTATTGCAACGAGGACCCGGTCTCCTGCCGAAAACTCGCCGATGTCGGTTGCGCCGCGGTGATGCCGCTGGGCTCGCTGATCGGCTCGGGCCGCGGCATCGCCAACCCGGCGGCGATCGAGCTCATCTGCAGCCGCAGCCCGGTGCCCGTGGTGCTCGACGCCGGGATCGGTACCGCCTCGGATGCGGCGCAGGCGCTGGAATTAGGCTGCGACGCGGTGATGATCGACACCGCGATCGCCAAGTCGCACGATCCCGTGCGCATGGCGGCGGCGATGAAGTCCGCGGTCGAGGCGGGCCGTCTCGCGCGGCTTGCCGGACGCGTCCCGGAAAAGACCTTCGCCGAGCCGTCAAGCCCGCAACTGGGACTGGTCGGAACCTAAACCGGACCGCGGGCATCTCGCTCGCTCACGGCCGAAAGAAAGCGGCCGCGACCGCTGCGGCTACAACAGGATGTGGGTAATTTCCTTGTAGGGCCGCGTGTCGACGAAGTGGCGTTCGCGGGTCGCCCGGTCGATATAGAAGAACACCTGGATCACGAAGATCATGTTCACGCTCTCGCCATCGGTCGAGAGCGGCATGAACAGCACCTTGGTATGCCGCTCCGGCTGATGGCGGGCCGGCGAGAAGAACAGGCATTCCGAGTAGAGCGCGCGGCGCGTCTCGACGCACTCGTCGTAGAGCGCGAGCACATGCGTGGCGTAATCCGGCCCGGGCAGCACCTCGTCAAGATAGCGGCCGGTCGCGTTGACGCCGTGCGCGCGGGTATTTTCGGTGCCGATCAGGCGATAGCGGTAGCGGCCGTCCTCGGCCCGCTCGACCAGCATGACGTCGGGCAGCAGCTTGGGGATTTCGATCGGATCGATGTCGGCGCGGCGCGGCATCGCCCGGCCGGCCGCCTTGTCGCGCCAATAAAGATAGGCTTGCTCGACGCGCGGGTCGGTAAAGGGCATCTCGCGCGGGCCCGCGCTTTTAAACCCGCCCTGCAAGATTGCGATCTGGCCGATGACCGGCCTCCCGAAGCTAGACGCTTATCCCCCGCACATTGGTTGATAAGGCGATTGGGTTAATATTTCGTTGCGCCAGAATCAGGAATGCTGGGGCGGGAATGATCGTGCCATCCTTGCGTTTGCCGAAATGCGTCGCCGCCGCGCGAATTTGCTTCCTGGCGGCGCCGGGGGTTCTCATGGCAGTTTCCGCGCGATGCTAGGTTGGTCTCGGCGCCCGAGCGGCATGCGCGTCTTCACTGCGGGAACGAGCTTTCTGCGCGGTCTGGTGCAGCTTGTCTTTGTCCTTGGCGTTATCGGCGCGATCTTCGTCGCCAGCGTCGTCGGCCTGGCGATTGCGCATTTCAGCCGCGACCTGCCCGACCAACAGCAGCTGCTGAGCTACCAGCCGGCGACCGGCACCAAAATCTATGGCGGCGACGGCACGCTCCTCGCGGAATTCGCCGCCGAACACCGCATTATCACCCCCTTCAAGGACATCCCGCCGCTGGTGGTGCACGCCTTCCTCGCCGCCGAGGACCGCGATTTCTACAACCATAACGGCGTCAATCCTGGCGCGGTGGCGCGCGCCGCGCTCGCCGACATCGTGCGCTACGGCCGCGGCCAGCGGCCGCTCGGCGCCTCGACCATCACCCAGCAGCTGGTGCGGCATTTCCTCTTGACCAACGAAGTCTCGATCGCACGCAAGGTGAAGGAGGCACTGCTCGCCTACCGAATCGAGAACCAGCTCAGCAAGGACCGCATCCTCGAAATCTATCTCAACGAGATCTACCTCGGTTCGGGCGCCTATGGCGTTGCCGCCGCAGCGGACACCTATTTCGGCAAGAAGCTTGCCGACCTGACCCCGGCCGAGGCGGCCTTCCTTGCCGCGCTGCCGAAGGCGCCCAACAATTATAGCCCCATCCACCACCACGACGCGGCGCTGGCGCGGCGCAACTGGGTACTCGACGGCATGGCCGACCAGGGCTGGCTGACCGCCGCCGCCGCGCAAGCCGCCAAGTCCCAGCCGCTCGTCGCCAATCCGCGCGCGCTTCCCGAGCCGCCGCGCGACGCCGGCTATTATGTCGAGGAGGTGCGCCGCCAGCTGATCGACCGGTTCGGCGAGAAGGCGGTCTATGAAGGCGGCATGATCGTGCGCACGAGCTATGTGCCGGTCTACCAGACGATGGCCGAAAAGGCGTTCCGCAACGGGCTCGTCGATTACGACCGGCGCCACGGCTGGCGCGGGCCGGTGGTCGAGGCGGGCAGCGTCCAGGCGGCGGAAGCGATGCTCTATCGCACCGCCGACCCGGCGGCGATGCCGAGCTGGAAGCTCGCCGCGGTAACCAGCGTCGACAACACGGGCGCCAACGTCCGGCTCAAGAGCGGTGCCACCGGCCGCATCCCGCTCGAAGAGCTGCGCTGGGCGCGCAAGACGACCGCCGACCAGCGGCTCGGGCCCTATGTCTACCGCGCCCAGCAGGTGCTGAGCGTCGGCGACATCGTGCTGGTCGAGCCGCTCGAAACCAACGCGGCGGCGCGCCCCGCCGGCCGCGGCGGGGTCAGCCAGCCGCTTTACGCGCTGCGTCAGGTGCCCGACGTCAGCGGCGGCTTCATGGCGGCTGACCCGAAGACCGGGCGCATCTTCGCGATCGTCGGCGGCTGGGACTACAAGGATAGCCAGTTCGACCGGGCGATGCAGGCGATGCGCCAGCCCGGCTCGTCGTTCAAGCCGTTCGTCTACGTCACCGCGCTCGAAGGCGACTACACCCCGTCGAGCATCGTCGACGACGCGCCGATCTCGCTGCCGCAAGGGCCGGGCCTGCCGATGTGGACGCCGGTCAATTACGAGGGCACCTCGTCCGGCCCGGGCACGCTCTACGAAGCGCTGGTGCATTCGAAGAACCTGGTGACGGCGCGCCTCGCCTCGATGATCGGCCTGCCGTCGATCGCCAAGACGGCGCAGCAGTTCGGCGTGCTGGACAAGATGCCGCTCTACTACTCGATGGCGCTGGGCGCCGGCGACACGACGCTCGCCCGCATGGTCGCCGCCTACGGGATGCTCGACAATGGCGGGCATTGGCTCAACGCCTCGCTGATCGATCTCGTCCAGGATCGCATCGGCCAGATCCTCTACCAGAAGGGCACGACCGATTGCGCCGCCTGCTATATTGCCGCCGGGCAGCGCATCACCGCGGACAACGACCCCGCCTACAAGCCGGCCGGGCCCGCCAAGGCATCGCTGATCTGGCTCAAGGGCGCCGGCTACGCGGGCAACCCGATCCTCTACAAGCCGGCCAAGCCCGACCCGCTCGTCGACCCCGTCGCCGACCAGCAGATCGTCACGATGATGGAAGGCGTGGTTCAGCACGGCACCGGCACCAAGGTCGCCGCGGTCGGCAAGCCGATCGCCGGCAAGACCGGCACCACCAGCGACTGGTTCGACGGCTGGTTTGTCGGCTTCTCGCCCGATCTCGTCGCCGGCGCCTATGTCGGTTTCGACAATCCGCGCACATTGGGCGACGGCGAGGTCGGCGGCAATGTCGCGGCGCCGATCTTCCGCGATTTCATGGCCGATGCGCTGAAGGATCAGCCGGCAATGCCCTTCCCCGAGAGCGCGCCGAACGCCGAGATGGTGCTGATCAACAGCTATAGCGGCCAGTCGACCGTCTCCGGCGATCCCAACGCCGTGCTGATGGCCTATCGCCCCGGCACCGCGCCGGGCGCCGGGCACAACAATTACTATTCCGCCCAAGGATACCAGGGCTCCAACGCCCAGATGGCCGCCTCGTCGTGGCGGGACGCGCCATCGGCTCAGGAGGCGGCGGATGCGATCGACGGCGAGGCGCCGGTCGCGCCGATGCCGGGCGCGCAGATGGCGAACGCCCCGGCGGGACGCATGCCTCTGCCCAACGCGCCGTACCCGAACACAACGCACTATCCCGGTACGGCGCAGTATCCGAACGGCGGGCCGTACGCCAATGCAGGCGCGCCATACGGGAACAGCGCGCCGTATCCGAACGGGGCAATCCCGGCCGGCTCGATGCCGAACGCGACGATGGGTGCGGCGCCGATGATGCCGGTCAACTCGCGGGTGCCGGTCGGCACCGTCCTGCCGCCACCGCGTATGGGCCCGGGCACGGGCGGGCTTTACTGAGCCGCCCGTACCTCGATCTGCCCGAGCCAGGCGAGCACGCGGCGGCGGTTGGTGCCAAAATCGCCGCGTCCGTAACGCGACTTGCTGTAGATCGCGAGGGTCGATCGCGCGGCTGACAGCGCGACGAACTCGACCGTCACGATATCGGGAAAGCGCAACAGCGCCGTGTGCTGGATAACGATAAGGCGCTGGCGCTCTGGCGTATCGCCGACGATCGCAACGCGCGGCGTCTCGGCCATCATCGCCAGCCATAATTGCGCCAGCCGCCCAACCGGAATGTCAAAGACCGGGCTCGCAACCCCCGGAGTCGCGGCACAATAATCGGGCGGGCAGGCGAGAAACGCGTTCCCCGGCAGCGGATCGCGCAGCGCACGGATGTCGACCGCCTCGCCGGCTTGCAGCCGATCCTCCTGCGGCCGGCTCAGATAGACCCGCACCGCGAGCATCAGACCGGCCAGCAGCAGCGCGGCGATCAGCAGCTTCGCAGCCATCTAGACCGGCGGCAGCCCGAACGCCTCGGCGAGCAGCGCATAGGAGCGTTTGCGCGCCGCGAAGTCGTGGGTGACCGTCAGCACCACCAGTTCCTCGACCCCATAGCTCGCGGCGAGCGCTTCGAGGCGCGGCCTGACGCTGTCGGGCGTGCCGACGATCTGCCGCCGGCGGGCCGGCTCGACGACCCGCTTCTCGATCTCGGTATAGGGATAGGCGAGCGCCTCCTCCGGCGGCGGAAACGGCATCGGCATGCCCTGGCGCTGGCGCAGCCGCGACAAATCGCGGCTCGCGGCGAGATACTCCGCGCGCTCTTCGCTCTCGGCGCAGATCACGAAGACGCCGACGCTCGCTTCCGGCGCGGCGAGCCGCGGCGACGGGCGGAACTGCGCCTTGTAGGCGGCCATGATCTGCGGCCCGCTGTCGTCGGTGATGAACTGCGCGAACGAGAACCCCCGGCCGAAATAGGCGGCGAAGATCGCGCTCTGGTCGCTCGACCCCAAAATCCACACCTCCGGCAGCGTCTCGCCGTCGGGCATCAGATGGATGCGCGAGAACGGGTGCTCGCCGGGGATCGTGTGCTCGAGATAGCCGATGACGTCGGCGATCTGGTTGGGGAAATGCTCGATGCCGAGCGCGCCAGGCCCGTGCGCCAGCGCCGCCGCGGTGAGCTGGTCGCTGCCCGGCGCGCGGCCGATGCCGAGATCGATGCGCCCGGGATAGAGCGTCTCCAGCATGCGGAACTGCTCGGCGACCTTCAGCGAGCTGTAATGCGACAGCATCACCCCGCCCGAGCCGACGCGGATGCGGCTGGTCTCGGCGGCGATGCGGGCGATCATGATCTCGGGCGCGCTGCCGGCGAGCGCCGGGGTCGCATGATGCTCGGCCAGCCAATAGCGGCGGTAGCCCAGTGCCTCGCAATGCTTCGCCAGCTCGATCGTCTCCAACAGCGCATCGCGCGGGGTCACCCCCTGCCGCACCGGCGATTGATCGAGGACACTGAGCTTCATGGCCGCGACATTAGCCGATTGGCACGGCGGTTGCGGAAGGTTTGGCGGCAGCAAACCCGGAGGCGTCGATGAACCGTGCCGAGGTGACCGAGAAAATCCTCTCCGCCAAGCGGCTGAAGGGGCTCAGCTGGAAGACGATCTGCGCCGAGATCGGCGGCGGGTCGGCGACGTATCTCACCGCCGCGCTGTTGGGCCAGATGAAGCTGCGCCCCGAGCAGGCGGCGAAGGCGGCCAAGCTCTTCGGGCTCGGCGAGGAAGAGACGCTGCTGCTGCAGGAGGTGCCGTATCGCGGCTCGCTGCCCGCGCTGCCGCCGACCGATCCGCTGATCTATCGCTTCTACGAGCTGGTGCAGGTCTACGGGACGACCTGGAAGGAGCTGATCCAGGAGGAATTCGGCGACGGCATCATGAGCGCCATCGATTTCGATATGGCGATCGAGCGCCAGCCCGACCAGAAAGGCGACCGCGTCAAGCTGACGATGAGCGGCAAATTCCTGCCGTACAAGGAATACTAAGCACGCTGTTGCAACGCTGGCGGCGGGTTGTCTATGACCGGTCGCATGAAACGCCCGGTCGCGGCCCTCGCGTTGCTGCTGCTTGCCGCAGCCCCCGCCGCTGCGCAAACGCCGGGATTCTATGCCGCGACGGTCGGCGCGCCCGGCAGCGGCGCCCGGGCCGAGTTGTTCATGCCTCAGGGGACGCCGACCGCCGCGGTTATCGTGCTGCATGGCTGCGACGGCGTCGGCCCGCATTATCGCGGCTGGGCGCGCCAGCTCGCGCAATGGGGCTACGCGGCGCTGGTGATCGACAGCTTCCGCCCGCGCGGCTTCACCGAGGTGTGCAATCGCGGCGAGCTGGTGCCGCCGGAGGTGCAGGCGCGCGACGCGTTCGACGCCGCCGCCTATCTGCGCGGCGCTCTTCACGTCACGAAAATCGGCGTCATCGGCTTTTCGCATGGCGGCTGGGCCGTGCTGAAGGCAGTGTTGGCGGGGGTAGTGAACCACCCCGGCGAGTCGGCCTTCGCCGCCGCGGTCGCCTTTTATCCCGGCTGCGACCCACCGACCGCGCCGCTCGAAACCGATACGCTGATCCTCATCGGCGAGGCCGACGACTGGACGCCGGTCGCGCGCTGCCGGCGCTGGATCGAGCTGGCGCGGCCCGATGGCCATGCGCTGCAGATCAAGACCTATCCCGGCGCGCTCCATGCCTTCGACGCGCCGGCGATGCCGCACGTCTATGCCGGGCACCGTGTCGGCCACGACCCCGCCGCCGCCGCGGATGCGACCGCCGAAACCCAGGCCTTCTTTGCCGCCCGGCTGGGACGCTAGCTCACCGCGCCCTTGTCGCGCAGCTGGGCGATCTCGCCCGGGGCGAAGCCGAAGCGCGCGAGCACAGTGTCGGAATGCTGGCCCTTGAGCGGCGACGCGGTCGGCGCCGGGCCCGGGGTGTCGGCGAAGGCGATGGGCTTGGTCATCGTGCGGTAGTTCCCGATCCCCGGGTGCTCGACCGATGCGACGAGGTCCTGCGCCAGCACCTGCGGATGATCGAACATGTCCTCGATCGTCCGCACCGCAGCGCAGGGCACGCGCTCGCCGAACAGCGCCTCCCATTCGAGCGCGGTCTTCGCCGCCAGCGCCGCGCGCACTTGCGGCACCAGCACCGGCGTCTCGGCCGCGCGCTTGCGCATCGAATCGTAGCGCGGGTCCGTCGCCAGCCCGGGCAGGCCG
>DASZLY010000091.1:0-2807 GCA_035552135.1 Allostellaceae bacterium | reverse complement strand
GCCGGCATCCCGGCGGGCGCGGTGCTCGACACCGGCGATCTGCTCGCCGAGCAGACCTTCGCCGACCGCGGCATCATCCAGACCCAGCAGCACCCGAACGGCGATCTCCGGATGCCGACCTTTCCGGTGCGCTTCGACGGCAAGCCGCCCGAGATCACCCGCTCGCCGCTCCTCGGCGAACACAGCGGGGAGGTGTTCCAGTCCTGGCTCGGCCTCGGCGCGGGCGAGGTCAAGGGACTGAAGGACGACGGGGTGATCTGACCGCCGACAGCGCGAACCCTACCCCCTCTCCCCGCTCGCTCGCCGGGCTCGCGGGGCGAGGGGATTTACACCGGCGCACTCCTTCGTCCCGCTTAAGGTTGAGGGGCGGCGGCAAAGAGCGCCCTCGATTATCAGATGGCGAACCATCTGATATCCACCTGTTATCGCCGCGCGGAACAGATGGCGCGCCACCTGTTCCACCGCCTGCCTGCTTTTCTCAAAGCGTCTACCCCGTACCCCTGCCGCTTACCCCTCCTCGCGTTCCTCGCGCATCTGGCGGAGCAGGTCGCGCACGCTGCGCGCGGTTCTGAGCTTGCGGCCGATATCGGGCGCGAGGCGCAGATCGCCTTCGGCATCGAGCCAGCCCGCCTCGGTATCGGGCGGCAGCTCGCGCATGACCTCGGCAAAGGCGCGGAAGATCGCCTCGACCTGGTGCGCTTCGAGCCGTCTCTCTCTCGCCACGCCGCGCCTCTCGCTGACCGACCCGGAAAGAGTAGAGGCGCGGGCGCGGCATTCCTACCCGAAACGTCGCGGCTCATCCGATCGCCGCCGGTTGCCTGATAACCCTGTTCCGTGCGGCAATTTATCAGGCGGAACAGGCAGCGCGGTCAGAACAACGCGAACTGCTTGGTCTCCTTCTGCGGCGGGCGGAACAGCGCGGTGTCGAGCGGCTCGGTGTGGCGCCGCGCGAACCCGAGCCGGCGGCAGGCGCGGTCGAAGCGCATGCTCAGCATGTCGGCATAGGGGCCGTAGCCGACCATCCGTTTGCCCCAGGCCGAATCGTAGAGCCGGCCGCCATGGCTTTGCGCGACGAGCGACAACACATGCGCCGCCTTGTTGGGGAAATGCGCCTCCAGCCATTCCTTGAACAGCGCCTTCAGCTCGAGCGGCAGGCGCAGCATGGTGTAGCCGGCGGTGGCGGCGCCGGCCTCCTTGGCGGCGGCGAGAATATCCTCCATCTCGGCATCGTTGAGCGCCGGGATCATCGGCGCCGACAGCACCCCGGTCGGGATGCCGGCCTTGGCGAGCGCGGCGATCGTCTCGATGCGGCGCTGCGGTGTCGCGGCGCGCGGCTCCATGACCCGCGCCAGCGCGCGGTCGAGCGTCGTCACCGACACGGTGACGCAGGCGAGGCGCAGCGCCGCCATCTCGGCGAGGATGTCGATGTCGCGCTGGATCAGCGCCCCCTTGGTGACGATCGTCACCGGGTGGCGGAAATCGCGCAGCACTTCGAGGATCGAGCGCATCACCCCGAGCCGGCGCTCGACCGGCTGGTACGGGTCGGTGTTGGTGCCGATGGCCATCGGCCGGCAGGCGTAGCTCTTGCGGCTCAGCTCCTCCTTGAGCAGCGCCGCCGCCTGCGGCTTGTAAAAGATGCGGCTCTCGAAATCCAAGCCGGGCGACAGGCCGAGAAACGCATGGCTCGGCCGCGCGAAGCAATAGATGCAGCCATGCTCGCAGCCGCGATACGGGTTGATCGAGCGGTCGAAGCCGATATCGGGCGAAGTGTTGCGGGCGATGATCGTGCGCGTCGCGTCGACCTGCAGCACGGTGTCGAGCGGCAGCGGCTCGGGCTCGGCGCCGGGCACGCTCCAGCCGTCGTCGAAGGCGACACGCTCCTCGTGCTCGAAACGGCCGCTCGCATTGCTGGCGGCGCCGCGACCCTTGCGCGGCAAGGGGGAGGCCGGCATATCCATGGCGCCGATCATGCCGCATCAATGAGAACAATACAAGAACATATTTGCCTCTCCGCCGTTATCCCTACGCTGGATGCAGCCGAGGAATTGCCGGCGACGCTTGCGGCGCTGCGCGGATCGCCGCTGATCGGCGAGATCGTCGTCGCCGATGGCGGCTCGCGCGACGGCACGATCGCGATCGCCCGCGACGCCGGGGTGCGTGTCGTCGACGCGCCGCGCGGGCGCGGCACGCAGCTCGCCGCGGGCGCAGCGGTTGCAGCGGGCGACTGGCTTTTCTTCGTGCATGCCGATTGCCGGCCGCTGCCGGGCTGGGAGGACGGAGTTCGCGACTTCATCGCGGCTTCTCCCGAGGCTGCCGGCTATTTCGCCCTGGCGCTCGACGACGATGCGCCGGCGGCACGGCGTCTGGAGCGGCTCGTCGCCCGGCGCTGCCGGGTGCTTGCTTTGCCCTATGGCGACCAAGGGCTGCTGATCCCGCGCGCGCTCTACGACGCGGCCGGCGGCTTCGCGGCGATGCCGCTGATGGAGGATGTGGATCTCGCGCGCCGGCTCGGGCGGGCGCGGCTCAAGCCGGTCGGCGCGACGATGCTGGCCTCGGCGCGGCGCTACCGGCGCGACGGCTATCGGCGGCGGCAACTGCGCAATCTTGCCTGCCTGTCGCTTTATTTCGCCGGAGTGAGCCCGGCGCGGATCGCGCGAATTTATGGCTGAGGTCCGGCGCCATCCCGGCGAAAGCGGCGACCTATCTCGCAGGCGTCCGGGAGGCGGAAGCATGGGCCCCGGCCTGCGCCGGGGTGGTGCGGGCTGATGCGCCCGACACTGATCCTTTTCGTCCGCGAGCCGCGGCTC
>DASZLY010000090.1:0-22587 GCA_035552135.1 Allostellaceae bacterium | reverse complement strand
GACGCCGAGAAATAGGGGTCGATGACCAGCCCGGTCTTCGCCGCGACCGGCGCGGCAAACCCTTCGGCGCGCCAGCGCTCGCAGATCGGCGCGGTGCGGCGGTCCTGCCAGACGATCGCGTTGTGCACCGGCTTGCCGTCGGCGCGCCGCCACAGCACCGTCGTCTCGCGCTGGTTGGTGATGCCGAGCGCCGCGACCGGCCGCCCGGGGGAAATAACTTCGGCCGCGGCGATCGCCTCGCGGCAGGTCGCCACGACCGCCTGCCAGATCTCCTCCGGGTCGTGCTCGACCCAGCCGGGCTGCGGGTAGATCTGCCGCAGGTCGCGGCGCGCGATGTGTCGCACCGCGCCGCTCGTGTCGAACAGGATCGCGCGCGTGCTGGTCGTACCCTGGTCGATCGCCAAAATGAGGGGGATGTCGCGTTCCGGGTCGGCTTGCCCCATAGCTTCACCTAAATAAATGATATTATTATGATTTATGTCTATTTCTGAGCCTGTATACTACGCATAGATACCCACCATGTCACGCCGTAGCGCGGGCCAGTCGTCAGTTGGCGGAGCTCGAGCCGCTATAGCAGGCGCGCCGGGGATGACGGGCGAGAGGTGCGGCGAACCGCGTTATCATCAGCGGTAATGAGCGACGACCAGCTGCGACAGGGCGCGACAAGTGACGACACCGATTACGCCCTCTCCATCGACGATGCGCTGAAGCTCTATGAGCGCGCAGGCCTCCCCCGAAGAGGCCATCCCTAGCTCATCTCAGCGCGTCGAGCGGCGCTTTTGCCTCTTTCAGGTTGGGGTCGGATAAGAATATTCTGATCTGAATATGACTGCGCTCGCGGGGGAATAGGTAGATGCGCTCGATCGTGCTGCTGGTATTCGCCCTCGTAATCGGTAGCTCATCCGCGAACGCTGGCGCCGAGTTCGGCACAAAAGATGAAGCCGTGGCGATGGTTCATCGTGTGCAAGAAATGTTCAATAAAGACGGCGTTGATGCCACGTTCAAGGCAATTAACGACCCCAATGCGAAGGAATTTCGCGATCGCGATCTCTATCCTTTTGTTTATGACGTGACGGGGCGCTGTGTCGCACACGGGGCGCGACCGGCGCTGATTGGGAAGAACTTGATCGATATCAAGGACCAGGACGGTAAATTCCTGATCCGCGAGATGATCACCATGGTCAACGGCCCCGGGCATGGCTGGGTCGATTACAAATGGCCAAACCCGATCACCAACAAGATCGAGGACAAAACCAGTTACGTCGAAAAATTGGGCGACAACTATTTCGTGGGCGTCGGCGTATATCGGTAGCCGCGGGCAATGTCTCAGCTCACTGGATCCGAGACACCCAGGCCGGCGGTCCCCCGCGCGCCGTTTGGCTTTCAGAACTTGTCGATCCGGATCAAGGCTGCGGCCGCATCGGCGGTACTGCTGCTGTGTCTGTTGGCCGTGGGCGTCAACGCGTATCTGACCTCGACCCAATCAGCTGCCGGCTTACGCACGCTGTCGCAGAATCTTGTGGCCAAGCAGCAGGCGTTTTCGGACGTCAGCGACGGGGTCGTCGCGCTGCACATGAAAATCTTCCGCTATGTCTCGTGGGCCAGTAACGGGGTCAGCGAGACGCTGATGGGCTCGCTGCGCGACGAGATCGAGCACGACCTTGATACCTTGTCCGCCCGCATCGGCGATCTCGCACTGCGCTCCGATCTGTCGACCGAAGAGGGGGCGGCTCTGCAACAGCTGCTGACCAAGTGGCAGGATTGCAAAAGCAAGGCCAGGGACACCCTTGAGGTCGGCCGCACCGACGCCGCGATGGCAACGATGATGATCGGCGAAACCGACGACAGTTTCAAAGCCGTCGATTCAGATTTGAAGCGGATGGTGCTGGCGATCACCGCCGACGGGAACCGCCTGAGCAACGACCTCTATACCGGGGCACAATGGAATAAGCTGGTCATCATCATCGGCACGGTCGCCGGGTTTCTGGTCAGCGTGCTCATTGCTCTCGCCGTCGGCGCTTCGATCGTCAAACCGATCCGGTCGATCACCGATGTGATGCGGCGCCTTTCGAGCGGTGAAACCGACATTGAAATCGGCGATCGCGAGCGCCGCGACGAGATCGGCACGATGGCCGAGGCAATTGACGTTTTTCAGCGCAATATCCGGGCCGCACGCGATGCCGCGAATGAGGCAAGTCGCACGAAATCCAGTTTCCTCGCCAACATGTCCCATGAGTTGCGGACGCCGCTCAATGCCATCATCGGCGTCACCGAGATGCTCCACGAGGACGCCCGCGATTTCGACCGCGCAGATGAGCTTGAACCCTTGGAGCGGGTTTTGCGGGCGGCCAGGCATCTCTTGGCCTTGATCAATGACATCCTCGATCTCTCGAAAATCGAAGCCAACAAGATGGAGATCCATCTCGAACGCTTCCAAATCGCGGAACTTGTCGGTGACGTCGTCAAGACGATTGAGCCGCTGGCGGTCAAGAACAACAACCAACTCGTGGTGAATTGCCATCCCGGCCTCGGGCCTATGCGCTCCGACCAGATGCGCGTTCGACAGGCCTTGCTGAACCTGATGAGCAATGCGGTCAAATTCACCGACACAGGTACAGTCACCATCACGGCGGCACCGCGATACGAACGGGACAAAGCGTGGATCACACTTGCGGTTGCCGATACCGGGATCGGCATGACCGCGGATCAGATGGAAAAGCTATTCCGGGATTTCTCGCAGGCCGATGCCTCGACGACGCGCAAATACGGAGGCACCGGCCTCGGGCTCGCCATCAGCCGCCGGTTCTGCCAATTGCTTGGTGGAGACATCACGGTCGAGAGCGAGGCAGGTCGCGGCTCGACCTTTACCATCTGGCTGCCGAGAGACGAGGCCGGCGCTGAGGAACCAGAGAGCATTCCGGCAATGCCGATCGCCGTGGCGGCGAGCCGCCCCGATGCGCCTCTCGTGTTGGTGATCGATGACGACCCCACGGCACGCGAACTCGTGGCCCGCTTTCTTGAGCGCGAGGGCTTTGCCGTGGCCGAGGCGGACGGAGGCCGAGAGGGACTCCGCCTAGTCCGCGAGTTGTACCCCGCGGCCGTGACGCTCGACATTATGATGCCGGATATCGACGGTTGGACGGTACTCGCCGCCATCAAGGGCGACCCGACGCTGGCCCGCATCCCGGTCATCCTGCTGACGATCGTCGATGAAAGAAGCCGCGGCTATGCGCTTGGCGCGGTCGACTATCTTGTCAAACCACTCGATCGGGAAAGGTTGACGGAGCTGTTGCACAGGGTTTGCGGTTCGACAGCTGGGCACATTCTTATCGTCGACGACGACGAAACAAGCCGCCGCCAGATGCGCAGCGCGGTCGAGCAGGACGGGTGGGGTGTCATCGAGGCGGAGAACGGGCAGGTCGCTCTGGCCTCTCTCGCCTCGGCCGTGCCGCAGGCCATCATCCTCGACCTGATGATGCCGGAAATGGACGGCTTCGAATTCCTTAACGAGTTTCGCCGTCATGCCAAGTGGCATGAGCTTCCCATCCTCGTCGTCACCGCCAGAGACTTGAGCGCGGACGATCGCGCGCACCTCAACGGCAGCGTCGAGCGCATCATCCAGAAGACCGAGCGCGGTGAAACCCTCCAGGAGCTCCGCAGGGCGTTGGCCGGTTGCACGCGACGAAAGCGAGGCGGAAAACCGGCGGAACGTCTATGAAAATTCTCTACGTCGAAGACAATGACGACAATGTCTATATGCTTAGAACCCGCCTCACGCGTGCAGGCTTCACGGTTATAATAGCGACCGACGGAGCGCAGGGCGTCGCGATGGCGGTGAGCGAACTACCCGACTTGATCCTGATGGATATGAGCCTGCCGGTCCTCGATGGCTGGGAAGCGACCAGGCAGATCAAAGCAGCGCGCGAAACCATGCACATCCCGGTGGTCGCGCTTACCGCGCATGCCATGACTGGCGATCGGGAGAAGGCGCTCGCCGCAGGCTGTGACGACTTCGATACCAAGCCTGTCGAACTTCCGCGCCTGATGGAGAAGATCAACGCGTTGATCCAAAGGAACGCATCGTGAGCGCCGAGTATCCGGCGCTGCTTGTGGTCGATGACAACGAAGACAATCGTTATACGCTCACGCGCCGGCTGACCCGCGAGGGCTACACGAATTTGACCGTCGCCGCCAATGGCCGGGAAGCCCTCGACCTGCTGCGAACGAGGCCGTTCGACCTGGTCCTGCTGGACATCATGATGCCCGAGATGAACGGGTACGAAGTGCTCGAACACCTCAAGGCGACCTCGGAGCTGCGAAATACTCCCGTCGTGATGATTTCGGCGCTGAGCGAAATGGACAGCGTGATTCGCTGCATCGAACTCGGCGCCGAAGATTATTTACCCAAGCCGTTCAACCCGGTGCTGTTGCGCGCCCGCGTCGGGGCCAGCCTGGAGAAGAAAAGACTGCGCGACGAGGTGCGGCAAAGCCTTGCCCGGCTGGAACAAGAGATGGGCGCGGCCCGCGAGCTTCAATTGGCCATGCTGCCGCGGGTTTTTTCGCCATGGACCCCCAAGCAGCCGATCGAGATGCACGCCTTCATGGAGCCCGCGCGGCAGGTCGGCGGAGACCTTTACGACTGCTTTTACGCTGACGATCAGACGTTCTGCTTCCTGGTCGGCGATGTGTCCGGCAAAGGCGCTTCCGCAGCGATGTTCATGGCGCGCACGCGAAGCTTGGTCCGCATCACCGTCGGGCTCTGGCGCGAGTGGCGGACGGATGAACTTCAGCTGGCCACGCTGGTGGAAGCGGTCAATCGTGAGCTCTGCCAGAACAACGACGACCGGATGTTTGTCACGCTGTTCCTGGGCTCGATCGACACGAATACGGGTGTCTTATCCTTCGTCAACTCGGGCCATCCGGCCCCTCATCTGCTGTGCGCGAATGGCGAGATAGGACAGATCGAGGCGCGGCCGGGGGTGCCGCTGGGCCTTCGGCCGGGCGCTCGGTATGAGAACCGTACTCTACCCCTCCTTCCCGGGGATGCACTGTTCGTTTGCTCGGATGGCGTGTTTGAAGCGCTCAACGAGAATGGCGAGCTCTTCTCGATGGAACGCCTGAGCCGGGAGCTGCGGCATTCCCGGGACGCGGAGCCGGCGGAACTGGTCAGGATCGTCAAAGACGCGGTCGAGGCTTTCGCCGGCGCTGCGCCGAGGGCGGATGACATTACGGCGCTTGCCTTGCGCTGGCGTCCCGCGGAGGTCACGGTCGCCCTGACCAGCCAGAAAGCCGAGCCGTGATGCGCTCGATCGAAATTCAGATGCGCAATGAAATATCGGAATTGGCGAGGGTCCGCGACGCATTGGACAGCCTTGGCGAGGAATTGCCCGTTCGCCCTCGTGTCCTGATGCAGTTGCAGGTCGCGCTCGACGAAATTGTCAGTAACGTAGTCAAGTACTCCTGGTCGGACGGCGCAGATCATGAGTTTCTCGTCCGGATCACCGCGGATACGGAGACCGTGACACTGGAGATCATCGATGATGGGGTCGCGTTCGACCCGCGTAGCGCGCCGGACCTGGATGCGCTACCGGCGGACCGACGACCGCATTTGGGTGGGCGGGGCATTCACATGATAAGGCAACTGGTGGACGATTTTGCCTACCGGCGCATCGATGGCCGCAATCATACGACTTTGACAAAGCACTGCGCGATCGGTGCCGCTCTCGAGGAGAAGTGAACGATGAATAGCGGCAGCGCACTGACCATCGACGAGGTTAGGGAGGCCGGAATCTGCGTTGTCGCCCTGGGCGGTCGAATTGACAGCAGCAACGCCGATGATCTGATGACCCGGCTCACCGGTCTGATCTCCTCCGGGGAGAAGTCGGTTGTCGTCGACCTGGGGGCGGTGCTGTATCTGACCAGCGCCGCGTTTCGGGCGTTGCTCGTCGCCACCGATGCGGCCGAACGCAATGCTGCCAGGTTCGCGCTTTGCAGCCTCGCCGGCCACGTGCGTGAGCTGTTCGAAATGGGCGGGCTGCTCGACCTGTTTACGATCCACGCATCGCGCCAGGAAGCCGTCGCACAATGCGGCTGAACGGCACGGCGTCGGCGTGACCCGCCCAGCAACGCTCATTTACGCCGTCGACGAGCGGCCGCCGCCTGTAATCCTCATGATTTCCGCCGTTCAGCACGTAGCTGTGATGGCGATCACATTGATATTCCCTCTAATTCTCGCCCGCGAGGCGCATCTTTCAGGCACCGATTTCCTCGACCTGGTCTCGCTATCAATGCTTGGCCTTGGTGTTGCGACCATATGTTTCTGCCTACGCTCACGCTTCATCGGCTCGGGCTATTTGTGCCCTGCAGCCTACACCGCGATCTATCTCGGGCCTTCGTTGTTCGCCCTTCGAGCAGGCGGCCTGCCTCTCGTGTTCGGGATGACAATCGTTGCCGGGCTCCTCCAGATTGCAGTCGCGCCTCTGCTCCAGCGCCTACGCGCCTTGCTCCCGTCGGAGATCGCCGGCCTCGTTGTCGCGATTTTGGGATTTGCCCTGGCGTCGATTGGCGTTCGTTACAGTCTGGGAATTTCGAACGGCGAGGCGATTAAGCCAGCATATGTCATCGTAGCCGGCCTTTCACTGATGACCATGGTTATATTTAACATTTGGTCGAAAGGATACGGCAAGATGTTTTGCGTTCTGATCGGTATTATTGTCGGATATATTGCGAGCGAAATTTTGGGTATATTGAATTTTTCTGTTGAATTTGCTAAGGATAGTTTGTCTATCGTGCGAATTCCACTGCCACATCATTTCGGGTTTCACTTTGATTTCTTTTTGTTCATTCCGTTCGTGGTGGCCTCGTTGGCGGCAACTCTTCGGGTGATGGGCGATGTTTCGAATGCACAGCGGCTGAACGACGCGGAGTGGATTCGCCCAAATTTCAGCTCGATCGCAGGCGGCGTATTCGCCAATGGGGTGGCGGGCGTATTTTGCGGGCTTGTCGGCAGTTTCGGAATCAACAGCTACAGTTCCTGCATCGGTTTATCCGGCGCTACAGCCGTGACCAGTAGGAGCATAGGATTTGCCATCGGCATCGGCTTCACCGCCTTAGCCTTAATTCCAGCGGCTTCGGTTGTGTTGGCGGCCATGCCGCCTCCCGTCATGGGCGCGGCGTTGTTTTTCACTGCCGCCTTCGTCCTGACCAATGGATTGCAAATGATCACCGCGCGCATGCTCGACGCGCGGAAGACTATCGTGATCGGATTTTCGTTTGCGATGGCGATGATGGCAGATATTTACCATGAGAGCCTGACCAGCGTTCCACTCGTGTTGCAACCGATCTTCGGAAACTCGCTTGTGCTCGGCACTGTGTGTGCCGTTATCCTCAATCTGATCCTGCGTATCGGCGTTCGGCAGCATGTTTCAATCAAGCTTGCGCCGGGTCACCTCAGTCGCGAAGCGGTGGAGCAATTTCTGGCAGAGCAAGGCGGTCACTGGGCCGCGCGGCGTGATATTATCGACCGCGCCACGTTCGGCGTCGTGCAGCTGCTGGAAATCTTGGGCGATCCGCCCAGTGGCGTCGAGATCGAAGCAAGCTTTGACGAGTTCAATCTCGACCTTCGCGTGCGTTATATTGGCAATAACCTCATCCTCCCAGAGCGTAGGCCGAGCCCACGGGAGATCATCGCGACCGAGGATGGAGAACGGCTTTTAGCGGGATATTTGCTGCGACGGAGTGCAGATCGGGTCGCCTCGCGATCGACCGGTGGTTCCATTGAAGTTGCGCTGCATTACGATCATTAGATGGCGGTAATGGCCGCCGCCAGAATCGCCGGCAGGGTGTCTCACATCCGACGCGCTCGCCCATGCCAGCCTGGTCAACGGCCCCGATACGCTGATCGCCCTTGGCTCGACGAGCCTGCTCAAATGGACGAGCCATGTCGACGCGAGTTTCTTCAGCTGACCGCTTCCTGCCGCCCGCCGCAAGCCCGCCCGCGTCCTGAGGCCGAGACCGGTTTGGGGCATGAGTGCCGGTTCCCGCAGCCAGCACCGGGCGACCGCCATCGCTAGGGCGAGCCGACCTTCGCCGAGACGCGTATCGATGGGCGACATGCGCCGAATCCGGTCATCCCCGCGACGAGCATCGGACGGCTCGGCTCGACCCCATAGCGGCCTCCACCGTTCGTTGCGTTGGGCTCACGCTCGATAGCTCGCCGTCGGCTGTCGATCAACAATTTGGCGGCGTTCGCAGTGCGTGCGCGGCCGCCTGCGACTCCGTGCCCGCTGACGTTCGCAACGCGGTCGGATGCCGCAAAGGCTCGCGTAGCAATGACGCCCTGATCCGCTCGTTTAATTCTTGATCTCCATGTCCTCGTATGAGGGGAACGGGCTCATCCAGACATCGGTGATCGTGTCCTTGGTGACGCGCGGGCCGACCCCCATCAGCGCCCGCAAATCCATGATCGGGGCATACATCGCACGATCGACGGTCAGCTGCTGGATCTTGTCGAGGATCGCTTCGCGCTTTTTGGGGTCGCGCTCGCCCCCTTGCTGGAGGAACAGTTCGTCGATGTCGGGATAGCCGCCATTGGCGTAGGCACCCTTCGAATAGATGAAGGATTCGACACGGCTTGCCGCGTTGCCGGAGTTTCCCGACGCGGCCATGTAGACTGGCGGTAATTTCTTCTGCAGCCAGGTCGCGTAAAACGTCGCCCGCTCCATCTGCTGCAGTTGGACGCGAATGCCGACCGCATTAAGGTTGTTGACGACGGCGTCGGCGACGGTCGGAAAGCCGGGGATGGCGGCAAACAATCCGGCATCGAAACCGTTCGGATAGCCGGCTTCGGCGATCAGTTTTTTGGCCTTTTCGGGATCGTAGGGCGGCGGCTCGACTTGCAGTGCGAACTCCATCACCCGCGGCACGATCACCCCCGCTGGCGGGCAGTAGTCGAGACAGGCGGCATGGCTGATGCCCTTGCGGTCGAGCGCATAATTGACCGCCTGCCGCAGCCGGATGTCGTGCCACGGCGACTTTTCATCCCATTGCTTGGCGAACTCGATCCAGAAGATCGAAGCGTGCTTTGTCGCCACGATCCTGATGCCCGGGGTCTCCTGCAACCCTTCGGCGTCGGGGCCATCGAGCGCATAGGCGATGTCGGCCTCGCCGGTTTTCAGCATGAGCGCCCGCGTGGTCGCGTCCGGCACGCTGCGCATCACCAGGGTTTTGACCTTCGGAACCCGCCGCCAGTAGTCGTGATAGGCCTCGAGCACGATCTCGATGCCTGGGGTGCTGCTGACGAACTTGTAGGGCCCGGCACCGATCGGATGCTGCTTGAACCCGTCGTCGCCAACCTCTGTCAGGTATTTCTTCGGCAGCACGATGCCGGCGGCGCTCGCCGTCGTGCCGAAGAACGTCATGAAATCCGGCCACGGCTTGTCGAGGTGAAAGCGCACCACGCGCGGGTCGACGATTTCGACCTCCTTGACGTGGTCGTGGAGGATGGCCGCCGCGGCGCCCTTGTAGCGGTCGAAACTGAACTTGACGTCCTCGGTGGTCAGCGGGTCGCCGTTGTGAAAGTGCAGGTTCGGCCGCAGCTTGAATTCATAGACCAGCCCGTCGGGGCTTTCGGTCCACGATTCGGCGAGGCTCGGACCCATCTTCTGCCCGGGATAGGGGCGCACCAGCGCGTCGTGGATGGCATAGAGCATGCCGAACGGCGTGATCTGGGGCGGCGCCGTCGACGGGTCGAACCAGCTCGGTGAGATCGTGACGTGCCAGGCGATGACCACCTGCCCCGACGGCTCGTCCGCCGCGGCGGAGGCGATCGGCAGGAACGCGGCCAGCAGCAGCACCGCAGACAGCGCCAGACGGCCGAGCCGATACCGCAACCGCATTGGTTCCTCCCCGTTATCCCGCCCTCAGGGCGCGGCGGCCTGCATCGGCGCCGCCGGGATTTCGGCTGCGCCGGCCTCGTAAAGATGGCATGCGACGAAGCCGTTCTCGACTGCGGCCAGCGGCGGTTCGCGTTCGCCGCATTGCGCCATCGCGTGCCGGCAGCGCGGATGAAACCGGCAGCCGGCCGGCGGGTTGAGCGGGCTCGGCACTTCGCCGGAAAGGATGATCTCCTCGCGACGCTCATCGGGATGGCTCGGTAGCGCGGCGGAGAACAGCGCCTCGGTATAGGGATGCTTCGGCGACCGGGCGAGTTTACGGGCCTCGCCGCTCTCGACGATCTTGCCGAGATACATGACGATCACCGTGTGGCTCATATGCGCGACCGCGGCGAGGTCGTGCGCGATGAACAGATAGGAGACGCCGAGCTGTGCCTGCAGGTCGCGCAGCAGGTTGAGAATCTGGGCGCGGATCGAGACATCGAGTGCCGACACCGGCTCGTCGAGCACGATCAGCTTTGGCGACAGCGACAGCGCTCGGGCGATCGCGATGCGCTGGCGCTGACCGCCGGAAAACTCATGCGGGAAGAAATCGGCGGCGCGCGCCGGCAGGCCGACGAGATCCAGCAGCTCCAGAACGCGCTTGCGCACCGCTTCGGCCGGGAGGTTCTCGTTGGTGACGAGAGGCTCGGCGATAATCTGGCTGATCCGCATGCGCGGGTTGAGCGAGGCATACGGGTCCTGGAACACCGCCTGCACAGATTTGCGGTAATTGCGGCGGCCGGCGGCATCGAGCGCGGCAAGGTCGCGTCCCTCGAAACGGATGCTGCCGCCGCTCGGCTCCTCGAGGCCGAGCACGAGCTTGGCGGTCGTGGTCTTGCCGCAGCCGCTTTCCCCGACGACCCCGAGGGTCTGGCCTTGTTCGACGCGGAACGATATCCCGTCGACCGCGCGCACCACGCCCTGGCTGCCGCCGAACAGGCCGCGCTTCGCTTGAAAGTGCTTGACGAGCCCTTCGGCCTCGATCACCGCCATCAGACCGGCTCCGCTTCCAGCGCGCCGGTAGAGGCCGCCGCGGGCGCCAGCCAGCAGCGCGCGGTGTGGCGCGGACCGGGGGCGAATTCCGGCGGGGTCTCGCTGCGGCACCGGTCGAACGCCTCGCCGCAGCGCGCCGCGAACGCGCAACCCGGCGGCAGCGACGAGAGATCGGGCGGCTGGCCCTCGATCGCGGTGAGCCGCTGGTCGCCGTCGGTCAGGCGCGGGATCGAGTTGAGCAGGGCCTTGGTGTAGGGGTGCACCGGCGCGTTGAAGATTTTCGTCACCGGCCCCGACTCGACCACGCGCCCGGCATACATCACCGCGATCTGGTCGCACATCTTGGCGACGATGCCGAGATTGTGGGTGATGAAGATCAGCGCCAGGCCGTGCTCGCGCTGCAAATCGCGCAGCAGATTGAGGTACTGGGCCTGGATCGTCAGGTCGAGGCTGGTCGTCGGCTCGTCGGCGATCAACAGGCGCGGCTCGCAGGAGATGCCGATGGCGCCGACGATGCGCTGGCGCATGCCGCCCGACATTTCATGCGGGTACTGCTTGATCCGCGTCTCGGGCGCGGGGATGCGCACCGATTTGAGCAAATCGCGCGCCCGGCTCCAGGCGCTGCTGCGCGCCGCGCCCTCATGCACCCGGATCGGCTCGGCCACCTGGTCGCCGATCGTAAAGAGCGGGTTCAGCGAGGCCATCGGGTCCTGCAGGATCATCGCGATCCGCTTGCCGCGGATCGCGCGCATCTCGGCGTCCGATTTCCGGACGAGGTCTTCGCCCTCGAACAGCATGCGGCCGCCGACGATCCGCGCCGCCGCCGGGAGCACGCGCAAGAGTGTCAGCGCCAGCGTGCTCTTGCCGGACCCGGATTCGCCGACGATGCCGAGGGTTTCGCCGGCGTTGACGCGCAGCGACACCTCGTCGACGGCGCGAATGACCCTGCTCCCGCCGCCCGCGATGTAATGCGTCGACAGGCGGTCGAGCTCAAGCAGCGGAGCTTCGGTCATCGCTCAGAGCTGGCGCAGCTGGGGGTCGAGCTTGACGCGCAGCCAGTCCCCGATGAGGTTGGCCGACAGCACCATCAGCATGATGCAGCAGCCGGGGAACACGGTCAGCCACCAATAGCCCACCATCAGTCCCTGCTTGCCGTCCGACAGCATCAGCCCCCAGGCGGGCTCCGGCGGCGGCACCCCGACGCCGAGGAACGACAGCGACGCCTCGGCGATGATGACGACGCCGAGCATCAGCGAGCCCAGCACCACCGCGGTATTGACGACGTTCGGCAAGATATGGCGCCGCATGATGGTCAACTTGGAGCAGCCGGCGACGATCGCCAGCCGGACGAACTCGCGCTCCTTCAGCGACAGCACCTCGCCGCGGATGACGCGCGCGTAGCGCGTCCAGTAGGTGAGGCCCAGAATGATCACGATGTTCCACATGCTCGGCCCGACGATCGCGGCGAGGAAGATCGCGAAGGTCAGGGCCGGCAGCGCCAGCCAGGTGTCGGTGAGGCGCATGATGACCTGGTCGACCCAGCCGCCGAGATAGCCGGAAATGATCCCGAGCGCAGTGCCGAGCACGCCGGCGAAGATCACCGCGGTAAAGCCGACGACCAGTGAGATTCGTGCGCCGAAGATCAGCCGCGACAGCACATCGCGGCCGAGCTGGTCGGTGCCGAGCAGATAATCGGTCGTGCCCTTCGCCATCCAGAACGGCGGCTTGAAGCGGTGGACGAGGCTGCCGACCTCGGGATTGTGCGGCGCCAACTGGCTGGCAAAGATCGCGACGAACGCGATCACGCCGAGGATCGCGATGGGGATTACCGGAAACTGAGCGCGCCGCAGGCTTCGCCACAACGTGAACCGCGGCGCCCGCGAAGGTAGGCGGATGGCGTCTGCCGGGGTGCTCATCGGCTATTTCTCCAAACGGATGCGCGGGTCGATCACGGCGTAGAGAATGTCGACCAGCAAATTGACCATCACGATCATCGCGCCGCCCATGAGGACGACGCCCTGGACCACCGGGAAATCGCGGAACGTGATGCCCTCGTAGAGCAGCCGTCCGATGCCCGGCCAGGCGAACACGGTCTCCACCACCACCGCGACATTGACCATGATCACGAGGTTGACGCCGGCCAGCGTCAGCACCGGGATCAGCGCGTTCTTGAAGGCGTGCTTGGCGATCACCAGCGACTGCGGCAGGCCCTTCAGCCGCGCCAGCTTGATGTATTCCGAGCCGAGCACTTCGAGCATCGACGAGCGGGTGAGCCGCATATGCGAGGCCGCGAAATACCAGCCGAGCGCAAAAGCCGGCATGACGAAGTGCAGCGGCGAGCCGGCGCCGGACGAAGGCAGCCAGCCGAGATAGACCGAGAAGACCAGGATCAGCACCAGGCCGACCAGGAATGACGGGAGCGACAGCCCGAGCAGCGCGAAGACCTTGCCCGCGTTGTCCCAGAACCGGCCGACCCGCACCGAGGCGAGGATGCCGCTCGGAATGCCGATCAAGAGCGACAGCCCCATCGCCACGGCCGCGAGCATCAGTGAATTGGGCAGCCGGCTCAGATAGAGCTGCAGAACCGGAACCTGATAGTAGAACGACCGGCCGAAATCGCCGTGCGCCAGGGCGACCATGAACAGCCAGTATTGCACCAGGAGCGGCCGGTCGAGGCCGAACTGGTGGTGGATCGCGGCGATATCCGCCGGGCTCGCCCCGGGCTCGACGAGCAGCGCCGCCGGGTCGCCGGTGACGCGGACGAAGAAGAAGATCGTCAGCGACAGCAGGAACAGCGACAGGGCGCAATACCCGGCCCGCCGCAATATGTATCGCCTCATGGACGCCTCGCGGGCCGCGGCGATTCCCGCCGCCAGCGGCTTCGCCCGGTCGGTGAGGCGCTCGCCCGAAAGCCCGCTGCCATCGCCCTCTCCTGTTCGTGGCCACCGTCTTCCGTGGACGGGGGCGCTGTGGTTACTCTAATCGCCAAATCGGGCGCCTGTCTCGCCCGGCGGCCGTTATGCCTTGATCGTGAGGTCCTCGAACGGCGCCGTATAGGCGAAGCCGGGGATGGTGGCGAACGACGATTCGCCAACGCGCGGCCCGATGCCGTTCAAGAAGCCGAGCTGCCAGATCGGCGAGTAGATCGCCTTTTCGTGGACCAGCTGCTGCATCTTGTCGAGCAGCGCCGCGCGCTTCTTGAGGTCGAGTTCGTCGGCCTGCTGCGCGAAGAGCTCGTCGATATCGGGATAGTTGCCGTATGCGTAGGCACCGCCCTTGACAACGAACGAGGCCATGCGCGTGGCGGCATTGCCGAAGGCGCCGCTCGCGCCCTGGACGACGCCTTTCGTATACTTTTTGCTGCCGTATCCGGCAAAGAACCCGGCGCGCTCGACCGGCTGCAGCTTGAGCGTGATGCCGATCGCCGCGAGGTTGTCGACCGAGACCTCGGCCATATTGGCGTACGAGCTGTCGCAATACATCAGGCCGGCGTCGAACCCGCTGGGGTAGCCTGCGTCGGCCAGCAGCTTCTTTGCCTTCGCCGCGTCGTAGACCGCGTCGGGCGGCTGCCAGTAATACTCGAAGGTGTAGGGCACGACGGCGTTGTTGGTGACCTTGCAATAGCCGAGGAACAGCGCCTTGCTCATCCCCTCGCGGTCGATGGCCAGATTGACGGCCTGCCGCACGCGCAGATCGTGCCACGGCGATTTCGGGTCCCATTGTTCGGGGAAATAGAGCCAGTTCGGTGCCTGCAGCACGACGGGCTTCAGCGTCAGGCCCGGCGTCTTTTGCAGCTCCTCCGCAAGCTCGCCGCGGATCGAGTAGGCGATGTCGATCTCGCCCTGCTTCAAGGCCGCGAGCCGGGTCGTCTCGTCCGGGATCATCTTCATGACCAGGCGCTTGACGCTCGGCTTCTTGCGCCAGTAGCCGTCGAACGCTTCGAGCACGAGCTCGACGCCCGGCGTGAACGAGACGAATTTGTAGGGGCCCGCGCCGACCGGCGCGTTCTTGAAGGCCTCGTCGCCGATCTTCTCGACGTATTTCTTGGGCACGATCCAGCCCGCGCCGGACGCGCTCGAGTAAAAGGTGAGGAAATCCGGCCAGGGCTTCTTGAGCTTAAAGGTGACGTGCTGCGGATCGGGCGTGTCGATCGACGCCACCTGGCTCTGCATCAGCTCGTGCGATGCGCCCTTGTAGCGCCCGAACGAGAATTTCACGTCCTCCGACGTCACCGGGTCGCCGTTGTGGAATTTGGCTTCCTTGCGGATGACGAACGTGTAGCTGAGCCCGTCCTCGCTGGCGGTCCAGGATTCGGCGAGGCACGGCGCCTGCAGCTTGCCCGGCATCGGCTTCACCATCGCGTCGTGCAGGGCGTAGAGCACCATGAACGGCGTGATGATCCCTTGCGTTTCGGCCGGGTCGAGCCAAGTCGGGGTGATGGAAACGTGGATGCCCCAGGTCAGCTGATTGGCCGGCGCGGCGGCTCTGCCGATTGCGGGAGCACCCGCGACGGCGCCCAGCGCCGCCAGCGCGAGCAGATCCCGTCGCGATACGTGAGAACCGCTCGAAGATGCCCGAGCGCGTTCGGATAGCATAATCCCCATGGCCTCCTCCCCGTCCAAAGTGCCCTTTGTCAGCGGGCTTGGCGGCGAGTCTAGCAGGGATTTTGCTTACATTGAACTGACAGCGTGCATGTGAGCTGCAAATCGCGTCAGGCTGGGGCGCAATCGTGACAATTCAGCCATTTTGCCGCAAACACCGGTCAACCGCGGAACCCAACAAGCGGTCGATGACGGCACGGCTTCGCTGCCAAGGGGGCACCGTGACACGAGGCGTCAAATCCACCCGAACTGGGCCGTCCGAGGCCATGAGGGTGAAGCTCGGCAAAGAGGCACGAAGAGTAGTCCGCGCCCCCCAGGGCGCCCGCCGGTCTTTTTCGGCCGTACCGGGGCCGCCGCTTATTCTCGCAGCATCGCCGCGACCTGGTCGAGGCGGCGGATGCGGGCGTACATCTTCATTGCCTTGTCGAGACTGTAATCATGCGCGGCCTGGTCGCTGCCCCAGCAGCATTCACGCACCACGACGCTGGCGATGTCGCGGTTGAAGGCTTCGCGCACGCTCGTCTCGACACCGCGATTGGTGGCGCCGCCGCCGATGATGATCGTGTCGCGGCGCAGCATGTGCAGCAGCTCGGCGACGCCGGTGCCCCAGAACGCGCTCGGCCGCCGCTTGAGGAAGACGAAGTCCGCCGCGGTTGGCGCGATCTCGTCGGGAAAGCCGGCGCCTTCCGTGCCCTCGATGCCGTTGGTCAGCGGCGGCACGCCGGTCTCGGCCGAGAGGTCGGTCGGCAGCATGACCACGTCGGCGCCGTCGGCGCGGCTCACCGGCGTCGTATAGATCACCGGCAGTCCCGCCGCCCGCGCCGCCGCGATCATCCGCACCCACGCGTCGAGCACCGGCCGTATCGCCGCGCGCCGCGCCAGGTCGGCGGGGGTCAGCGCGCGCCGGCAGACATCGTAGGCGACGAGCGCGGTCCGCGCGCGGTCGAGGCGTTCGGGCATGGCGGTCTCTTTCGTGTCATTGCGAGGCGCTCAAGGAGCGCCGCGGCAATCTCCCGCCGCGGCGTGTCATTCGGCAGGAGATTGCTTCGCTGCGCTCGCAATGACAATCAGCGGAACGCGAATTCGCAATAGCCGCCGGCGGCGACCTCGTCGCATTTGCGGCGATAATGCAAGCCGTTGCCGTTATACCCCAGCACCCGGCGCACGCTGCGGCCCTCGACATTGCGATTGACCCCGGTCTGCCAGGAATCGACCTTGCTCGACAGCAGCAGCTCTGCCGCCTTGACGACGGTCTCGGTCCAGTCGGCGACCTGCTCCGGCCGCGTCTCGACCCGGCTATGGCCGTGCGCTCGCATGTGCTCCAACAGCCCGACGAGGCATTCGACGCTATGCTCGACCACGCGCGGGATGTTGCCGCGCGCCGTGTGCGGGCCCAGCACCATCAGCATGTTGGGGAAGCCCTCCGGCTGCCAGCCGAGATAGGTGCGCGGGCCGTCGGCCCACACGTCCCGGAGCCGCGCCCCGCCGGGGCCGCGAATATCGATGCGGTCGAACGCGCCGGTGACGCCGTCGAACCCGGTGGCGTAGACCAGGATGTCGAACTCGTGCTCCTCGGCGCTGGTCTTGACCCCGTTCGGGGTGATGCGCTCGATCGGCGTCTCGTTGAGGTCGACGAGCCGCACATTGGCGCGGTTATAGGCCTCGAAATACCCGCTTTCGAGCGGCACCCGCCTGGTGCCGAAGCCGTGGTCCTTGGGGATCAGTCTGTCGGCGATTTTGGGGTCCGTGACCCGTTCGCGGATCTTCCTGGCGATGAATGCGGTGACCGCGGCATTCGCCTGCTCGTCCAGGAGGATGTCGCGGAAATTTCCCATCCAGATGCCGAAGCCCGGCTCGCCGTAGAGCTTTTCCCAGAACGCCTCGCGCTCGTCGGGCGGCACCTCCAGCGTCTTGCGGCGGTCGGCTTCGTGAATGAACCAGCTCGGGGTCTCGCGGCAGCGCGCGTAGATTTTCTCGTAGCGGGTCTTGATCGCCGCCATCTCGGCCTGGCCGATCTTCGCGTTGTGCAGCGGCGCGGCCCAGTTCGGCCGGCGCTGGAAGACGGTGAGCTGCTGCGCCTGCTTGGCGATCTCGGGGATCGCCTGGATCGCGGTCGCGCCGGTGCCGATGACGCCGACCCGCTTGCCGGTGAAATCGACCGGCTCGTGCGGCCAGCGCGCCGGGTGGTAGGCCGGCCCGCGAAAGCTCTCGCGGCCCGCGATGGCGGGGAGCGTATGCGCCGAGAGGATGCCGACCGCGGTGAACAGGAACCGCCCGCGGGTGCGCTCGCCGCTGTCCAGCGTCACTGTCCATTGCCCCGAATCGTCGTCCCATTCGGCCGCCGTCACGGTGCTGTCGAACGCGATGTCGCGGCGCAAATCGAACTTGCCGGCGACGAGGTCGAGGTATTCGAGCGTGTCGGGCTGCGGCGAGAAATGCTCCTTCCAGTCCCATTCCTGCAGCAGTTCCTGCGAGAACGAATAGCCGTAGGTCCAGCTTTCGGAATCGAAGCGGGCGCCGGGATAGCGGTTCCAGTACCAGGTGCCGCCGACATCGCCGCCCGCCTCGAACACCCGCACATTCATGCCGAGCGCGCGCAGCCGGTGGAGCAGGTACATGCCGGAAATCCCGGCGCCGATGACGATCGCGTCGTATTCCGCGATCCGGTTCCCGGCCGGCCGCTCGGCCGCTAAGAGCGCGTCTGGCATGAACGTTCCTTTCACCTTCGCCGCGCCACGATTACCTTCCTGCACCGGCCGGACAAGGCGAATTACTGCAAGTCTGGCCGCCGCGTCCGGGTACGCCGCCAAGCGGCGCCGGAATCGTTTCCTGGTTTCGCCTTGGCGTTCGGCTATGATGCCCGCCCCCGCATCTGCCGATACGTGCTGTGGCCGCTAGACCGCCGTACTCCGCGCCGCAAGACAAGCCGGCTCGCTCCTCGACGCCGCTCGCGGCGGTCTTCCGCCGCATCGCCAGCGAGCCCGAGCCGCCGCCCGTGCCGATTGCCCGGCCGGTTCCCGTGTTGCCACGCGCTGCCGTGCCGCCGTCGAGCCCCCAGCTTCTCGGCTTTGCCGAGCCGCTCCTCGATGTCCCGCCGGTCGAGGATTTTCTCGAACTCGAAGAGCCGGTGGCGCCGCCTGAGGCTCCCGCCGAAATCGCCTTCCTCGAACCCGCGCCGCCCACGCCGGCAGCCGAACCCGAGGCAGAACCTGAGCCTGACTCCGAATTCGCGCTGGGGCTAGAGCCCGAGCCCGAACCGGAGCCGGAGCCGGAGCCGCTGCCGCCGCCCGAGCCGCCGCCGATCCGCGCGCGGACGCGCGACCTGCCGCCGCTTCCCGCCGCGCCGGCCGGCGAGCATTTCGGCCGGTCGCAGAACATCGTCGGCAGGCTCGGCCGCCGGGTCGGCGAGGCGCCGCCCGCCTTCGCCCGCGCGCTCGAGGCGCCGCTCGTACCACCGCCGGCATCGCGCCGTCCCGAGCCGGCGCCGATCCCTTCGCCGCCGATGGAGCGCAGCGGCCGTCCGTCTCTGCCGCGCAACCGCCGGCTCTATCGCCGTGCCAAGATCCCCGCCGAGATCGAGATCGACGGTGTGCCGTGCACGCTGATCGACGTCTCGATCGGCGGCTTTGCGGCGACCGGCGTGCCGCCGATCGCCCCCAACGCGCTGGTGCCGGTGACGATCCGCCTGGTGATCGACGGCATCGAGGTCGGGACCCAGCTGAGCGCGCGGATCGTCTACGTGACGCAGGGCCGCTCGGCCGGCCGGTTTATCGAGCTGAGCCCGGCGCAGATGGCGTTCCTGCGCTACATCGTCACCTGGCGCGGCGAGTCGGTAGGGGCGGTCGGCACCACGACGCTGCTCGACGCGATCGCCCACGGCCCCGAACGCGGCTTCTCGCCCGGCCCCGGCGCCCGCCCCGAGGAGGCGCCGAAATCGCGCTGGTGGACCGGCCTCATCGGCAAGAAAATCACTCCGCCGCGGTAGACCCGGGCGTCATTGCGAGCCGCCGTCAGGCGGCGCGGCAATCTTCTTCCGCCTTGGCCCTCTGCCGAGGGAGATTGCTTCGTCGCCTTCGGCTTCTCGCAATGACGGGCCGCTAATAAACCACCACGCTCCTGATCGACTCGCCCCGGTGCATCAGCTCGAACCCCTCGTTGATGTCGGCGAGGGGGAGCGTGTGGGTGATGAGGTCATCGATGTTGATCTTGCCGTCCATGTACCAGTCGACGATGCGCGGCACATCGGTGCGGCCGCGCGCGCCGCCGAACGCGGTGCCCTTCCAGATGCGCCCGGTGACGAGCTGGAACGGCCGGGTCGAAATCTCCTGGCCCGAACCGGCGACGCCGATGATGACGCTGACCCCCCAGCCGCGATGGCTGCATTCGAGTGCCTGGCGCATCGTCTGGACATTGCCGATGCATTCGAAACTGTAATCGGCGCCGCCCTTGGTCAGGTCGACGAGATAGGGCACGAGGTCGCCCTCCACCTCCTTCGGGTTGACGAAATGCGTCATCCCGAACTTCTCGGCGAGCGCCCGCCGCGCCGGGTTGAGGTCGACCCCGACGATCATCCCGGCGCCCACCATCCGCGCGCCCTGGACGACGTTGAGCCCGATCCCGCCGAGGCCGAACACCACGACCTTGGCGCCGGCCTCGACCCGCGCGGTGTTGATGACCGCGCCGATCCCGGTCGTCACCCCGCAGCCGATGTAGCAGATTTTGTCGAACGGCGCGTCCTCGCGGATTTTCGCGACCGCGATCTCGGGCAGCACGGTGAAGTTCGCAAAGGTCGAGGTGCCCATGTAGTGGTGGATTTTCTGTCCGCCCAGCGAGAAGCGGCTGGTGCCGTCGGGCATCACGCCCTGGCCCTGCGTCGCGCGGATCGCGGTGCACAGATTGGTCTTGCGGCTGAGGCAGCTCTCGCACTGCCGGCATTCGGGCGTGTAGAGCGGGATGACGTGGTCGCCCTTCTTCAAGGTCGTCACCCCCGGCCCGACATCGACGACGATGCCGGCGCCCTCATGGCCGAGGATCGCCGGGAACAGCCCTTCCGGGTCGCCGCCCGACAGCGTGAACGCATCGGTATGGCAGATGCCGGTGGCCTTGACCTCGACCAGCACCTCGCCGGCCTTCGGCCCGTCGAGCAGCACCGTCTCGATGGTGAGCGGCTTCCCCGCCTCGTGAGCCACCGCCGCGCGCGTTTCCATGCATGATCTCCACCAGGGGCGCAGCCGTGGCGGCCGCGACCGCATTATAGCGCGGCGCGGCGTACCGCAAGTCGCGGTTTAGCCGGTTGCCGCCGGACTTGCGGCGGCCGGCCGCGCCGGCGGAGCACTTGCCGGAGCCGTGTTTGGAAAGATGGTCCCGACGATATTGTCGAGATACGCGAAAAAGCTGTGGCTGGCGTATCCGGCCAGGAACCCGAGCCCGCTCGCGGTCAGGGTCAATTCGCCGGCGACGCTCGCCGAGCCCTCCGACGGCACCGAACTGGGGCTGAGGAACAATCCGACCGCGACCCCCGCGACCAGCCCCGTCGGGATCCCCAGATGCATCCGCATCAAATCGCGCGGCTCCAGTTCGCTGTTGCCGATCTTTTTGAGCATGCTGCGGAAAGCGCCGATCACCGTGCCGAGGAATGCGAACATCATCGGCAGGATGTAGGTCGTGAACACCAAAAGCACCGAGGTGGCGGTCTGCCAATCGATCGCGCCGGCGCCCGGGGCGGTGCTGGCCGGCGATTTTGCTGCCGCCCCATTGCCCGCTTGTTCCATCTTACCGCCGGAGAGGATCAGCGGACGCCAGCACCAGACGTGCACGATGTCGTGCACGATGCCGAACACCGAGATTTTCGACTCGCCGCAATTGAAGATGCCGTCGAGCTCGGCGCGGGCGGCCGCGTTCGCGTCGTGGAGCTTGCCGAGGGTACGGCAGGCGAACGCACGCTTGGAATCCTCGGTGCTGCGCGGAGTCGCGCTCGCCGGAGCCGGCTGTTGCCCGCTCGGCGTCGCCGGCTGCCAATTGCTCAGAGACTGGCATTTCGGGTCGTCGAACAGGTCCGGGTTGGCCTGTTCGGTTGTCGCTATGGATTTTGAATTCTGATCCAGGCGCTGCAGCACCGATCGGGCGAGGCCGGCATCCCAATAAGTGAAGACGGTCAGAACGAGCCAGACGATCGCGATCCAGACGAGGCGTCTTCGCCATCTGCGGAACAGCCGCGCGTGATCCTGCAGGCCGGGAAAGGCCATTGTCGCGATGGTGACGCGGGTATCGGTGCGCCGTGGACGGACGATTCCCGCGGGGTCGGCCGGGGCGCCGGCAGGCTGGGGCGGGCGTGCTCGGCCGTGCGGCGAGCGCCGGAAGCTCAGGCGGAACCGCTGCGCGACCGTCTTTTCCGCGTCGGCGAACAGCTTGGTGTAGGCGATCGTATAGCCGCGCGCCGGGTCTGCCAGGGCGGTCAGCCGATCCTTCGCCAGCAGCAGGACCGCGGCGTTCTGCGCATTCATCACCGGTGTGTCGGGATCGGGCGGATAGCGCATTGCCGCAAGTTTCTTGACGACCTCGCCCGAGCTCAGCGTGTCGGGCTCGCCCTCGAGCTCCTTGTTGGGGTTCGGCACCGTCAGCGAGCCGAGGTTGCGGTCGCCGCGTCCCGAGATGTAGTCGATGAGCAGGTAGACCTCGTTGAGCTCCTGCTCGAAGATCAGCGCCTCGTGCTCCTCCTGCTCGGCGGGCCACGCTGCCGCGTTAGGATCTGTCGGGGCGGCGCCGGCTGTCGTATCGCTCATGGCCGCTTCTCCCTTCGCGGCAGCAAATCTCCGGTAGAATACGACCGATGATTGCTTCGACAACGTGAAATTGGTCCCGTCTTGTGAAGGCGGCCGCGGTGGGGTAGGCGATAGACAGGCCCGCCCGGCGCAGGTCGCGACGGGAGCAGTGATGGGGACGAGATGGCGCGAATAGCCGTGGGCGGTTTTCAGCACGAGACCAATACCTTCGCGCCGCTGCGCGCGACCTGGGAGGATTTCGCCCGGGCCGACGCCTGGCCCGGCTATGTCCGCGGG
>DASZLY010000089.1:0-17637 GCA_035552135.1 Allostellaceae bacterium | reverse complement strand
TGGCCGAGCGACGCGGCAAGCGAGTTGGCCGCGTTGCCGCCCGGCCACGCCTTTGCGGTGCCGCCGCCGCTGTTCAAGAAGATCACGCCGGAAGAAATCGCCGATCTGTCGTCGCGCTACGGCGGCGAGGAGCAGGCCGAGGCGGCGGCGTAAACCGGACCGCTTCCGTCTCGGCCGCCTCTTTTGCGGCGTTGAGCGGGCAGGACGCCCGCGGTCCGGCCCGAATCAGCCCGCCGTTTTTGCGGATGTGATCCAGCCCGGCAGCGTCCTAACCTCCCGTTTCGCGTGAGGAACCGCGCGCCGCTTCGCCGGGATGCCCCAATCCTGCCATATTGGCTTGCTAGCCCGCTGGACGACGCCGGGGATGGTGGCCGCGCGTTTCGGGCCGATGAAGTGTTCGCGTCAGCAAAGAGACCATAACGGGAAAGCTTCGGATGGCCGGCCATTCGCAATTCAAGAACATCATGTTCCGCAAGGGCGCGCAGGATAAGAAGCGCGGCAAGGTTTTCACCAAGCTGATCCGTGAGCTGACCACTGCCGCGCGCATGGGGCTGCCCGATCCCGCCGCCAACCCGCGCCTGCGCGCCGCGGTGCTCGCCGCGCGCCAGGCGAACATGCCGAAGGACACGGTCGACCGTGCGATCAAGCGCGGTGCCGGCGCCGAGGCCGCCGACAATTACGACGAGGTGCGCTACGAGGGCTACGGCCCGGGCGGGGTCGCGGTCATCGTCGAGGCGCTGACCGACAACCGCAACCGCACCGCGAGCGAGGTGCGCGCCGCCTTCACCAAGTCCTCGGGCGCGCTCGGCGAGACCAATTCGGTCAGCTTCATGTTCGAACGAATGGGCGAGATCGTCTATCCGGCGGACGCGGCGAGCGCCGACGACATGCTCGAAGCGGGGATCGAGGCCGGTGCCGGCGACGTCGAAAGCGACGACGAGCGCCATCTCGTGCTGTCCTCGTTCGACGATTTCAACGAGGTACGCGACGCGCTGGAGCAGCGCTTCGGCGAGGCGCAATCGGCCCGGCTGGCGTGGCGGCCGAAGACCACCTCGCCGATCGACGAGGACACCGCGACGAGCCTCTTCAAGCTGCTCGAGACGCTGGAAGACAGCGACGACGTGCAGAACGTCTATGCCAATTTCGAAGTCGCCGAGGACGTGATGGCGCGGCTGAGCGCCTGATGGGGAATTGGGGGGTGGATCATTTCCGTCTTCCCCTCTCCCGCTTGCGGGAGAGGGTGGCGCGCACAGCGCGACGGGTGAGGGTGGGTGTGCGCGGGGCGACGCTCACCCTCCCATCGCTGCGCGACGGGTCCCTCCCTCTCCCGCTAGCGGGAGAGGGGTATTAGGGAGATGCGCGTTCTCGGTCTCGATCCCGGGCTGCGTCATACCGGCTGGGGCGTCATCGATGTCGCCGGCAACCGCCTGACGCATGTTGCCGACGGGGTGGCCAGCGCGCCGGTCGATCTGCCGCTGGGCGAGCGGCTGGTCGTGCTGTTTCGTGCGCTCGGCGAGGTGCTGGAGCGCTATCGCCCCGATGCGGCGGCGGTGGAGGAGACTTTCGTCAACAAGAACCCGTCTTCGACCTTAAAGCTCGGCGTGGCGCGCGGCGTCGTGCTGCTCGCGCCGGCCGAGCGCGGCGTGCCGGTCTCGGAATATTCGGCGAACCTCGTGAAGAAATCGGTGGTCGGCGCCGGTCATGCCGATAAATCCCAGGTGCAGCTGATGGTGCGCCGGCTGCTGCCGGGCTGCACCATCCTCAAGGCCGATGCCGCCGACGCACTCGCGGTGGCGATCTGCCACGCGCATCACGCCGCGACGATGACGTCGTGGGCAACCTCCGCGGCGGTGCGGCGATGATTGCCAAGCTTACCGGCATTCTCGACAGCATCGGCGCAGAAGGTGCGATCCTCGATGTCGGCGGGGTCGGCTATCTGGTGTTCTGCTCGTCGCGCAGCCTCGGCCGGCTGCCGCCGCCGGGCGGCGCGGCGCGGCTCCTCGTCGAGACCCATGTCCGCGAGGACCACATCCATCTTTTCGGCTTTATCGACGCCGCCGAGCGCGACTGGTTTCGCCTGCTGACGATGGTGCAGGGCGTCGGCGCCAAGGTGGCGCTGGCGATCCTCTCGGCGGTCGCGCCCGACGAGCTGACCCTGGCGATCGTCTCGCAGGACCGCACGACCCTCGCCCGCGCCGACGGCGTCGGGCCCAAGCTCGCCGCCCGCATCGTCAATGAGCTGAAGGACAAGGTCGGCGGACTGGCACTCGCCGCGACCAACGCCGCGGCGCCGGCCGTATCGGCGGCCGCCGGCGACCCAGGCGCCACCGGCGATGCGGTTTCGGCCCTCGTCAATCTCGGCTATCGCCGCGCCGAGGCGTTCGGCGCGGTCACCGCCGCCGCGCGCCGGCTCGGCGGCGACGCCAAGGTCGATGCGCTGATCCGCGCCGGGTTGCAGGAGCTCGCCCAAGGGAATCAGGCCAATACCGAGGCGCGGGCATGAGCGCGCCCGTCGAGCAGGCTCCGGAACGCCTGGTCGCGCCGCAGCCCGGCGAGCAGGACGCCGCCGCCGAGGCGCCGATCCGCCCGCAATCGCTCGACGATTTCGTCGGCCAGCAGCAGCTGCGCGACAATCTCGCGGTGTTCATCGAGGCGGCGAAATCGCGCGGCGAGGCGCTCGACCATGTGCTGTTCTTCGGCCCGCCCGGGCTCGGCAAGACGACGCTGGCGCAGATCGTGTCGCGCGAGCTGGGGGTCGGGTTCCGCGCCACGTCCGGGCCGGTGATCCAGCGCGCCGGCGACCTTGCGGCGCTGCTCACCAGCCTGCAGCCGCGCGACATATTGTTCATCGACGAGATCCACCGGCTGATGCCGGCGGTCGAGGAAATCCTCTACCCGGCGATGGAGGATTTTCAGCTCGACCTGATTATCGGCGAGGGGCCCGGCGCGCGGTCGGTGCGCATCGACCTGCCGCCCTTTACCTTGGTCGGTGCGACGACCCGCTCGGGCCTCATCACCCGGCCGCTGCGCGAGCGCTTCGGGATACCGCTGCGTCTCGTCTTTTACGAGCCGGCCGAGCTGGCGCTGATCGTCGCGCGCGGCGCCCGCGTGCTGGGTTTCCCGCTCGAAGCCGACGGCGCCGCCGAGATCGCCCGCCGCGCCCGCGGCACGCCGCGGGTGGCGATGCGCCTCTTGCGCCGCATCCGCGATTTCGCCGCGGTGCAGGGTTGGGCCACGGTCGATGCGGCGACCGCCGACGCGGCGCTGTCGCGGCTCGATGTCGACGGCCGCGGCCTCGACGGGCTCGACCGCCGCTACCTTATCTGCATCGCCAAGAATTACGGTGGCGGCCCCGTCGGGGTCGAGACCATGGCGGCTGCGCTCGGTGACCAGCGCGACGTCATCGAGGAGGTCATCGAGCCCTATCTCGTGCAGGAAGGCTTCGTGCAGCGCACGCCGCGCGGCCGCATGCTGACCGAACAGGCGTTCCGCCATCTCGGCCTGGCGGTGCCGGTGAGCGTCGCGGGCCAGTTCGAGCTGCTGGCGCCGCTCCAGCCGGCCGAGGACGGGCTGCCGTGACGGGGGCCGCCAGCCACGAGTTCCCGCTGCGCGTCTATTACGAGGACACCGACGCCGCCGGCATGGTCTACCACGCCAACTATCTGAAATTCGCCGAACGCGGGCGCAGCGAGATGCTGCGCAGCCTGGGGTTCCCGCACCGCAAGCTCGGCGGCGAGGACGGCGTCGGCTTTGCGGTGCGGCGCTGCACGATCGACTATCTCGCGCCGGCCCGGCTCGAAGATGCGCTGACCGTCGTCACGACGCTCACCGATATCGGCGCGGCCACCCTGAAGGCGCGCCAGGAAATCCGCCGCGACGGCGAATTGCTCGCCGATCTCGACATCCTCGTCGCCTGCATCGGCCGCGACGGCCGGCCGCGCCGCCTGCCGAGCGCGCTGCGTGCAGCGCTGTCGAGCGAAGGCCGGGCGAGCGAAGGCCGGGCGAGCGAAGGTTTGCCGCGGGCTCGCGCGCCATAGTTGCGCCTCATCTCCATGCTTTCTGCCCGAATGACGCCATAAAGGCCGCCAAGAATGCCCGTTGACACTTCGCAACTTCCCGGCACCGTGACCCACTCGCTCTCGATCCTCGATCTGGTCGGGCAAGCCGACATCGTCGTCAAGCTTGTGCTGCTGCTCCTGCTGCTGGCCTCGTTCTGGTCGTGGGCGGTGATCTTCGACAAGCTGATGCGCCTGCGCCGCCTGCGCCAGTCGGCGGCAAGCTTCGAGGAGACGTTCTGGTCGGGCGGCTCGCTCGACGATCTGTTCGACCGCGTCGGCCAGCGCCCGGTCGATCCGATGAGCGCGGTGTTTGCCGCGGCGATGCGCGAATGGCGGCGCAGCGCCGCCAAGGGCCTGCTCGGCACGCCGAACATGCGCGCCAGCCTGCAGCAGCGCATCGAGCGGGTGATGAGCGTGACCGTCGGGCGCGAGATGGACCGCGCCGAGCGCTTCATGTCCTATCTGGCGACGGTCGGGTCGACCGCGCCGTTCGTCGGGCTGTTCGGCACGGTCTGGGGCATCATGGACAGCTTCCAGTCGATCGCCGCGGCCAAGAATACGAGCCTCGCCGTCGTCGCGCCGGGCATCGCCGAATCGCTGTTCGCCACCGCGCTCGGCCTCGTCGCGGCGATCCCGGCGGTCGTCGCCTACAACAAGCTGTCGACCGATTTCTCGCGCTATGCCGGGCGCCTCGAAGCCTTTGCCTCGGAATTCAGCGCGATCCTCTCGCGCCAGCTCGACGAGAGGCCCTGAGGCATGGCGCTCTCGTTCGGCAGCGGCGGCGGCCGCGGGCGCAACGGCTCGCGCTACCGCGCGATGTCCGACATCAACGTGACGCCGCTCGTCGATGTCATGCTGGTGCTGCTTGTCGTCTTCATGGTGACGGCGCCGCTGTTGACGGTGGGGGTCCCGGTCGACCTGCCGCAGACCCAGGCGCCGCCGATCAACGAGCCCAAGGAACCGACCGTCATCACCGTCAACAAGGAAGGCGAGCTCTTCATCCAGGATTCCGCCGTGCCGCTCGATTCCCTGGTCGCGAAGCTGCAGGCGATCACCGGCGCCAACCCCGACGCGGTGCTCTATGTCCGCGGCGACAAGGACATCAATTACGGCAAGGTCCTCGAGGTGATGAGCCTCATCAGCAATGCCGGTTTCCATAAGGTCTCGCTCGTCGCCGAGGCGCCCAAGGGCGGCCCGGCGCCGGCAAAGCCCGGCGGGCATTAGCACCCCGCATGATGACCGATGATAGATCGACGGTGCTGTCATAGCGCGCCGCGGCACGGCCGCGCGCGATGAGCGTCATGGCTCTCGAGCGCGTCGTCGCGGTCGATTCCGGGACGCGCGATGTGACGCCGGGCGGCATTGTCGCCTCGGCGGTGATGCATATCGCCATCTTCGTGCTGATCATCGTCGGTCTGCCGACGCTGTTCCGCCCGAAGGTTCCGGAGGAGCAGCCGATTGCCGTCGAGCTGGTGACGATCGCGCCGGAAACCCATGCGACGCGGGTCAACCCGAACATTCCGGTGCCCAAGGCCAAGCCTGACGTGCCGCCGGTCGAGGCCGCGCCGGCGCCGGTGCCGCAGCCCAAGCCGGCTCCGCCGCCGCCGACTCCGGCGGCGCCGCCGTCGTCGCAGGCACCGCCGCCGCCCGAACCGGCCGCGCCCGCGCCTGCCAAGAGCGAGGCGCCGCCGCCGCCGCCTCCGCCGCTGCCCAAGCCGGTCGAGGCGCAGGCACCGCCGCCGCCCCCGCCCAAGCCGCAGCCGAAGCCGGACCGCAAGCAGGAGGCGGCCGCGTTCGATAACCTGATGAAGAACCTGGAGAAGTCGCAGCCGCGCCAGGTCGCGCAGGCGCAGCCCAAGCCGCAGCCGCAAAAGCAGCAGGACGCGGCCGCGTTCGACTCGCTCTTGAAGAACCTGGAGAAAAACCCGGTCGTGCCGGATCCGTCGGCAAAGCCGCAACGCCAGCACGTCGCCGCCGCGGCGCCGCCTTCCTCGCAGCCGCGCGCGCCGCTCGGCAGCCAGTTGACGGCGAGCGAGATCGATCTCGTGCGCGAGCAGATCGCGCGCTGCTGGAACATCAATGCCGGGGCGCGCGACGCCAAGGATCTGGTGGTCGAAATCCGCGCCGCGGTGCAGCCCGACGGCATGGTGACCCGTGCCGACATCGTCGATCAGGGCAAGATGAGCGACCCGCTGTGGCGCGCCGCCGCCGAAAGCGCGCGGCGGGCCTTCTTCAACCCGCAATGCACGCCGTTGAAGCTGCCGCCGGACAAATACGACACCTGGAAAGACCTCGTCGTCGACTTCAGCCCAAAGGACATCCAATGATCGTATCGCGCAGAGCATTTGGCGCCTTCGCGCTGATCACGCCGCTGATGGTGCCGTTGGCGGCGCGCGCCGAGCTGCATATCGACATCACGCACGGCCAGTCGCAGCCGCTGCCGATCGCCATCCCGCCCTTCCCCGGCGAAGGCGGCAACGGCCAGCTCGGCGCGCAGATCACCGGCGTGGTGTCGAACGATTTGCAGAGCTCGGGGCTGTTCCAGCCGCTCGACCCGAAGAGCTTCATCCAGAACGTCTCGGCCGGCGGGCCGCCGCAATTCGGCGCCTGGCGCCAGATCAACGCGCAGGCCCTCGTCACCGGGGAGGTGCAGACCCAGCCCGACGGCAAGGCGCGTGTCGAGTTCCGCCTGTGGGACGTCTTCGCCGAGCAGCAGCTTGCCGGCTTTGCCTACACCACGACGCAGCAGAATTGGCGCCGCATCGCCCACATCATCGCCGACGAGATCTATAAGCGCATCACCGGCGAGGACGGCTATTTCGACAGCCGCATCGTCTATATCGCGGAGTCGGGTCCGGCGCAGAACCGCATCAAGCGGCTCGCGATCATGGATCAGGACAGCGCCAACAACCAGTACCTGACCGACGGCCGCTCGCTGGTGCTGACCCCGCGCTTCTCGCCCTCGGTGCAGGAGATCACCTATCTCTCCTATGCCGCGGGCACGCCGCGCGTCTACCTCTACAACATCGATACCGGGCAGCAGGAATCGATCGGCGATTTCTCGGGCATGACCTTCGCGCCGCGTTTTTCGCCCGACGGCAACCGCGTCGTGCTGAGCAAGACCGAAGGCGGCGCCAGCAATATCTATTCGCTCGATCTGCGCACCCATCACCTGACCAAGCTGTCGGACGGCGCGGCGATCGACACCTCGCCGTGCTACTCGCCCGATGGCCAGAAGATCGCGTTCAACTCCGACCGCGGCGGCTCGCAGCAGCTCTACACGATGAGTGCCAGCGGCGGCGGCGTGCAGCGCATCAGCTTCGGCTCGGGCAAATACGCGACGCCGGTGTGGTCGCCGCGCGGCGACCTGATCGCCTTCACCAAGATCGAAGGCGGCACGTTCTTCATCGGCGTGATGCACGCCGACGGCTCGGGCGAGCGGCTCCTGACGCAGGACTTCCTCGTCGAGGGGCCGACCTGGGCGCCCAACGGCCGCGTGCTGATGTATTTCCGCCAGACCCCGTCCAACCGCAACGGTTCGGGCGGCTCGTCGAAGCTGTTCTCGATCGACCTGACGGGATCAAATCAACGCGAGGTCGCGACCCCGGGTGATGCTTCCGATCCGGCCTGGTCGCCCTTGCTTCGCTAGGAGATGACGGTATAGTCCGCGCGCTTTTTACACCCCTAGGTTTGGTGCCCGTGACCGCCGGGCGGAAAAGCAAGCACATTGGGGGTTCGAGCATTCCCCGTTACTGGGGATATCACGCCGAATGGCTGAGGGAGTCTATCGATGATTATAAGAATGATTGGCCTGGCGGCCGTGGTTCTTCTGGTTGCCGCCTGCAGCAGCGCGCCGCCTCCGGGCGCCGGCGGCGGCGGCATGCCGCACGGCATGGGCGGCGGCCCGGGCAGTTACGCGCCGGGCTCGCAGCAGGACCTCGCGGCGACGGCGGGCGACCGGGTGTTCTTCGCCTACGACCAGTCGACGATCAGCTCCGAGGGGCAGCAGATCCTGCAGCGTCAGGCCGACTGGCTGAAGCACTATCCGCAGGCCTCGATCACGATCGAAGGCCATTGCGACGAGCGCGGCACCCGCGAGTACAACCTGGCGCTCGGCGAGCGTCGTGCGCAGTCGGTGAAGAGCGTGCTGGTCGCGCTCGGCATTCCGGCGCAGCGCATCCAGACGATCAGCTACGGCAAGGATCGCCCGATCGTCGTCGGCTCGGACGAGAACGGCTACGCGGAAAATCGCGTCGGCATCACCACCGTCAACGGCGGCTAAGCCGTCCGGTCGTCCGGCCCCGGCAATTCGGTGAGCATTCGAGGGCGCCTCGGTCTAGCGCCGCATGGCGCCCTCGTTTTGCCTAAAACCGTTGCTAAATGGGAGCCGGACGAGTGTCGAACCTGCTCGCGTCCGGAAGGCGGCTGCTGCCGCCCTTCGCGTCGCATCGCCGCTTCGGGTCGGGTCGTCCGCGGATGAAGCGAGGCCTCGCCTGATGTTCCGGGACCTGGTCGTGTGGGGGATGCGCCTTGGCGCCGTGACGCTCGTCGTGGCCGCGCCGCTCGTCGCCAGCGCCCAGGACCGCACGACCGACGATCGTCTCGACCGCATCGAGCGCGACCTCAACATGCTCCAGCGCCAGGTTTATCGCGGTGCGCCGGCGGCGATGGCCGCGTCGGGCGGCTCGGGCGGCGGCAGCACCGCCGCCGCCGATATCGAGATCCGCATGGAGCGGCTCGAAGCGCAGATGCGCGACCTTACCGGCAAGGTCGAGCAAGTCGGCAACGGGCTCGACCAGCTGAAGCAGCGGATCGAACAGATCAATTCCGATTTCGATGTGCGCGTCAGCCAGATGGGCGGTGCTTCGGCCAATGCCGGGCCGCCGCCGCGCGGGCTGTCGGCCGATCAGCCACGGATCGCCGGCGCCGGGCCGCCGCTCGCGTCGATGCCGCCCGGCACCGTGGTGCCGCCGCCCTCGGGCGGCGGAGGCGGCCTCAACCCGATCTTCAACACGCTGTCGCCGCCGGGGACGGCGCCGCAACGCGCGCCCCCCGCGGCCGAGCCGTTGAATGCCGCGCCGCCGACCGGCTCGACCAATGAGCAGTTCAACCACGCCTTCGGCCTCGTCAAGCAGGCCGATTACTCCGGCGCGGAGGCGGCGCTCCGCGCCTTTATCGAGGCGCATCCCGGCGATCCGCTGGCCGGCAATGCGCATTACTGGCTCGGCCAGACCTATTACGCGCGCAACAAATTCGCCGAGGCCGCCGCCGCCTTTGCCGACGGCTACAAGCGCTTCCCGAAGGGAGCCAAGGCGCCCGACGATCTGCTCTATCTCGGCATGTCGCTGGCCAAGGCCGACCAGAAGAAGAATGCCTGCCTCGCGCTGTCGCAGCTGTCCGAGGCTTTTCCCAACCCGCCCGCCGCGGTGCGCGAGCGCGCCGCGTCCGAGAGGAAGCATCTTGGATGCGGCTGACGCGCCGCTGACCCTCGCCGAGCTGGACGTCGCGTTCGCCCGGATCGGCGGCTTCGAGCCGTGCCCGCTCATCGCCGTCGCGGTCTCGGGGGGACCCGACAGCCTGGCGCTGGCGATCCTCGCCGATCGCTGGGCGCGGGCGCGCGGCGGCGCGGCCCGGGCGTTGGTCGTCGATCACGGGCTGCGGCCGGAAAGCGCCGCCGAGGCCGGGACCGTCGCGCGCTGGCTCGCCGCGCGCGATATCCCGCACCAGGTGCTGGTATGGCACGGCAGCAAGCCCGCGACCGGCATCCAGGAGGCGGCGCGCGCGGCGCGCTACCGGCTGCTCGCCGAATGGTGCGTCGCGCAAGGCTGCCTGCATCTCCTCACCGCGCATCATCGGGACGACCAGGCCGAAACCTACCTGATCCGCCGCCGCGCGCGGAGCGGCACCGACGGGCTCGCCGGGATGTCGGCGGTGCGCGAGTTGCCCGGGCTGCGCCTGGTGCGGCCGCTGCTCGCGATCCCCAAGGCCCGCCTCGCCGCGTTGCTCGACACCGAGGGCCAGGAATATTTGCGCGATCCGAGCAACCGCAACCCGGCCTTCGAACGTTCGCGTGTGCGAATGGAGATGGACGCCGGTGAACTGGCTTCCGCGACCGCCGATATCCCCGCGTATGCTGCCGCGCGCCTGGCGCGCGAGCGCGAGCTGGCGGCGCTTCTCGCGCGCGCCGTCGGTCTCCATCCGGCCGGTTTCGCGTTGGTCGAGCCGGCGCCCGTCGCGGCCGCGAGCGAGCTCGGCGAGCGCGCGCTCGGGCGGGTCGCCGCGGTGCTCGGCGGCGCGGCCTATCCGCTTCGCCGCGAGCGGCTGGCGCGCCTGCGTCAGGCGCTCGGCGAGGCGCCGGCGCGTGCCCGCACGCTCGGCGGTTGCCGCTTCGTGCCGTGGCGCGGCCGCGTGCTGGCGCTGCGGGAGATTGCGCGCGCCGCGCCGCCGCTGCGGCTGGCGCCGGGCGAGGCGGGGGTGTGGGATCGGCGTTTTTATGCAACCCTGCCCAGCACATCGCCGCGAGCGGTCAGCATCGGCCCGCTCGGCGCTGCCGGCGTGGCGGCGCTTCGCCGCGACCGGGCCGGAGACGACAACACCTTGCCGCGCCTCATCTATCCGGCGCTGCCGGCAATTTGGGACGCGGACGGGCTGGCGGCGGTGCCACATCTCTGCTATCGCCGCACAACGGCAAGGTGCGCGGCTTCGCTGGCTTTTCGGCCCGCGGTTTCGCTATTCGGCGCAGGCTTTACAGTTGTTTAATCGCGCAGGCATCTTATGTTCTGGTGGCGGCGGAATCGTCGCGGCTGCGCCCGCCAATCTTGCGCGGTGCTGAGGTAGGGAAGGGCCACGGCGTGAACAATTTCGGCAAGAATCTCGCCCTTTGGATCGTGATCGGGCTTTTGCTTGTCGCGCTGTTTAATCTTTTCCAGACTTCGTCCAATCGCGGTCCGCAGTCGACGCTTGCGTTCTCGGACTTTGTCACCGACGTCAATCGCGGCCAGGTGACCGACGTCACGATCCAGGGCAGCAACATCACCGGCCATTTCACCGACGGCCGTGCCTTTACGACCTATTCGCCGAACGATCCGACGCTGGTCAACAAGCTGATGGATAAGGGCGTGCGCATCACCGCCGCGCCGCTCGACGAGAACGTGCCGTCGCTGTTCGGCATCCTCGTGTCCTGGTTCCCGATGCTGCTGTTGATCGGCGTGTGGATTTTCTTCATGCGCCAGATGCAGGGCGGCGGCGGCCGGGCGATGGGCTTTGGCAAGAGCCGGGCGCGCCTGCTGACCGAGAAGGTCGGCCGCATCACCTTCGAGGACGTCGCCGGCATCGACGAGGCCAAGCAGGAACTCGAGGAGATCGTCGAGTACCTCAAGGACCCGCAGAAATTCCAGCGTCTCGGCGGCAAGATTCCCAAGGGCGTGCTGCTCGTCGGCCCGCCGGGCACCGGCAAGACGCTGCTCGCCCGTGCCATCGCCGGCGAGGCCAACGTGCCGTTCTTCACGATTTCCGGCTCGGATTTCGTCGAGATGTTTGTCGGCGTCGGCGCCAGCCGCGTGCGCGACATGTTCGAGCAGGGCAAGAAGAACGCGCCCTGCATCATCTTCATCGACGAAATCGACGCGGTCGGCCGCCACCGCGGCGCCGGGCTCGGCGGCGGCAATGACGAGCGCGAGCAGACCCTCAACCAGCTGCTCGTCGAGATGGACGGGTTCGAGGCCAATGAGGGCGTCATCCTCATCGCCGCGACCAACCGTCCCGACGTGCTCGACCCGGCACTGCTGCGGCCCGGCCGCTTCGACCGCCAGGTCGTCGTGCCCAACCCCGACGTCGTCGGCCGCGAGAAGATCCTCAAGGTCCATATGCGCAAGGTGCCGCTGTCGTCGGATGTCGATCCGAAGATCATCGCGCGCGGCACGCCGGGCTTCTCCGGCGCCGACCTCGCCAACCTCGTCAACGAGGCGGCGCTGATGGCGGCGCGGCGCGGCAAGCGCTCGGTGGCGATGCTCGAATTCGAGCAGGCCAAGGACAAGGTCATGATGGGCGCCGAGCGGCGCTCGATGGTGATGACCGAGGACGAGAAGCGCCTCACCGCGTTCCACGAAGCGGGCCACGCGCTGTGCATGCTCTATGCCGAGGGGCACGAGCCGCTGCACAAGGTGACGATCGTCCCGCGCGGCCGCGCGCTCGGCGTCACGATGTTCCTGCCCGAGCGCGACAAGTACTCGCAGTCGAAGCTTGAAATCAAAGCGATGCTGGCGAGCCTGTTCGGCGGCCGCGTCGCCGAGGAGCTGATCTTCGGCACCGAAAAGGTGACGACCGGCGCCTCCGACGACATCAAGCGGGCGACCGGCCTGGCGCGCCGCATGGTCACCGAATTCGGCTTCTCCGAGAAATTGGGGCCGCTGCGCTACAGCGACAACGAGGAGGAGGTGTTCCTCGGCCATTCGGTGACGCAGCGCAAGAACGTCTCCGACGCGACCGCCAAGGTCATCGACGACGAGATCCGCCGCATCGTCGAGGAGGGCGAGCACACCGCGCGCGACATCCTCACCTCGCATCTCGACGAGCTGCACGCGCTGGCGCACGGGCTCCTCGAATACGAGACGCTGTCGTCCGACGAAATCCGCCGGCTCATCAAGGGCGAGCGCATCGTCCGCGATACCGGCACCGGCCCGACGCCGTCGGCCGACGAGCCGCGTCCCGGCTCGGGCCGGCGCAGCTCGGTGCCGCCGTCCGGCCGGCAGAGCGGCATCGGCCCGGAACCCGAGCCGCAGCCCGGCGGCTGACTGGCCTGATGATTACCTGATAAGATCAGGGGGAACAGGATGCCCGGCGCGCCCGGGGCCAAGGGCAAAGAAGCATCTTCGCGAGCATCTGGGGGGAAATCGCGAATGACACGGAAGCTTTTCGGAACTGACGGGGTGCGCGGCACCGCCAATGTCGAGCCGATGACGCCGGAAACGGCGCTCAAGGTGGCGATGGCGGTCGGCGAGTGCTTTCGCAACGGCACGCACAAGCATCTCGTGGTCATCGGCAAGGACACGCGGCTCTCGGGCTACATGCTCGAACCGGCGCTGACCGCCGGCTTTATCACCATGGGGATGGACGTGGTGCTGGTCGGGCCGCTGCCGACCCCGGCGATCGCGATGCTGACGCGCAGCCTGCGCGCCGATATCGGCGTCGTCATCTCGGCTTCGCACAACCCTTATGCCGATAACGGCATCAAGCTGTTCGGCCGCGACGGCTACAAATTGTCCGACAGCCTCGAACGCAAGATCGAGGCGGCGTTGGAAAAAGGCCCGTCGCACCGCGCCGCGCCGGGCGATCTCGGCCGCGCCAAGCGGCTCGACGATGCCGGCGGCCGCTACATCGAGTTCGTCAAACAGAGCTTCCCCAAGGGCTTGCGCCTCGATGGGCTGCGCGTCGTCGTCGATTGCGCGCACGGCGCCGGCTACAAGGTCGCGCCGACGGTGTTCTGGGAGCTCGGCGCCGAGGTGTTCTCGGTCGGCGTTTCGCCGGACGGCACCAACATCAACCGCGAATGCGGCGCGCTGGCGCCCGATCAGATGCGCCAGGAAGTGCTCGCGCGCCGCGCCGATATCGGCATTGCGCTCGACGGCGACGCCGACCGGCTGATCGTCGTCGACGAGCGCGGGGTGATCCTCGACGGCGACCAGGTGATGGGGCTCATCACCACCGCGCTGGCCGGCACCAGCCAGCTCTCCGGCGGCGCGCTGGTCGCGACGGTCATGTCGAATCTCGGTCTCGAACGCTATCTCGCCGAGCAGGGCATCGGCATGCACCGCACTGCGGTGGGCGACCGCTATGTCGTCGAAAAGATGCGCGAGACCGGCTGCAATGTCGGCGGCGAGCAATCCGGCCACATCATCCTCTCCGACTACGCGACGACCGGCGACGGGCTGATCGCGGCGCTGCAGGTCATGGCGCGGATCGTCGAGACCGGTCGCAAGGCCAGCGAGGTCTGCCGCCTCTTCACGCCGGTGCCGCAACTCCTGCGCAACGTGCGCTTTGGCGAAGGCCGGCCGATGGAGGCACGGCGCGTCAAGCAGGCGATCACCGCCGGCGAGGCGCGGCTTTCCCATGACGGGCGGCTGGTGATCCGCCCGTCGGGCACCGAGCCGGTCATCCGGGTGATGGCGCAGGGCGAGGACGAAGCGCTGCTCGCCAGCGTCGTCGACGACATCTGCGAGGCGATCCTCGCCGCGACGCGCGGCACCGAAGACAACGGTGTGGCGATCCAGGCCGCGGATTGAGCTGGATGAAGGTTGTGCGTCCTTCGAGACGCGCCCGGTGGCGCTCCTCAGAATGAGGGATTTTGTCGTAATGCCATCACAGCCTTCCCTCATCCTGAGGTGCTTTGCGCAGCAAAGCCTCGAAGGACGCACGCCGACTTTGCAGCCATGAAAGGCCGCGTTCTCATCGTCGCCGGCTCCGATTCCGGGGGCGGCGCCGGCATCCAGGCCGACATCAAGAGCGTGACGATGCTCGGCGCCTTTGCCGCGACTGCGATCACCGCGCTGACCGCGCAGAACACCGAAGGCGTGCACGGCGTGCTGCCGATCGACCCGGTCTTCATTCGTCAGCAGATGGAGGTCGTGCTCGACGATATCGGCGCCGACGCGGTCAAGACCGGGATGCTGCACGACGCGGCGGTGATCGAGACGGTCGCCGCGGTGCTTGCGGAGCGCGCACCCGATGTGCCGCTCGTGCTCGATCCCGTCATGGTCGCGAAAGGCGGCGCGCCGCTGATCCAGGCCGGGGCAATCGATACGCTGAAACGCCGTCTGCTGCCGCGCGCCGCGGTGCTGACCCCGAACCTGCCCGAGGCCGAGATCCTGTGTGGCCGCCCGATTGGCGATGTCGCGGCGATGCGCGAGGCGGGGCGCGCGCTCCTGGCTCTCGGCTGCGGCGCGGTGCTGATAAAGGGCGGCCATCTCGACGGCGACACCGTGCACGATGTGCTGGCGACCGCCGACGGGTTCACGGAATGGGAGAGCCCGCGCATCGCCACGCGGCACACGCACGGCACCGGCTGCACGCTCGCCTCGGCGATTGCCGCCGGCCTCGCGCAGGGCATGGACGTCGCCGCCGCGGTCTCGCGCGCCCGCGACTATGTCCAGCGCGCCATCGCTTCCGCCCCCGGTCTCGGGCGTGGCCACGGTCCGCTCGACCACGCCCATCCGCTCCGAGCTAGCTAGCCGGTTCGGGTCGGGCCTCGATCGGCCAGTCCGAATCGGCGCAGCTCTCTTTAGCTGATTAGCTAATTTCCTTTCTAAGGAGCGAGGCCATGCGCTATGAGTTCGTGACCGTCGACGTCTTTACCGACCGCCGCTTTGGCGGCAACCCGCTGGCGGTGTTGCCCAACGCCGAGGGGCTGAGCGCCGCGCAAATGCAGGCGATCGCCGCCGAGTTCAACCTGTCGGAAACGACCTTCGTGCTGCCGCCAAAGAATGCCGCGCACACCGCCGAGGTGCGCATCTTCACGCCGAAAGCCGAAATGCCGTTCGCCGGCCACCCCAATGTCGGCACGGGATTTGTCGTTGCCGGCCTCGGCGAGGTTTACGGCAGCGCGGCCGGCGAGAAGCTGCTGTTCGAGGAGAAGGCCGGGCTGGTGCCGATCGAGGTGCTGCGCGAAGGCGACGCCGTGACCGGCGCGCGGCTGACGGCACCGCGGCCGCTGTCGCGCGGCGATGACGTGGCGCCCGAGCTCATCGCCGCTGCGTGCTCGCTCGATGCCGGCGATATCGAGACCGGGCGCCATGCGCCTTGCATTGCCTCCTGCGGCACGCCGTTCATGTTCGCCGAGCTGAAGAGCCGGCGCGCGCTCGCGGCGGCGGCGCCGCGCGGCGAAATCTTCGCGGCGAACTTCCCGATCGAGGGCGTCACCGGCATCCATCTCTATGTGCGGGACGCGGGTGAGGGGATCGACATTCGCACCCGCATGTTCGCGCCGCTGCACGGGGTGCCCGAGGATCCCGCGACCGGCAGCGCCAATGTCGCGCTCGCCGGCCTCCTCGCCAGCCTCGAGCCCGCGGCGGACCTGATGCTCGGGCTGCGCATCGCGCAGGGCATCGAGATGGGGCGGCCGAGCCTGCTCGACGCTTCCGCCGAGAAGCGCGGCGGCACAGTGGTCGCGACGCGGATCGGCGGGTGCTGCATCCCGGTGATGCGCGGCACGATCGAGGTCTGAGCCCCCTGGCCTAGGCCCGCGATCGGCGATTGCCCGCTGCCCGAAAGCGCGGGATTATCGGCGCGATGAAGTGGGGAGGAACAGTCATGTCGCGCCGCTTTCCGTCCATTGCCGCGTTCGCTGTGCTGCCCTTGCTCTGCGCCGCGCCGGCAATGGCGCAGAGCAAGGCGACGATCCAGAAACTGGAAGACGCCTGGGGCGCTGCCTTTAACCGGGGCGACGCCTCGGCGGTCGCGGCGATGTATACCGAGGACGCCTATGTGCTGCCGGCGGGTGCGCCGATGGTGAAGGGGCGGGCCGACATCCAAAGCTTCTGGGGCCAGGCGATGCAGCAGCTCAGCGACGTCAAGTGCACCGCGCTCGACGTCAAGCCGCTCGGCCGCAGCGGCGCGCGCGAGATCGGTACCTGCACCTTCAAGACCAAGGGTGCAACGCCGCAGGATGGCGCCTTGAAATATGCCGTGACCTGGCAAAAAGTGAGCGGCCAGTGGATGTTGAACACCGATATCTGGAACATGGATAAGTAGCTGCCCGCAGGCGGCGGAGAGGAAACGTATGCCTAAGACGTATCGGGTCGCGGTGATCGCGGGGGACGGCATCGGCAAGGAGGTGGTGCCCGAGGGCATCATGGCGATGGAGGCCGCGGCGCGGCGCTATGGCTTCGGCTTCGAATGGAAGGAATTCGACTGGAGCTGCGAGACCTATGCCAGGACCGGCCGGATGATGCCCGAGGACGGCATCGAGCAGCTGGCGCCCTATGATGCGGTGTTTCTCGGCGCGGTCGGCTATCCCGGCGTGCCCGACCACATCTCGCTCTGGGGCCTCTTGATCCCGCTGCGCCGCGAGTTTCAGCAATACATCAATTTGCGCCCGGTGCGGCTGCTCGCCGGGGTCGACACGCCGCTCAAGAACCGCGCACCCGGCGACATCGACTTCTATGTGGTGCGCGAGAACAACGAGGGCGAGTATTCCTCGATCGGCGGCCGGCTGTTTGTCGGCACCGAGAACGAGATGGCGATGCAGGAGGCGGTGTTCACCCGGCGCGGCTGCGACCGGGTAATGCGCTACGCCTTCGAACTGGCGAAAGGCCGCAAGAAGCACGTCACCTCGGCGACCAAGTCGAACGGCATCATCCACACCATGCCGTATTGGGACGAGCGCTTTGCGGCGATCGCCAAGGAATATCCCGGCTTTACCGCCGACCAGTACCACATCGACATTCTGACCGCGCATTTCGTGCGCCATCCCGATTGGTTCGACGTCGTCGTCGGCTCGAACCTGTTCGGTGACATCCTCAGCGATCTGGGGCCGGCGGTGGTGGGCTCGATCGGCATTGCGCCCTCGGCCAACATCAACCCCGAG
>DASZLY010000088.1:0-3200 GCA_035552135.1 Allostellaceae bacterium | reverse complement strand
CCATTCGAGCGGATCCTTCCCCGCCGGCACGATAAAGCGCGGCTGGTTGTTGTTGAGGTAGCCGAGATAGCGCTCGAACCCCCAGCGCGCATTCTCGAAAGCCTGCGCCCGCGTCTCGGCGATATGCATCGGCCCGACGAGGCGCAGCTTGTTGGCGTCCATCGTGCGGCCGTCCTCGGCCGCGACATCGTTGGCGATCTGCCAGTTCGAGCCCAGCGCGTCGAAGCCGAACGGATTGGTTGCCGCGACGCAGATCATGCCGAGATCGTATTTGCCGGCGAGCCGCCCGCCCGACGGCGTCACCGCGCTCACCACCGCGACCGCGGGGTAGGGCTTGGTATAGGGCAGCAGATGCAGCCGGCAGCCCTCCATCGTATACCAATCGGTCTTCTCGGTGACGGTCTCGCCGCGGAACAGGCGCAGGATCGCGTCGAGCGACTCGGCCATGCGGTCGCGCTGGGTGATCGGGTCGATCCCCATCATGATCGCGTCCGACGCCAGGAGCCCCGGCCCCGCGCCGAACATCACCCGGCCGCGCGTCATGTGGTCGAGCTGGACGATGCGGTCGGCGACCATCATCGGGTGGTGGTAGGGCAACGAGACGACCCCGGTGCCAAAGCGGATGTGCCTGGTGCGCTCGGCGGCGACGGCGATGAAGATTTCCGGGCTGGAGATGATCTCGAACCCGGCAGAATGATGCTCGCCGATCCACGCCTCGTGAAAGCCGAGCCGGTCGAGCCATTGCATCAGCTCGAGGTCGCGTTCGAGGCATTGCGTCGGGTCTTCCTCGTTCGGGTGGAAGGGAGGAAGGAAAATCCCGTGGCGCAGGTTGATCTCGGTCATCGCGCAGCCTCGCTTATCATCAGCCATGCAACGTTAGCGGAGTTCGCAGGTGCGGAAAACATTTCAGCCCGCAACGCTGGCAGGTCATGATGCGTGACCTAAGCGCCCGAGGAGCCCGTTTCCGCCATGAGTCTGTCGCCCGAAGAATACCGCGAGCACCTCGAAACCACGGCGGTGCGCGCCGGTTTCAGCTTTAGCGACGTCGTGCTGCCGCAGAGCCACGAATTCACCGTCGGCGACATGCGGTTCCACTATCTCGATTGGGGCAACAAGCACCTGCCGACGATCGTCTTCCTGCATGGCGGCGCGCTCAACGCCCATACCTGGGACCTCGTCAGCCTGGCGCTGCGCGACGAATACCATTGCGTCGCGCTCGACCAGCGCGGCCATGGCGACAGCGACTGGTCGCAAGACGCCGACTACTCGATGGATGCGCAGCTCGCCGACACCAAGGGCTTTGCCGACCATCTCGGCCTCGACAAGTTCATCCTCGTCGGCATGTCGCTGGGCGCGATCAATTCGCTCGCCTTCGCGGTCAACCACCCCGAGCGGCTCAGCAACCTCGTCATCATCGATGCCGGGCCGGAGATGCGCCGGCCGGGGTCGAGCCGCATCCGCGACTTCGTCCGCGGCGTCCAGGACACCGTGACGATCGAGGCGATCATCGCCAAGGCGCTCGAATTCAATCCGCGGCGCGACCCGAAAATCCTCCGCCGCAGCCTGATGCACGCGCTGCGGGAGCAGCCCGACGGCACCTGGAAGTGGAAATACGACACGCGCCGCTTTCAGGTGCTCGACCAGGAAAAGCACCGCAGCGAGCGTGCCGCGCTCGCCGACGGCCTGTCGCGCATCGCCTGCCCGACGCTCATCGTGCGCGGCGGCGAAAGCGACGTGTTCCACGAGGAAGACGGCATCCGCCTCGCCGCCCAGCTGCCCGACGGCAAGTTCGTCACCGTCCCCAAGGCCGGCCACACCGTGCAGGGCGACAACCCGAAAGACCTCGTCGCCGAGCTGCGGCGGTTCTTGAAGGCGAATTGATAATTCGTCGTCCCGGCGAAGGCCGGGATCCACCGTTCAGCCCGCTTCTCCCTTTGCCGTTATAGCCCCGGGATTCGCCAAGCGCTGGCTAAGCGCCACCCCGGTCATCCGGTGGCGCCGGGCGCTTGCCATCAGGCCGACCAGCGTCTCGGCCGCCGCTGGGATCGGCAGGCCTTCGGACCGGATGTTGGAGAGGCAGTTGCGCGCCGCGTCGGTCGCTCCCGGCGCCGGCTGCCAAGTCAGGTAAGCGCCGAGCGAATCCGCGGCGCTAAGGCCCGGCCGCTCACCGATCAGCACGACGGCGAGATCGGCGCCGAGCAGCCCGCCGATCTCGTCACCGATCGCCACCCGCCCGCCCTCGACCACCGCGACCGGCGCGATCCTTGCCGTGCCGAGCTTCGGCAGCGCGGCGGCGATCAGCTTCACCGCATGGGCGTTGACCGCGGTGGCCGAAAGCCCATCGGCGATGACGAAGGCGATGACGGGGGTGCGAGCGGCACCTTGCGTTGTCTTGTCGTCCCGGCGCAGGCCGGGGACGACGCTTTCCTTGCTCGCTCGATGTCCAAGTGGATTCCCGCCTTCGCCGGCCTGACAACGTAAAGTTTCGCGGGATTCCTCATCGAGCCTTCGTCCCAGATCGGGCCGGCGCAGATAGGTCGGCCGATCGGGCGCTTGCGAGCGCAGATGCAGCGCCTGCAATCCCAGACCCGACAGCTCGGCGACGATGCCCGCCGCATCGAGTGCCGCGTGCACCGCGTCGCGGGCGCGGGCGTGCGCCAGCTGAAAGTCGAGCAACGCCGCCGTCGGCAGCGCCGCACCGCTGCGGCCGAGCCCGATCCGCGCCGGTGTCGCGCCCCGCAGCTCCAGCCAGCCGGCCGTCATTCCAGCAGCCCCAGCACCGGCCGCATCAGCGCCGGCAGCTCGCCCGAGCCGATGATGTTCCCCTTGCGGTCGGCAAGCCCCATCCGCTCCAGCCATTCGGCGAATTCCGGAGCCGGCTGCTTGCCGAGAATGCGCCGCAGATAGAGCGCGTCGTGGAACGAGCTCGACTGGTAGCTCAGCATCACGTCGTCCGCGCCCGGCACACCCATGATGTAGGTGCAGCCGGCGACGCCGAGCAGCGTCAGGAGGCCATCCATGTCGTCCTGGTCGGCCTCGGCGTGGTTCGTGTAGCAGACGTCGACCCCCATCGGCAGGCCGAGCAGCTTGCCGCAGAAATGGTCCTCCAGCCCCGCGCGGGCGATCTCCTTGCCGTCGAACAGATATTCCGGCCCGATAAAGCCGACGACGCTGTTGACCAGCAGCGGGGCGAATTCCCG
>DASZLY010000087.1:0-13712 GCA_035552135.1 Allostellaceae bacterium | reverse complement strand
TCGATTTCCAATATGGGCTACATCACGACGGTGCTGAGCCCCGAGGAGCGGCGCCGCGCCGGGCCGAAAAACGGCGCGCAGGCGGCGGCGACGGTGACCCTCGACCCGCTCGGCGGGGTGACCGCGAGCGTCGATTCCGCGCCGCAGGGGCAGGGCCATCGTACCGTCATCGCGCATATTGTCGGCGCGGTGTTCGGCCTCGCGCCGGCGGCGATCCGGGTCGAGACCGCGCTCGACACCGCCAAGGACGCCTGGTCGATCGCGGCCGGCAATTATTCGAGCCGCTTTGCCGGCGCGGTCGCGGGCGCGGCGCATCTCGCGGCGAACCGGCTGCGCGACCGGCTGGCGCGCGTCGCGGCGGCGCAGCTCAATCTGCGGCCGGAGGAGATCGTCTTTGCCGAGGGCCGCGTCGGCGCCGCCGGCAACCCCGACAATTCGCTGAGCTTTGCGCGGCTCGCGGCGAGCAGCCACTGGGCGCCCGGCACGCTGCCCGAACCGGGCGACGCGGCGCTGCGCGAGACCGTGTTCTGGACGCCGCCCGAGCTCGCCGCGCCGAACGATGCGGACGAGATCAACAGCTCGGCGGCGCACGGCTTCGTGTTCGATTTCTGCGGTGTCGAGATCGACCGCGAAACCGGCGTGGTGCGCATCGACCGTTACGTGACGCTGCACGATGCCGGGCGCATCCTCAACCCCATGCTCTATGACGGGCAGGTGCAGGGCGCGTTTGCGAATGGGGTTGGCGCGGCGCTGATGGAGGAATTCGTTTACGGCGAGGACGGGAATTTCCTCACCGGCACCTTTCTCGACTATGCCGTGCCGCGCGCATCGGATGTTCCTAACCCACTGATCTTGCATATGGAATCGCCGTCGCCGGTGACCCCGCTGGGGGCCAAGGGCGTCGCCGAGGGCAATGCGATGTCGACGCCAGTGTGCATCGCCAATGCCGTTGCCGACGCGCTCGGCGCCGACGATGTGACGCTGCCCTTGACCCCGCCGCGGGTGTTGGCGTTGTTGAAGCGCCATGTTTGACCTCGGCCGTACCCTGATCGCCAGCGCCGAGCGCAGCCCGGAGGCGATTGCGATCGTCGACGGCGCGCGGCGCCTCAGCTACGCAGCCTGGCTGCGCGAGATCGCCGAAATCGCCGCCGGGCTCTCGCAGCTCGGCCTGCGGCGCGGTGACCGGCTCGCCGTGGTGCTGCAGAACCGGCTCGACATGGCGAGCCTGCATTGGGCCTGCCAGCTTGCGGGCATCGTCGCCGCGCCGCTCAACTGGCGCATCAAGGCGGATGAGCTTGACTATTGCCTCGCCGACAGCGAAGCCAAGGCGCTGGTGTTCGATGCGGTCGCCCGCGAGGCGGTCGCCGGGTCGGCGATGGCGCGCGACCTGCCGCTCGTTGGGCTCGATGCGGGGGCGGCGGCGACCTGCTTTCTCGCCGATTGGCGGGGGCTCGGCGGCGACCCGGCGCCGCAGGCGGATGCCGAAGATCTGTCGCTGCTGCTCTATACCTCGGGCACGACCGGGCGGCCCAAGGGCGTGCCGCGCCGCCATCGCGCCGAGCGCGCCGCGGCGGTCGCGCATGTCGCGCAGAACCTCTACGCCCGCGGCGAGCGCACGCTCGGAGTGATGCCGCTCTATCACACGATGGGGGTGCGCTCGCTGTTGGCGATGGCGCTGGTCGACGGCTGCTTTGTCTGCCTGGCGCGCTTCGACGCGGCGGCGGCGCTGCGGCTGATCGCGGGCGAGCGCGTCAGCAACCTCTATCTCGTGCCGACGCTCTACCACGACCTGATCGGCCATGCGGATTTTGACGCGATCGATGTGTCGAGCGTCACCAAGCTCGGCTTTGCCGGGGCGGCGATGCCCGAGGGGCTGTTGCAGCGGGTCGCGGCGGCGTTTCGGCCCGCCCTGTTCGTCAACCATTACGGCTCGTCGGAGATCTACACCTTTACGATCGAGCCCGAGGCGGCGGCGAAGCCGGGCTCAGCCGGCAAGGCCGGGCTCAATCAGCGGGTGCGCGTGGTGCGGCTCGGGGCGGACTGCCCCGATGCACTCGCCGCGCCGGGCGAGGAAGGCGAGATTATCGCCGATATCGATAGTGACGAGGCTTTCGAAGGCTATTGGCGGCGCCCCGATGCCGATGCGCGGGCGCTGCGCCAGGGCTGGTACTTCACCGGCGACACCGGCTATGTCGACGCGGCGGGCGATCTGTTCGTCACCGGCCGGGTCGACGACATGATCATCACCGGCGGCGAGAACGTCTCGCCCGGCGAGATCGAGAGCGTGCTGTCGCTGCACGAAGCGGTCGGCGAGGTCGCGGTCGCCGGGCTCGCCGACGCGCGCTGGGGCCAGCGGATCACCGCCTTCGTCAAGCGCCAGGCGCCGGTCGAGGCGGAAGCGCTCGACGCCTGGTGCCGGCAGTCGAGCCTCGCCGGTTACAAGCGCCCGCGCGACTATGTCTTTGTCGCCGAGATTCCCAAATCCCCGGTCGGCAAGATCCTCCGCCGGCTGCTCGTCGCCGGCGACTACCGCCCCGCGGAAAGCGAATAAGCAATGGCAGATGCGCAGCATTTCGATGGGTTTCGAGTCGAGGTCGCGGCCGAGCGCGAGCGTGCCGATGTGGTGCTCGACCGGCCGCCCCTCAATGTCATCGTCATGGCGCAGCGCGACCAGCTGCGCGCCGCATTCGAGGCGCTCGACGCCGACCCCCGCGTGCGGGTCATTGTGGTGCGGGCGGAGGGCGAGCATTTTTCCAGCGGCGGCGAAATCCGCGGCTTTCTCGAAGCTTCGCCCGAGCATGTCTCGCGCCTCGCATGGAACATCGCGGCGCCGGCGCGCTGCGCCAAGCCTGTCGTCGCCGCGACGCAAGGCTATTGCTTCGGCGTCGGGTTCGAGCTGGCGCTGGCCTGCGATTTCCGCATCGCCGCCGAAAGCAGCCTCTTCGCGCTGCCCGAGCAGCGGCTGGGGCAGATTCCGGGCTCGGGCGGCGCGGCGCGGCTGCAGAAGATGGTCGGCATCACCCGCGCCAAGGACATCGTCATGCGCTCGCGCCGGTTGCCCGCGCGGCAGGCCTACGATTGGGGCGTCGTCACCGATTGCGTGCCCGACGCCGAGCTCGCCGCCGCGACCGACGCGCTGGCCGAGGAATTGCGCGGCTTTCCGCCGCTCGCCCAGCGCACCGCCAAGAAGCTGCTCAACGACGCCGAGGACGCGACGCTGTCGCTGGCGATCGACATGGAAGGCCAGATGTACGGCCGCTTGCGTTCGTCCGACGACTTCCGCGAAGGCGTCGAAGCCTTTCATGCGAAGCGCAAGCCGATCTTCAAAGGATCATGATCTTTTGAAGATGCCCCGGCGGAGGCCGGGCCGAGATTTCGGTTGATAACTGGATTCCGGCATTCGCCGGACGTGATCTTAAACGATATCGATAATGAGCCAGCCGAGCTCGCTAACTTCGGCGTTGTCGCCCGGGCGGAGCAGCACGGTGGTCATCGCCGACTCGACGATCGCCGGACCAGCGATCTGCTGCGCGGGTGCCAGCGCCTCGAAATCGTAGACCGGCACGGTGATTGTTGCGCCGTCGAGATACGCCGCGCGGCTGGCGGCAGGCGGGGCGGGCAGCGCCGGCGGCAGGCGCGGTTCGCGCGGCAGCTCGTCGAGCAGCCCGGCGATGGTGACGCGGGCGTTGACCAGCACGCTTTCCTGCTCGGGCATCGCGTAGGTGTAGAGCGCCGCGTGGCGGCGGTGAAAGCGCTCGACGATCTGCGGCAGAGGGTCGGCAGCGTTCCAGTCGATGTCATCGAGCGGCACGGCGATCTCGAATACCTGCTCGCCATAGCGCATATCGACCGCGCGGCCGGCGCGCGCCGGGCCGGCGAACGAGGCGCGCAACCGCGCCAGGCCCTCGGCCTCCATGTCTTCGAACAGCCGCTTTACCGCCGCGCCGTCGAGCGCGCGCGTGTCGCCGACATGGCTCTTCGACACCTCGAAGCGCAGATCGGTCGCCAGCATCCCCCAGGCCGACAGTACCGCGGCGACGCGCGGCACGATGACCCGGCTGAGCTGCAGCTGCCGGGCGATGGCCGTCGCATGCAGCCCTGCGGCGCCGCCGAACGCGAACAGCGCAAAGCGCCGCGGATCGACGCCGCGGCGCACCGAAACGAGCCGCACGCCCTCGGCCATGTTGGTGTTGACGATGCGGTGGATGCCGTCAGCTGCCTGCAACCTCGTAACGCCGAGCGCGGTCGCGACGCGCTCGACCGCCTGTTCCGCGGCATTCTTGTCGAGCCGGCGGGCGCCGCCGAGAAAGCGCTCGGGGTCGAGATAGCCGAGCACGAGATTGGCGTCGGTGACCGTTGCCGCGGTGCCGCCCTGGCCGTAGCAGGCGGGGCCGGGCGCGGCGCCGGCGCTTTCCGGCCCGACATGCAGGATGCCGCCGGCATCGACCCGCGCGATCGAGCCGCCGCCGGCGCCGATGCTGGCGATGTCGAGGCTGCCGAGCGCGATGCGGTGGCCGCCGATCTTGCGGTCCATGACCAGCGCCGCCTCGCCATCGACGACGAGGCAGATATCGGTGCTGGTGCCGCCCATGTCGAACGGGATCAGGTTGGTTTGGCCGGACAGCCGCGCCGCGTGGACGCTGCCGGCGACACCGCCCGCCGGGCCCGACAGCACGCCGCCCGCCGCCAGCCGCCCGGCCTCGGCGATCGGCGCGACGCCGCCATGCGACTGGATAATCAGCGTCGGCCCGCGATAGTCCGCGTCGGCGAGCCGGTCTTCGAGCCGCGCCAGATAGCGCGCCAGCACCGGCCCGACATAGGCGTTGACGATGGTGGTCGAGACCCGCTCGAACTCCTTGATCTGCGGCAGCACCATGGAGGACAGCGAGACATAGGCGCCGGGCAGGGCTTTCTCGAGAATTGCCGCCGTCTCGCGCTCGTGCGACGGATCGCGCCAAGCGTGGAAATAGCATACCGCGACCGATTCGACCTGCTCGCCTTTTAGAATATCAATAGCTTTGTGCAGCGAATCGCGGTCGAGCGGCATCTCGACCTGGCCGTCGGCGCGCATGCGCTCGCGCACGCCGAGCCGCAAATGGCGCGGCACCAGCTGCTCGGGCGGCGGCAAGCGCAGATTATAGCGGTCGTCCTTGAGCCCCTCGCGCATTTCGATGACGTCGCGATGGCCCTCGGTGGTGAGCAGCCCGGTGCGCGCGCCCTTCAATTCGAGCAGCGCGTTGGTCGCGACCGTGGTGCCGTGGACGATGCGCTCGGTGCGCGCCAGCAAGCCGCGCAGGTCGGTTGCCATCCGCGCGGCGAGCGCGGCAAGCCCATCCACCACACCGAGCGATGGGTCGGCCGGCGTCGACGGCACCTTGGCCAGCGTCGCCGCGCCGCTTTCGTCGATCGCGACAAGGTCGGTGAAGGTACCGCCGACATCGATGCCGATGCGGAGCATCAGTCGGCTCCGGGCGTGGCGACGAACCCTTCGACGGCATCACGAGTCCGCTCCGCATCGCTTCGGCGCGCGGGGTCGCCCCAGCCGCCGCCGCCGCCCGATTCGAGCACCAGCCGGTCGCCGGGGCGGATCACGAGGCCGGTTTCCTTGGTGCGGATTGCGCGCGGGTCGGCGTTGCCGGAATAGAGCAGGTAGCGGTGTGGCGCGCCGTCCTCGCCGCCGAGTACGCCGCAGGCGCCGTAGACCACGCCGTCGCCGGCGGTATTGGCGAGCGCCGACTCGGCGGTCTCCACCACCATCTCGACGATGCCGCCCGGCCCGCACCGGAATTGCCCGTCGCCGCCCGAGCCGGGGCGGAATTCGTGGCGCCGGAAGAACAGCGGAAAGCGCACCTCGGTGACTTCGAGGCTGCCGAACTTGATGCCGCCCGCCGCTTGCCATTCGCCCGCGCCGGGCCAGCCGTCCCCCGCCACCGAGGCGCCGCCGCCCGGCCGCGCCTGAAAGAAATGCCAGATGAAGGGTTTGCCCGTCCGCGGATCCTTGCCTTGGATGGCGATGCGGAACCGCCGTCCCCAGCCGGCCATCGCGCGATCCGGGCAAGAGGGGGCGAGCGCCTTGATGATCGCTTCGAGGATTTCCTGCGCGCAGTGGTTGGTCGCGAGCGTCACCGGCGCGCCGGGCCTGGCCCACACGACCGTCCCTTCCTTGGCGATCACCGTGATCGGGCGGAACGCGCCGTCGTTTTTTGGGGTGTGCGGGTCGATCAAATAGCTGAGCGCGACCACCACAGCCGAATACATGTTGGGGTAGGAGGAGTTGATAAAGCTGGCGACTTCATCGTGCGAGTCCGAGAGGTCGATCGTCAGGTCGCTGCCCTGTTTGGTGACGGTCGCCCGGATATGGATATCGTTGTTGCCGCGCCCGTCATCGTCGAGCATCGCTTCGCCGTGATAGACGCCGTCTTTCCATTCGGCGATCACCGCGCGGGTCTGCCGCTCCGCGCCGTCGAGCACCGCCTCGATCGCCGCGTCGGTCACCTGCCAGCCGAATTCTTGCGCCAGCGCCAGCACGCGGCGCTCGCCGACATGCGCCGAGCCGATCATCGCCGCGAGGTCGCCGCGGAAATCGCGCGGGTGGCGCACATTGGTGGCGATCATCTGCATGACGTCGCGGCGCATCTCGCCGCGATCGTAGAGCTTCAAGGGCGTGATGCGGATGCCCTCCTGCCAGATATCGGTGGCGCTCGCATTGTAGGCGCCGTGCGTCGCGCCGCCGATATCGCTCTGATGCGCGCGGTTGATCGACCAGAAGCGCGGCTTGTCGCCATTGGGCCCTGAGGCAAATACCGGGACGAAGGCGGTGAGGTCGGGGAGGTGGTTGCCGCCGTGATAGGGGTCGTTGAGCAGAAAGACGTCGCCCGGGTGGATGTCGGCGCCGAAGAATTCGGTCACCGCGCGCGCCGCGAAGGGCAGGGCGCCGACATGGATCGGCACGTGCTCGGCCTGGGCGATGAGCCGCCCGTCGAGATCGCAGATCGCGGTCGAGAAATCGCGGCTCGAATTGAGGATCTGCGAATAGGCGGTGCGCAGCATCGCCTCGCCCATCTCGGCGACAATCGCCAGCAGGCGATGCTGGATTACCGAGACGACGATCGGATCGACCGCGGCGTTCGCGCGGGTTGCGTTGCTCATCAGTGCTCCAGCGCCTCGGGGAATTTGAGCGTCAATTCGAGCTGCACGCCGTTGCCTTGGTACCATTGCGGCAGCGGCGGGAATTTGCCGACCGCGCGTACCATCTGGGCGATGCGCTCGTCGATATCGGAATAACCCGAGCCGCGTGCCACGCTGACCGAGCCGATCCGTCCGTTATCGTAGACGGTGACCGAGATCACGGTTTCGCCGCGCCGCGCGCCGACCATCGCCAGCGGCAACAGGTCGATGTGCTGGCGGGTGAGCGAGACGAGATAGGCGAGGTACTCGTCCTTGGTCGCGGCCATGCCGATATAACGCGCGCTGCGCGGCGCTTCGCGCGGGGTCTCGGTGTGCGGCGCGTTGGCGGCACGGCTCGGCTTCGGCAGCTGGAAGGCATGCTCCTTGGGCGGCGCCGGCTTGGCTTGCGGCATCGGCGGCGGCGGGGGTGCCGCGGTCGTCGCGGTTTGCATCTCGCTCGGGGTCTCTTGCTGCGGCCCGGCGGCGGGTTGCGGCACTGGATCGGGGGTGCGGCCGAGATCCGTCGGCTTGATCACCGGCCCCTGGTCGACCGATGAGAGCGGCCCGTGCAGCGGCTGCTCGAGCTGCGGCGGCTTGGGCGCGGGTTGCGGCGGTTGCGGCGGCGGGGGTGGCGGCGGCGGCTCGAAGACGAGCTGCACCGGAATCGGCACCGGCGGCTCGATCGCGAGGAGCGGGAAGAGGATGATCCCGACGATCGGCAGCAGGTGAAACAGCAGCGAGACCAGCGGCGAGCGCCAGCGCAGCTCGCGTCCGCCGACCGGCACCAATTCCCAGATGAGGCCCGCGCGCCCGGGGTCGAGCCGTGCCGGCTCGTCGAATTCGACAAAGAACGGCGTCGATGCCAAAGCCGGCTCGGTCCGATCGTCATCGGCCGCATCGCCGCCGCGGACGACATCGGCGATTAACACGTCGACCGCATCATCGTCGACGAAGCCGGCATCGGCGATCACCACCTCAAACGTGTCGAGCGTGTCGCTGAGCGTCACCGCGCCGCTGCCCCCGTCTCCCCACGCCATGCTTAGTTTGCACTCTCGGCCGGCACGGCCGCGTCGACCCCGGCGAGCTTGAGCCAGGCCGCCTCGTCGAGCGTCGTCAGCCCGAGCGCCGCGGCCTTTGTCGCCTTCGACCCGGCATCGGCGCCGACCACGACAAAATCCGTCTTCGCCGAGACCGTGCTCGCGACATTGGCGCCGAGCGCCTCGGCGCGCGCCTTGGCCTCCGAGCGGCTCATCGCTTCGAGCCCGCCGGTGAACACGACGGTCTTGCCGGTGAGCGGCGAAGCGGCCGCGCCACGGCTCGGCGCCGCATAGTCGTGCACCTCGATCTCGCCGGTCAGATCGTCGAGCATCGTGCGGTTATGCGGCTCGGCGAAGAAGCCGACAATATCGGCCGCCATGTCGGCGCCGATGCCGTGCACGTCGATGAGGCCGGCATGCGCTGGGCTTTCCGGATCCTGCGCCGCCTCCATCTCGCGCCGCCAATTGGCGAGGCTGCGGTAGTGGCGCGACAGCAGCCGCGCGGTCGCCTGACCGACCTGGGGGATGCCGAGCGCGTTGATAAAGCGGTCGAGCGTTATGCGCCGCCGCTCGTCGATCGCCCGGATCAGGTTGCCGGCGCTGGTCTCGCCCCAGCCTTCGCGGCCGGCGATCTCTTCGGCCTTGAGGCGGAAAATATCGCCCGGGGTGCGGATCAGCCCGTCTTCCCAGAACGCGGCGATGTGCTTGGCGCCCATGCCCTCGATGTCGAAGCAGTCGCGCGCGACGAAATGCTTCAGCCGCTCGACCGCCTGTGCCGCGCAGATGAGGCCCCCGGTGCAGCGCCGCGCCGCCATTCCCGGCTCGCGCACCGCGAGGCTGCCGCAGATCGGGCATTTTTCCGGGAACACGTAGGATACGGCGTCTTTCGGCCGCCGATCGAGGACGACCGAAACGATCTGCGGGATCACGTCGCCGGCGCGCTGGATGACGACCGTGTCGCCGACCCGCACATCCTTGCGCTGGATTTCGTCCTCGTTGTGCAGTGTCGCGCGCTGCACTACGACGCCGCCGACGGTGATCGGCTCGAGCACCGCGACCGGGGTCAGCGAGCCCATGCGGCCGACCTGGATCAGGATGTCGTCAAGCACGGTCTGCGCCTGCTGCGCCGGAAATTTATGGGCGAGCGCCCAACGCGGCGCGCGGCTGACCATGCCGAGCCGGCGCTGCAATTCGAGGTCGTTGACCTTGTAGACGACGCCGTCGATGTCGTAGGGCAGCCCGGCGCGGTCGCCGCCGATCTCGCGATAGGCGGCGAGGACCTCGTCGACACCGCGGCAGAGCCGCGAGCGCGGGTTCACGGTAAACCCCCAGTCGCGGAAATGCTGCAGCGCCTCGGCATGGCTGCGGGCGAAGGGCGCGCTCGCCTCGCCCCAGGCATAGGCGAAGAATTTCAACGGCCGCCGCGCGGTGATCGCCGGATCAAGTTGCCGCAGCGAGCCCGCGGCGACATTGCGCGGGTTGGCGAAAACCGCTTCGCCGGCCGTCTCGCGTTCGGCGTTTACCGCGAAAAACCCCTCGCGCTCCATATAGACTTCGCCCCTGACCTCGAGCACGTCCGGCCAGCCACTGCCGGCCAGCTGCTTCGGCACGCTCCTCAAGGTACGCAGGTTCTGCGTCACATCCTCCCCGGTGACGCCGTCGCCGCGCGTGGCGCCGAGCACCAGGCGGCCGTGCTCATAGCGCAACGCCGCCGACAGCCCGTCGATCTTGGGCTCGGCCATGATTTCGATCGCGTCCTCGGCGACGCGCGCGACATCCTCCGGCCGGCGGAAGAAATTGCGGATGCCGGCGAAGAAATCGCGCACATCCTGTTCGTCGAAGGCGTTCCCTAGCGACAGCATCGGGATCGAATGCGTCACCTTGGCGAAGCCGGCGGAGGGCGCGGCGCCAACCCGGCGCGACGGGCTGTCGGTGCGGATCAGCTCGGGAAAGCGCGCCTCGATCGCGTTGTTGCGGCGGCGCAGCTCGTCATAGTCGGCGTCGCTGATCTCGGGCGCGTCCTGCTGGTGGTACAGCCGGTCGTGATGCGCGATCTCCTCGGCGAGCCGTTCGAGCTCGGCGGCGGCCTCGTCTTCGGTGAGGTTTTCGACGGCGACGGTGGCGGTCACGCGTTGGCTCCGGCGATGAGGCTCTTGGCGGCGGCGCGCGCCTCGGCGGTGATCGTCGAGCCCGACAGCATGCGGGCGATTTCCTCCTGCCGCGTGTCGGGGTCGAGCTCTTCGACCTGGGTTACGGCGCTCTTCTGCGCATTCAGCTTCGCAACCCGCCAGTGATGTGCGCCGCGCGCCGCGACCTGCGGCGAATGGGTCACCACCAGCACCTGCAAGCTGGCGCCCAATCGCTGCAGCCGCTCGCCGACCGCGGCGGCGACCGCGCCGCCAATGCCGCTGTCGACTTCGTCGAAGATCAAGGTCGGCACCGACGACACCCCGGCCAGCACCAGCTTGAGCGCCAACAGGAAGCGCGACAGCTCGCCGCCCGAAGCAATGCGCGCGAGCGGCCCGAACGGCGCGCCGGGGTTGGTTGCGACCTCGAAGCTGACTCGTTCGCGGCCGTGTTCGCCCCAGTCTTCCTCGGCAAGCGGGGTCAAGACCGTGCGAAAGCGCGCCTTGTCGAGGCGCAGCGGCGTCAATTCCGCGGCGACCGCGGCGTCGAGCTTTTTTGCCGCGCGCTCGCGCGCCTTCGATACCGTCGCGGCGACCGCGACATAGGCCTCGCGCCGCGCGGCGGCCGCTTTTTCCGCGGCGATCATGCCCTCGGCGCCGGCATCGATCAACGCCAGCCGCTCGGCGATCTTCTCGCGCAGCGCCGGCAGGTCGGCGACCGCGACATCGTGCTTGCGCGCCGCCGCGCGCAGCGCAAACAGCCGCTCCTCGGCCTGTTCGAGCACGCCTGGGTCGAGCTCCAATGACCGCGCCGCGCTGTTGAGCGCGCCGAGCGCCTCCTCGGTCTCGGCGGCGGCGCGCTCGGCGGCGGCGACGGCGCCGTCGAGCAGCCCCTGTGCGCGGTCGGCGGCGCGGCCGAGGCGGCGCAGCGCGCGTGCCAGCGCTGCCAACGCGCCCGATTCGCCGTCGATTTCGCCGATCGCCTCGCCGATGGTCTCACCGAGCCGCTCGGCGTTTTGCAGCAGTACGCGGCGGGCGACCAGGCGGTCCTCCTCGTCGGCTTCCGGCGCCAGCGCGTCGAGCTCGGCATGCTCGTGGCGCAGCAAATCCTCCTCGGCGCGGCTCGCGGCGAGGGTCTGCGCGGCCCCGGCAGCCGCCTCGCGTGCCGTTCGCCAAGCGCGCCACGCGGCGCCGAGCGCGGCGTTGTCGGCGTCGGACAGGGCATCGAGCAGCTCGCGATGCGTCGCCGGGTCGAACAGGCCGTGCTGCTCGCCCTGGCCTTGGATCTCGACAAGGCTGTCGCCCAGCACGCGCAGCAGGCCGATGCTGGTCGGCTCGTCATTGACAAAGGCGCGGCTGCGGCCGTCGGTGCCGAGAGTGCGGCGGACGACGATGGAGCCCGCCAGATCGGCGGCGATGCCGGCCTCGGCGAGGATCGCCGCGGCCGGGTGGTTGGGGGTCACCGCGAACTCGGCGCTGACAGCGGCCTGCTCGGCGCCGGGCCGCACCAGCGCCGCGTCGGCGCGCCGCCCGAGCGCCAGGCCGAGCGCGTCCAAGAGGATCGACTTGCCGGCGCCGGTCTCGCCGGTCAGCACGCAGAGCCCCGGGCGAAAGGCGAGGCTCAGGCGGTCGATCAACACGACGTCCCTGATCGTCAGGCCAAGAAGCATGCGCGCAGTTTACCAGACGCGGCGCCAATCCGCGTGGGTGCTAACGCGGTTTTTGGCTTGTTTAAAGAATGTCTGATCACCGCCTGTGGGCGGGCGCCGGAACCGCGAAATGTCCGGCGCCGTTACACAGGCCTAACGTTCGTTTAGTGGAGAGGACAATGTCTGAAGCCGTAAGAAATCGCAGGTTTAGCCGTATTGCGACATTCGCGGTCGCGGCGCTCGGTCTCGCCGCGGTGGCGCTGCCGATGCAGGCCGCCCAAGCCGATACGGTGTATCTCGGCTGGGACTTCGGCAACGGGTTAGGCGTCGGCGTCGGCACCCCGCCCTCGGCCTATGGCTGGCATTATTGCGGCCTGGTCGCGACCCCGCGACCCTGCTACTAGCGGCGGCTGATCGTCCGGGCGCGCGCCAGAACGGGCGCCCGTCCGGCGCAGTCTCGCTATGCGCGGATCTCCTGGCGCTGGAACAGTACATACGCGATCGCGAAGATGAGGATCGTCGCGGCGACAAGGCCGGTGAGCTGCGGCCAGATCAGCACAAAGCTCTGACTTACCCGCAACGGCGCAGGGACCATGCTCTGCGCTTCGCTGATCGTGACGAGGACCGGGCCGACCGCGCGCGTCGTCGGGTGCAGCAGCGCCAGTGCCGCATCGCCGTAGAGGGCATTCGGCGACAGCCGGTCGACTAGGGTCTGGGTGCGGATATAGGCGAGGTTCGGGCCCAGTAATCCTTCCGCCGGACCGGCGATCAGCGTGGTGACGATCGGCGTGATCACCGACCAGAACAGCGAGAACAGCAGCCAGGTGCCGAGCGCGGCCAGCGCGGCGGTCGCCGGCGCGCGAAACAGCACCGAGAACAACAGCGCCACCGCCAGCCAGACGCCGCCATAGGCAATCGTCGCGACGAGAAAGCCGACCATGCGCACCATTTCCTCGGTGCTCGGCGGCAGGCCCAACAACAGCAGCCCCAGGCCAACCACGAGGAGCCAGAGCGACAAGAGGCCGATCGTCAGCGACAAGAGCGCGGCGAGGAATTTGCCGAGCAGCAGCGCGTCACGGTAGATCGGCTGGGCGAGCACGCGGCTCAGGGTGCGGCGGTTGAACTCGCCGTTGACCGAATCGAAGGCGAGCGCGATTCCGACGATCGGGATCAGAAAGCCTAAGAGCTCAATGAAGGAAAACGGCAGCGGGTCCTGCGTCATCGTCAGCAGGCGCAGGAAGAGGAACGGGCTTTCGCCGATCGTCTGGCGGATCTGGCGAATCGCGGCGTAGGCGGCAGTGATCGCGGTGAGGAAAACCAGCGCCTCGAGGATGCGCATCCGCGCGCTCGACAGATGGTCGGCGGTCTCCTTGGCAACGACGGTGCCAAGCCCGGTCCACGGCGAGCCGCGGCGGCTAAATGCCCGGCTAGTTGATTGCATCGCGCGCCTCCGCGAAATAGCGCGCATAGACCTCGTTGAGGCTCGGCGCGGCATAATGGATGCCGGTGAGGTCGACAGTGCCGGCGAGATAGCGCGCGATCTCGGCGCGCAGGTCGCTCTGGCAATCGACCCGGTATCGGTCGCCGCCCAAGGGCTGCACGCGCACCACGCCGGGGATCGCGGCGAGGAGGCCGGGTATGTCGGGGCCGATTGCCTCGACATCGATGACATAGCCGCCGCCGAGCACCATTGCCGCGAGTTCGGTCACCGTGCCTTGCAAGGCGAGCTTGCC
>DASZLY010000086.1:0-4146 GCA_035552135.1 Allostellaceae bacterium | reverse complement strand
GCCGCCGCCTTCGAGCGCGACGCGGCTTTCGCCGTCGAAGCCGACCGCCTTGGAACCGTGCGCGAGATATGCCTCGCAGAGGATCGGCAGGTCGCGGTCGCAGTAATAGCAATGCCCGCAATGCGGGTTCCACGACAGGATGACGTGGTCGCCGGGGTTGACGCCGGTGACCGCGGGGCCGGTTTCCTCGACGATGCCGGCGGCCTCATGGCCCAAGACGATCGGCATCGGGTAGCGCAGCGAGCCTTCGATGACCTCGAGATCGGTGTGGCAGAGGCCTGCCGCCTTGATCCGCACCCGCACGTCGCCCGGCTTGAGCGCGGCGGCGGTGATGGTCTCGATGCTCAGCGGCGTCTTCGGCGCGTGCAGGACGGCGGCGCGGAAGGAGAGGGTCATGGCGCCTCGCTCACATCGTCATTGCGAGCGCAGCGAAGCAATCTCGTGCCGCCTTGGCCCCAAACGGAAGGAGATTGCCGCGTCGCGCTGACGCGCTCCTCGCAATGACGAGATGTCAAACCGGCCGCTCGCCCTCGATCGTGACACGGTGCATGACGCGGCGCTGGCCGTTGTAGTCGTTGATCGCGTTGTGCTGCACCGCGCGGTTGTCCCAGAACGCGATCGAGTTCTTCTCCCAGCGGAAGCGGCAGGTGAATTCGGGGCGCACCGCATGCTGGTAGAGGTAGTTGAGCAGCGGCGCGCTTTCCTCATCGGTCATATCCTGGAAGCGCGTGGTGAAGCCGCCATGCACGTAGAGCGCCTTCCGGCCGCTCTCGACATGGGTGCGCACCACCGGGTGGTCGACCTCGCCATGCGCCTCGTCGGTGAAGCGGATGTTCATCGCCCGCTTGCCGGTGTCGGCGGCACGCGGCGCGTAGAGCCCATAGGATTTGCGCGCGCTGTGCATCGCCCGCGTCTTGCCGAGCGTCTCCTTCAGACCGTCCGACAAGGTTTCATAGGCAAGGTATTGATTGGCAAACATCGTGTCGCCGCCATAGGCCGGCACCTCGCGGGCGTAGAGCACCGAGCCGAGCGCCGGTTTTTCGAGATAGCTGACGTCGCTGTGCCAGCCGCCGCCGAAATTCCGCAGCTCGTCGGCCTCCTTGCGGACTTCGAGGATGTGCTGGTTATCCTCCATGCCCTCGACGAAGTCGTGGATCTGCAACTCGCCGAAGCGGCGGCCGAAGGCGAGATGCTGCTCCGGCGTCAGATGCTGATCGCGGAAGAAGATCACGCAATTGTCGACCAGCGCGCGGCGTATTTCGCCGATCACGGCGTCGTCGACATCGCGCGACAGGTCGACGCCGGCGATTTCGGCGCCGAGCGCCCCGGAAATCTTGTTTACCGAGATGGTGCGGTAGGTCATGACAGCCTCGGGAATGGCAAGCGCCGCGCGGAGGATGACAGCAGATGATCGACGCCGCAATCGTCGGCCTCGGCCGCTGGGGCAAGACGCTGGTCGAGGCGGTGCAGGGCAAGAGCGACAAAATCCGCTTTACCCGCGCGGTGAGCCGCGACCCGGCGCAGCACCGCGCGTTCCTCGAAACGCACCATCTGCTCGCCGGCAGCAGCCTCGCGGAGGCGCTCGCCGACCGCAGCATCAAGGCGGTCGTGCTGGCGACGCCGCATATCCAGCATGTCGACGAGGTCGTCGCCGTGGCCGGCGCCGGCAAAGCGGTGTTCTGCGAGAAGCCGTTGGCGCTCGACCGCACGGGCTGCGCCCGCGCCGTCGCCGCCTGCCGCGCGGCCGGGGTGGTGCTCGGGATCGGTACCGACAAGCGCTATTTCCCCGCGATCGCCGAGGTGATCCGCCTCGCCGAAAGCGGCGAATTGGGGCCGCTGCTCCATGTCGAGGGCAATTTTTCGAACGAGGTCGCCGCCGGGTTCACCGCCTGGCGCGAGGATTTCGTGCAGTCGCCGGCCGGCGGAATGACCGGCACCGGCATCCATGTGCTCGATACGCTCGTCCGCATCGCCGGGCCGGTGCGACGGACGCATACGCAATTCCTCTCGCTCAAGCCTGGTCCCGACCCGTGGGACAGCCTGTCGGTGTTGCTGGAGTTCGCCTCCGGCATCGGCGGCACGCTGGCGGCGGTGCGCTCGACCCCGATGTTCTTTCGGGTGCAGGCGTTCGGGCGCAACGGCTCGGCCGAGGCGGTCAGCCGCACCGACCTCATTATCCGCAAGAGCCGCGCCGAGGCGATCCGCCTCAAATATCCTGAGAACGACTCAGTGCGGGTCAATCTCGAGCATTTCGCCGATGCGATCGGCGGCAGCGCGCCCTATCCGGTGGCTCCGGAAACGATCCTCAACGTTACCAACAGCTTTGTCGCGATCGCCGACGCGATCCGCACCGGCGTGGCGACGCAGGAGGTGTGACATGCCGGAAACCCTGCCCTATGGCGCCTGGAAGTCGCCGATCACCTCCGACCTGATCGTCGCGGAAACGATCGGGCTGGGCGGCGTCATCGTCGATGGCGGCGACATCTATTGGACCGAGAGCCGGCCGGGCGAAGGCGGCCGCAACGTGCTGGTCAAGCAGGGCGGCGGCGACGTCACCCCGGCGCCCTACAATGTGCGCTCGCGCGTCCACGAATATGGCGGCGGCTCGGTGACGGTGCATCGCGGCACCGCCTATTTCACCAATTTCGCCGACCAGCTTCTGTACCGGCTGGCGCCGGGCGGCGCACCCGAACCGCTGACCCCCGCGCCCGGCGACGGCGCGCGCCAGCGCTATGCCGACGGCGTCATCGACGCCCCGCGACAGCGCTGGATCGGGGTGCGCGAGACTCATTCGGGCGAGCGGGTCGACAACGCCATTGTCGCGGTGAATTTCGGCGCGATCGCCGCCGGGCGCGTGCTGGCCGAGGGCAGCGAATTTTACGCCGCGCCACGGCCCTCACCCGACGGCAGCCAGCTCGCCTGGCTCGCCTGGAACCATCCCAACATGCCGTGGGTCGGCACCGAATTATGGGTCGCCGAGATCGGCGCGGACGGCGCGCTCGGCCAGCACAAGAAAGTTGCCGGCGGCGACAGCGAGTCAATCGCGCAGCCGCTCTGGTCACCCGACGGGGTGCTGCATTTCATCTCCGACCGCAGCGGCTGGTGGAATCTTTATCGCTGCGACGGCGATGGCGTGGTCCGCCCGCTCTGTCCACGCGCAGCGGATTTCTGCCCGGCGCAATGGGTGTTCGGCCAGGCGAGCTACGGATTTCTGTCCGAGACGCAGATCGTCTGCAGCTATGGCGAGGCAGGACATACCGTGCTCGGGCGGCTGGAGGTTGCCCGCGGCGAGCTGACGCCGATCGCCCTGCCCTACAGCGAGTTCGGCTCAATCAAGGTTTGCGACGGGAAAATCGTCTGCGGCGCCGGGTCGCCGACCGGGCCGGGGACGATTGTCATTATCGACCCGGAGAACGGCGCGACCGAGGTACTGCGCCAGGCCTCGGCGGCGGCCGCCGAACCCGAGCTGCAACGCTATTTCAGCGCCGGGCGGCAGGTCGCATTCCCGACCGCGAACGGGCTCACCGCCTTTGCCAATTACTATGCGCCGCACAATCCGGACTTCGCCGCACCCGCCGGCGACAAGCCGCCGCTGGTGGTAAAATGCCACGGCGGGCCCACCTCGTCCGCCTCGTCGAGCCTCAGCCTCGGCATCCAGTTCTGGACGAGCCGCGGCATCGCGGTGATCGATGTCGATTACGGCGGCAGCACCGGTTACGGCCGCGCCTATCGCGAGCGGCTGAAAGGCCAATGGGGCATCGTCGATGTCGAGGACTGCGTCAAAGCCGCGACATACGCCGCGGCCGAAGGCCTCGCCGACCGCGAGCGCATGGTCATCACCGGCGGCAGCGCCGGCGGCTATACGGTGCTGGCGGCGCTCGCCCAGCGCGATGTGTTCAAGGGCGGCGCGAGCTATTACGGAGTCAGCGACGTCGCCGCACTCGCCCGCGACACGCACAAATTCGAGAGCCGCTATCTCGACTGGCTGATCGGCCCCTATCCCGAGCGCGCCGAGCTTTACGCCGAGCGCTCGCCCCTGAGCCATGTCGGCGGGCTGAACTGCCCGGTGATCTTCTTCCAGGGCGCCGACGACCGCGTCGTGCCGCCGAACCAGACCGAGATGATGGTCGAGGCGCTGCGCCGGCG
>DASZLY010000085.1:0-17190 GCA_035552135.1 Allostellaceae bacterium | reverse complement strand
TTCATCGTGCCGGTCCATTCGCCGGCGACGAGCTTCTCCAGATAGCGCGATTTCTGCTCGGGGGAGCCGTGCGCGGCGAGCATCTCGATCGCGCCGTGGTTCAACAGCGGGCACAGCGCCCAGCCCATGCAGGCCGAATTCCACATCTCGGTGAGCGGTGCGGCGAGCGCCTGCGGCAGGCCCTGTCCGCCGGCCTCGGGTGGCGAGCTCAACCCGTTCCAGCCGCCCTCGACATAGCGCCTATAGGCCTCGCGAAAACCGGGCGGGGTGCGCACCACGCCGTTTTCGAGGATGCTCTTCACGCGGTCGCCGACTGCGTTCAACGGCGCCAGCTCGCCCTCGGCGAACTTCGCCGCCTCGTCGAGCACCGCGTCGGCGATGTCGGCCGCGTCGCCGGAGAGTTGGCCGAACGCGGCGAGCACCAGGCGCATATCGGCGAGCGGGGCGGCGTAGGTCATCGCGCGGTTTCCTTCAAACCCTGGCCCGCCGCTACTGCCGCGCCTTGGTGTAGGGGTAGATCAGATCGCCGGTCTTGTATTTCGCCGGCGAGAGGATGGTCACGGTCTTGGGCTCGCGGAACTGGTCGATATTGTTGCCCTTGATGTCGTGATACTGCACCCAGATCGGCCGCGCCTCGGTCCACTCGCCGTCGGCGCCAAAGGCGATGTCGCCCTCGATCGTGTGGAAGGTGGTCTTGTGCATGTAGTCGGCGAGCCTGTCCTCGTCGAGCGACTTGGTCGCCGCCACCGCGTCGCCGAGGATTTGCAGCTCGGAATAGGCGAAGGGCGGCAGGAAATAGCCGAGCGGGTCGACCCCGGCATCGGCGGCCTTGGCCTGGTAGGCCTTGATGAAGTCCATGACGCCGGGGAACTCCATCGTCTTCACCGGCTCCCACAGCTCGACATTGACGACGCCGTTCATCAAGGGGCCGAGCTGGGTCTTGAGCGCCGCCGCCGGCAGCCCGACAAAGGCGCCGCCGATCATCTGCGTCTTCAGTCCGACCTCGCCGATCGCGCGCAGGATGCCGACCGTGTCGGGCGGGTAGGAGGCGACGTAGACGATGTCGGGGTTGGTCGCCTGCACCGCGCGGACGATCGGGCTATAGTCGACCGTGGTCGGCGGATAGGACTTGTCGTAGACGATGTCGAGCCCGGCTGCCTTGGCGTTGTCGCGCGCACCGTCCGAGGCGTTGCGCGAGAACTCGGCGTCGGCGGCGACGATCGCGATCGTCTTGGGCTTGGGCGTCTGCGCCATCACCGCGTCGAAATAGCCCTCGCTGAAGCTCTTGGTCGGGTCCGGCCCGAAGACCAGCATCGAGAAGTATTTCGGGTAGTTGAACTGCTTGTTGGCGGCGAGCGCGAACAGGCCGAAGAACAGGCGGTTGTGCTGGATCGCCACTGGCATCGCCGGCACCACCAGATTGGTGCCGTAGCTCGAGATCAACAGGTCAACCTTGTCGATGCTGATGAGCTTTTCGTAGATGCCCGGCACGTTCGACGGGTTCGACTGGTCGTCGTAATAGATCAGCTTGACCGGACGGCCCAGCAGCCCGCCCTTCTTGTTGATGTCCTCGGCCCAGATCTGGAAGGCGAGCAGCCCCGATTTGCCGACGACCGCGAGCGGGCCGGTCAGCTCCATCGAAAAGCCGATCGTAATCGGCGGCTTGTCATCGGCCCGTGCCGTGGGCGCGAACAGACCAAGGGCGAAGACGGCGCAAAGCGCGGCAAGGAAGGTCTGGCGAAGGCGCATCACTGGAGAAACTCCCTGACTTGTTCTTGTATGAGGAAGCGCGTCTTGGCGCCGCGCATCATGCCCTGACTGGCGGAGGTGTTCGGCAACAATCGGCGATATCGCGTTGTCGATCAGAAACTTCACTTAACGATCAGCGCAATTCGCGTTCGCGTACCGCATCCGCCGCGTACCGCAAAGCCTCGGCTACGTCGGCGGCTTGCAAGTCGGGATAGACCGCGAGGATTTCCGCGTCGCTCATCCCGTCGGCGACCATGCCGAGGACGGTCGCCACCGGGATGCGCAAGCTGCGAATGCGCGGCACCGCCCATTTGGCGGGGATCGGTGCTGATGCGAGTGAACTTCATCTGCCGGCTCCGGCGCAATTCTAGGCCTGTCCGGGTTTCATTGCATCAATCGATAAACAGCGTCGCCGGCTGTTCCAGATGGCTCTTCACCTTGGCGATGAACGAGGCGGCCTCCCAGCCGTCGACGATGCGGTGATCGAACGACGACGACAGGTTCATCATCCGGCGCAGCACGATCTGCCCGCCGCGCGCCACCGGGCGCTCGACGATGCGGTTGACGCCGACAATGGCGACCTCGGGATGGTTGATGATCGGCGTGGCGACGAGCCCGCCGAGCGCGCCGAGGCTGGTGATCGTGATCGTCGAGCCGGTGAGCTCCGCGCGCGTGGCCTTTCCCGCGCGCGCCGCCTCGGCGAGGCGAGCGAGCTCGGCCGCGGCCTGCCATAGATCGAGCCGCTCGGCATGGCGCACCACGGGCACGGTGAGGCCGGAAGGGGTCTGCGTCGCGATGCCGATATGCGCCGCCCGATAGCGCCGCAGGATGCCGGCGTCGCCGTCAAAGCGGGCGTTGATATGGGGGTGCGCGCGCAGCGCGGCGACGATCGCGCGCATCACGAAGGGCAGCAAGGTGAGGTGCCCGCGCGCCGCTCGCGTTTCGTTGAGGTGCGCGCGCAGTTCTTCGAGCGCAGTGACGTCGACCTCCTCGACATAGGCAAAATGCGGGATGCGCCGCCACGCTTCCGCCAAGTGCGCGGCGATCGCCCGGCGCAGCCCGGCCAGCGGCACCTCCTCGACTTCGTCACCCGCGTCCGGGGGTGCCGGCCGCTCGCGCGCCTCGGCATAGGCCAGCACGTCGGAATGGGTGATCCGCCCTTCCGGTCCGGTGCCTCTGACGGCGCCCAAATCGATGCCGAGATCGCGCGCCCGGTTGCGCACCGCCGGCGCGGCAAGGGGCTTACCCTCACCCGTCTTCGGGCTGCGCCCGGAACCACCCTCTCCCGCAAGTCGAAGTGGGGATTCGGCCGAGCCCTCGCCTGCTTGCGGGAGAGGGGGAACCGGCCGCGAAGCGGCAGGTGGGTGAGGGTCGGCGTGCTCCCTCTCCCCGCGCGCGCGGAGAGGGTTGGGTTGAGAGGCCGCCGCCTCGCCGACCTCCGCACCGCTAGCCTCGGCCTCCGTCTCCAGCACCACCAGCTCCGAGCCGACCGCCAGCTTCTCGCCGACCTTGCCGCCCAGCGCCACCACCGTGCCGGCGACCGGGGCGGGGATCTCGACCGTCGCCTTGTCGGTCATCACCTCGGCGAGAGGGTCATCCTCGCCGACAATGTCGCCGATCCTAACCAGCCAGCCGACGATCTCGGCCTCGGCGGTGCCTTCGCCGATATCCGGCAGCTTGACGACGCGGCGCGCCATCTCACGCGGCCAGCGCCTGGCGGATGCCGGCGGCGACGCGCTTCGGCCCCGGGAAATATTCCCATTCGAGCGCGTGCGGATAGGGCGTGTCGTAGCCGGTGACGCGGACGATCGGCGCCTCCAGGTGATAGAAGCATTCCTCCTGCACCAGCGCCGACAGCTCGGCGCCGTAGCCGCAGGTGCGCGTCGCCTCGTGCGCGATCACGCAACGCCCGGTTCTCTTGACCGAGGCGACGATCGTCTCGAGATCGATCGGCAAGAGGGTGCGCAGGTCGATTACCTCGGCATCGGCGCCGGCTTCCTCGGCCGCGGCGAGCGCGACATGCACCATCGTGCCGTAGGCGAGCACGGTGACCGCGCTGCCCGGCCGCACCACCGCCGCCCGGCCCAGCGGCACGGTATAGTAGCCCTCGGGCACCTCGCTCGCTTTGTGCTGCGACCACGGCACCGCCGGCCGGTCGGGATGGCCGTCGAATGGGCCGTTATAGAGCCGCTTCGGCTCGAAGAAGACGACCGGGTCGTCATCCTCGATCGCCGCGATCAGCAGCCCCTTGGCGTCGTAAGGGTTGGACGGCATCACCGTCTTCAGGCCGCAGACATGGGTAAAGATCGCCTCGACGCTTTGGCTGTGCGTCTGCCCGCCGAAAATCCCGCCGCCGCATGGCGCGCGCACCGTGATCGGCGCGGCAAACTCGCCGGCCGAGCGATAGCGGATGCGCGCCGCCTCGGAGATCAGCTGGTCGGTCGCCGGGTAGATGTAGTCAGCGAACTGGATTTCGACGATCGGCCTGAGGCCATAGGCGCCCATGCCGACCGCGGCGGCCATGATGCCGCCCTCGGCGATCGGCGCGTCGAACACCCGGCGCTCGCCGTGCTTTTTCTGCAGCCCCTCGGTGACGCGGAAAACGCCGCCGTAAAACCCGACATCTTCGCCGAAGATCAGCACGCCGGGGTCGCGGCCGAGCATCACGTCCATCGCCGAATTGAGCGCCTGGACCATCGACATCACCGGCATTACGGCTCCTCCGCCTCGCGCTGCTGGCGGCGCAAATTCCACGGCATGTCCTTGAACACATCCTCGAACATCGTCTCGACGCCGAAATGCGGCCCCTCGCCGAGGGTGCCGTGGGATTGCGCCTCGCGGTCGGTGTCGCGCACCAGCCGCGCGAGCTCCTCCTGCTGCGCCTTGTGCCGCTCCTCCGACCATTCGCCGAGGCCGATCAGGTGCCGCGCCAGCCGCTCCACGGGGTCGCCGAGCGGCCAGGTGCGCGGCTCGTCTTCCGGGCGGTACTTGGTCGGGTCGTCGCTCGTCGAATGCGAGCCGGCGCGGTAGGTGAAGAGCTCGATCAGCGTCGCACCGTGATTGGCGCGCGCCCGCTCCGCAGCCCAGCGCGTCGCCGCATAGGTCGCGAGGAAATCGTTGCCGTCGACGCGCAAGCACGCGAGCCCGAAACCGATCGCCCGCGCCGCGAATGTCGCCTCCTCGCCGCCCGCGACTTCCTGGTGCGAGGAGATCGCCCACTGGTTGTTGACGACATTGAGCACCACCGGTGCGCGGTACACGGCGGCAAAAGTCAGCGCGTGGTGGAAATCCGCCTCGGCGGTCGCGCCTTCGCCGATCCAGCCGGCAGCGATGCGGCTGTCGCCGGCATAGGCCGAGGCCATCGCCCAGCCCACCGCCTGCGGCAGCTGGGTCGCAAGATTGCCCGAGATCGAGAAGAACGAATGCGCCCGCGACGAATACATCACCGGCAATTGCCGGCCCTTCAGCGGGTCGCGTCCGTTCGAGTAGATCTGGCACATCATGTCGATGAGCGGGTAGTTGCGCGCGATGAGCAATCCCTGCTGGCGGTAGCTGGTGAACAGCATGTCGTCGGGGCGCAGCGCCATCGCCTGCGCCACCGCCACCGCCTCTTCGCCGCGCGAGGTCATGTAGAAGGAGGTCTTGCCGGTGCGCTGCGCGCGGTACATGCGCTCGTCATAGGCGCGGGTCAGCATCATCCAGCGCAGGCCCTGGCGCAGCGTCTCGGGGTCGAGGCCGGGGTCCCACTCGCCGACCGCCCGGTTCTCCTCGTCGAGCACGCGAATGAGCGCGGTCGCCAGCGGGTGCGTCACCACCGACGGCACATCGATCGCCGGCCGCGCCACCACACCCGCCGCCGGCACCCGGAAATAGCCGAAATCGGCATGCCCGCCCGGCTGCGGCCGGTGCGGCGGAATGTGCAGCCGCAACCTCTCCCGGTTGGGGAGCGGCGGGTTGGACGGGACAGGCAGGTCGTTCATCGCCGGGCACCGCGCTGTGGTGACGAAGGCGCCTCTACTCACGCGCGATTATACACGCACCGGCGGCACGATGGTTCCGCAACCGTTATTGCGAGCGCAGCGACGCAATCTCCTTCCGTCTCACGCGGATGGGGATGCCGCGTCGGGATGCGCGCTCCTGGCAACGACGAAAGCGTCACATCCCCCGTCTGAGCCGCGCCATGCCGGTGAGCCAGCGGTCGGGGTCGTCGGTCTTGCGGCGGACATAGGTTGCGACTTCGGGATGCGGCAGGATCAGGAAGCGCTCGGCGTCGAGGCCCTCGACGACCGCCTCGGCGACCGCTTCCGCGGTCAGCACGCCGTTCATGTCGGGCACGCCGCGATCGATGCCGCGCAGCATCGCCGTGTCGACGCCTTGTGGACACAGCACCGAGACCTTGATACCGCGGTCGCGGCCATTGATCGCCAAATTCTCGGCGAAACCGAGCGCGGCATGCTTGGTCGCCGAATAGGGGCCGCTGCCGATCTGCGACAGCAGGCCCGCGGCCGACACCGTATTGAGAAAATAGCCGCCGCCGCGCGCGGTCATGCGCGGCATCAGGTGGCGCGCCGCCCAGACATGCGCCATGACGTTGACCGCCCAGCTGCGCGCCCAGTCCGCGTTGGACGCGCTCGCCGGGTTGTCCCAATTGGGGTCGAGCACGGCGATCCCGGCATTCGAGCAGAACAGATCGATCGGCCCGAACCGGCTCTCGGTGTCCCCGATGAGGCGGGCGATCTCGATCTCGCGGCTGACGTTGCACGGCACGATGCCGGCGCCCGGCCGGATATCGGCGGCGACCACCGCCTTGGCGCCCTCCGCCGCGAACCGGGCGCAGAGCGCAGCGCCGATGCCCTGCGCCCCGCCGGTGACGACGACGATTTTGTCGCGAAGCTTCATCTAGGAGCCTGAGGGGAAATTATCTTCGTCATTCCGGGGCGGCCCAGGGGGCCGAGTCCGGAACCCATATGTGGACGGCCCCCGTTGTGCAAGGTGTCGGCGGTGAGCTGGTCTGTTGACGAAAAACTACCTCCTCGAAGCGCCTCCCGGCGTAGCGCCCCGGGCTATCGGCTCAGGCCCCTGCGCCCGTCAGTCCGGCGAGCGCCGCGGCGGCTTCGAGGTCGCGGACGAAGCGGCGGCGCTCGACCGCCTTCTCGGCATCGGTGCGCAGCCGCAGGAGCAGCGACGGATGGATCGTCACCCTCACCCGCGTGCCGTCGTCGAGCGCCTCGGTGATGTCGCGCGCCTTGGCGATGGTGACCGCGCGGCCGAAGAGGCTGCGCGCGGCGGTCGCGCCCAGCGCGACGACGACACTGGGCCTGACCAGCTCGCGCTCGAGGTCGAGCCACCAGCGGCAAGCCTGGATTTCGCCCGCGTCGGGGCGCTTGTGCAGCCGCCGCTTGCCGCGCAGCTCATGCTTGAAATGCTTGACCGCGTTGGTGACGAAAAGCCTGTTGCGGGGGATTTTCGCCTCGGCCAAAGCGCGATCGAGAACGCGGCCGGCCGGGCCGACAAACGGCGTGCCGGCACGGTCTTCGCTGTCGCCGGGTTGCTCGCCGACCAGCATCAACACCGCGCCGGGCTTGCCTTCGCCGGGCACGACCTGCGTCGCGTCGCGATAAAGGCCGCAGCGGCGGCAGTTGGCCTCGTCCTCGCGCAAGGCCTGGAGCGAGACGCCGGCAGGTGCGAAAAGATCGTTCAATGCGTCGCACCCAGCCGCGACCGGCCGGCGACTTCCGGCAGCACCCAGTTGCCATAGAACTCGATGACCTTCTGCTGGTCGATCTGTCCCGAGTGGATGTTGACGATCGTCGCACCGCTGTCGAACAGCCGGTCGATCGCGGCGATATGTTCCGGCGGGTCGGGGTTGACGGTCCAATTCGCGATCACCTTCTCGATCGGCAGTTCCGCATCGGCCCGCTGCTCGATCGCCGCCGGGTCGGTGATCTCGTAATAGGCCCTGAACGCCTTCGGCAGGAAGCGCCACAAAGCTGCCGACCGGCGCGCATCATCCTTGTCGCCGACGACGACGAAATGCTCGACCAGCACCGGCATCGTCGTGGGATCCTTGCCAGCTTCCCGAGCGCCGGCTTCCCATTCGGCTTTGTGCTGCTGCCAGGTCCGCGAGTCGGTTATCAGCCCGTCGCCGTGCTCGCCGGCGAGCCGCATCGACTTCCGGCCGTTTGCCGCGGTGAGGATCGGGATCGGCTGGGCCGGCGGATCGAACAGCCGCCCGCTGACGGTGTAGTACTTGCCGCGATGCCGGATCGGCTGGCCCGACCAGAGGCCGCGAATGACGGCAAGCGCCTCGATGAGGCGATCCCAACGCTCCTGCCAGTCCGGCCAGTTGCCGGCGGCCGCCGCCTCGTTGAGCGCCTCGCCGGAGCCGACCCCGAGAAAGACCCGGCCCGGATGAAGCTGGCTCAAGGTGGCAAACGCCTCGGCGACGATCGAGGGATGATAGCGCAGGGTCGGACAGGTCACCGTCGTGCCCATCCACGCGTCCGCGATGCGCCCGGCTATCGCGCCCATCGTCACCCAGGCCTCGCCGCTATGGCCTTCATTGGCCTGCCACGGCTGGAAATGGTCGCTGGTCGCCAACAGGTCGAAGCCGGACCGCGTCGCTGCCCCGGCGAGCTCGATGAGCTGCGGCACCGCGAATTGCTCGTGCGCCAGCATAAAGCCTACGAGCCGGTCGCCGGCAAGCGAGCGGCCGTTCGCAAATAGGGTCTCCTTCGGCGTGGGGGCGACCAGCTCGACCATGTTCGTCTCCATAGCGTTACCGCCGGGCGCGACTGACAACCGTCAAGCCGCACCACGCATCTCTCCGATAAAGCATCGCTTCGGTAGAAGGTTCCACGCGAAGCACCTTACGCCACCTAATCGCAATTTCCCGCAATAGTTAAGATAGAAACTAAATAATGATCTAGAAATTTGGCAGTCTTCGCATTTACATTTTATTACTGTTGTCGGTGTGGAACACCAATGCGCCGCATCAGTTAGCTTTTTGTATGTTGATTTTGGAGGAAGATGTGCATATCACGATCAAGTCTGCTGCTCTTGGGGTGTTGATGTCGGCGGCGGGGATCACGGGCGCCATCGCGCAAACGGCCTATCCGCCGCCCTATCGAGCGCCCACGACGACGCTGCCTGAAGTCGTCGTGCCGGGCCGCGGTACCCCCGCGCCGCATTACAGGGTCCCCGCAGGCTACGATGGCGATGTCGCGCTGCACCCCTATACCAGCGGTCTCGGCCCCTGTACCCAAGCTGCGGTGCCGGATCAAGGCTGCCGCCATGCGACGGGCCACCCGATCCCGCCCTCGCATTACGATCGACCGCCCTTCACCCGTTAACTAACCAGGATCCTCTTCCAGCTGGAAGAGGATCCTGGCATCCGCGTGAAGTACTGATTTCGGCGATTGTGACGATGCCTGCATCGAGCGCGCACAACCTGAATGTTTGGCAACGAAGACCAAGGAACAAACGCGACGGTTCTCCCGTTTCCCCATACATCGACAAGGGAACAGGAGAAGAAAGTGACAAAAACAGCTTTAACCGTGGCGTTGGCCGCGATGATGACGGCGGCCGCGCCGCTGGCTTACGCGCAGACCACCGCGCCGATGCAGAATACGCCCAGCACGAGCCGGGCGACACAGAGTTCGTTCACCACCGGCTCCGGCGAGTTGCGCGCCAGCAAGCTGATCGGCAGCAGCGTCTATGACGTTCAGAACGAGAAAATCGGCAGCGTCCAGGACATCGTCCTCGACCGCGACGGCAAGGTCGCCGGGGTGATCATTGATGTCGGCTCGTTCCTCGGCGCGGGCGGCAAGGATGTCGCCATCTCACTCAACGACATCAAGATGACCAATGACCGGCTGACGCTCGACCGGTCGAAGGACCAGCTCAAATCGGCGCAGCCCTACCACCTGACCAACGACAAGAACGGCTAGCTGTCTCCTCGGGGGCTGCCGGGACGATCCCGGCAGCTTTTTTGTCTCCGCCGGCGTGCCACGGACCGGAACCATCCGGCCGGACGGCGCTTTACCGAAGAGGCACGCGGCCCGCCGCTGCCCTCGCTTTTAAAGGTGATAAAATGAACACAACCGCGCTTCGCGAGGGCGCTCGCCCATCGTTTCGCGCCGGGGTCAGCCGACGCCTGCTGCTGAGCGCGTCCGCGTCCGTCGCAGCGCTGGTGCCGGCGGTGGCGCGCAGCCAAGACAATGGCGCCGCGCCAGCAAATTCGGGCGCCAATGCGCGCACCGCGGCGGTCTTCGACCTCGACGTCAACAATCAGGTGCGCCATCTGACGATCGACCCGCGCACGACGCTGCTCGATGCACTGCGCGAGCATCTCGGCCTCACCGGCGCCAAGAAGGGCTGCGATCACGGGCAATGCGGCGCATGCACGGTTCATGTCGATGGCAAGCGCGTGCTGGGCTGCCTGACGCTCGCGGTCGCGGTGCGCGGCAAGGTGACGACGATCGAAGGCCTCGCCGCGGCGGGCGGCAATCTGCACGCGATGCAGCAGGCCTTTATCGACCAGGACGCCTTCCAGTGCGGCTATTGCACGCCGGGGCAGATCATGTCGGCGGTCGCCTGCATCAGTGAAGGTCATGCCGGCGACGACCATGAAATCCGCGAGCACATGAGCGGCAATCTGTGCCGATGTGCGGCCTACCCGCATATCGTCGCGGCGATCATCCAGGCCAAAGGCGACATGCGGAGCTGACGATGCGGCCCTTTGTCTATCAGCGCGCAGGCGATCTGGCCGATGCGGTCGGCGTGGGGAGCCAGAGCCCAAACGGGCTGCCGCCAACCCTGGCGCCGGTGCAATTCCTCGCCGGCGGCACCACGATCCTCGACCTCATGAAGCTCGACGTGATGCGGCCCGAGGTACTGGTCGACATCAACGGCGCGGCTCCTGCCGGCCGGCGCATCGAGAACCGCGGCGACTCGCTCTATCTCGGCGCCTTCGTGACGATGGCCGAGGCCGCCGATCACCCCGAGATCAAAGAGAACTATCCGGTCATCGCGCAATCGCTGGAGCTTGCCGCAAGCCCGCAGCTGCGCAACATGGCGACGCTCGGCGGCAATGTGTTGCAGCGGACGCGCTGCGTCTATTTCCGCGATCCCTCGTGGAGCGCGTGCAACAAGCGCGCGCCGGGCAGCGGCTGCGCCGCGCTCGACGGCGTCAACCGCAAACATGCGGTGCTCGGTGTCAGCGAGCGCTGCATCGCGGCCTATCCGGGCGATTTCGCCCAGGCGCTGGTGGCGCTCGATGCGCTCGCCGAGATCGCCGGTCCGGGCGGCGGACGCATCGTGCCGGTCGAGGCGCTGCATCGCGAGCCGGGCGACGCGCCGCATGTCGAGACCAGCCTGCTGCCGGGCGAGGTGATCGTCGGCTTCCGCGTGCCGGTCGCGGCATGGACCCGGCGTTCGTTATATCTGAAGATCCGCGACCGCGAATCGTACGAGTTCGCGCTCGCCTCCGCCGCGGTCGCGCTCGACCAGCTCGACGGCAAGGTCAATACGGCGCGGATCGCGCTGGGCGGGGTCGCGAGCAAACCGTGGCGGGCGCGGGAAGCCGAAAGCGTCCTGAACGGCAATATGCTCGACGAGGCCTTGGCGCAGCGCGCCGCCGAGGCGGCCTTCGCCATGGCCAGCACGCGGCGGGACAATGCCTACAAGCCCGAGCTCGGCAAGCGCACGCTGGTGCGCGCGTTGCTGCAGGCCGGGCGGATCACGATCTGACCCTAAAAGCCAGCCAATGGTGAGCCGATGGACGGAGCTCTTGCACAGCCGCTGAAGATCGGCACGGCCGCGCCGCGCGTCGAAGGCCGGCTCAAGGTGACGGGCGAGGCGCGCTATGCCTCCGATACGCCCCTGGCCGACCCGGCCTATGCCTATCTCGCGACCAGCGCGATCGCGCGCGGCCGCATCACCGGCATCGACGACGGCGACGCGCGCGCCGTGCCCGGGGTGATCGACATCATGACGCACCAGAACGTCGGCGACGCCGTGAAGAAGACGAAGCTGTTCAGCGACGGCGGCTATGTCGGCTCGACCATCATGCCGCTCGGCTCCGACCAGATATGGCATGGCGGCCAGATCATCGCGGTGGTGCTGGCCGAAAGCTTCGAAGCGGCGCGCGAGGCGGCGCACCGGCTCACCGTGACCTATGCCGAGCAGCAGCCTTCAGCGAGCTTCGATAGCGCCGGCACGACGACGATCGCCGCCAAGGATGCCTCATCCGCTTTCGAGGACCCGAAAGTCGGCGACGCCGACAGTGCCTTCGGGACGGCGGCGGTGACCGTCGACCAGCACTACGCGACCCCGACGCAGCACCACAACCCGATCGAGCTGTTCACCACGAGCTGCGCCTGGGCCGACGGACGGCTGACGGTGTGGGAAGCCAGCCAGAACGTCACCGGCGTCAAGAATGGGCTGGCCGAGCAGCTCGGCATCGACCCCGAGAAGATCCATGTCGTATCGCCCTATGTCGGCGGCGCGTTCGGGTCACGCGGCGCTCTGACCCAGCGCACCGCGCTGATCGCCGTCGCGGCACAGCGGCTCAATCGGCCGGTCAAGCTGGTCGCGACGCGCGACCAGGGCTTCACGATCGCCAGCTACCGTGCCGAGACGCGGCATCATGTGAAGCTCGGCGCCGGACATGACGGCAAGCTTGTCGCGCTGGTGCACGAGGGCGAGGAGGTCACCAGCCGGCCGGACAATTATAAGGTCGCCGGGACCGACGCCTCGACCCGGCTCTATGCCTGCCCGAATGTCGCGTCGAAAGTTTCGATGGTCCATGCCGACCGCAACACGCCCGGCTTCATGCGCTCGCCCCCCGAAGTGCCCTATCTCTTCGCGCTGGAATCGGCGATGGACGAGCTCGCCGTCACGCTCGACATGGACCCGGTCGAATTGCGCCGGGTAAACGACACCGAGCGCGAGCCGATCAAGAACCTGCCCTATACCAGCCGGTCGCTGATGGCGTGTTTCGATGCCGCGGCGAAATCATTCGGCTGGGAACGGCGCAACGCCAAACCAGGTTCGATGCGCGAGGGCGACTGGATCATCGGCTGGGGCTGCGCCGCGACGATGTACCCGACCCAGATGGGCCCCGCGACCGCGCGCGTCGCGATCACGCCGCAAGGCACCGTAAAGGTGCAGACCGCCGCGCACGACATCGGCAACGGCGCCTATACGGTGATCGCGCTGACCGCCGCGGACCGGCTCGGCATCGCGCCCGACAAGATATTGGTAGAGCTCGGCGATTCCGACCTGCCGCCAGCGCCGGTCGCGGGCGGCTCCAACACCACCGCGAGCGTGTGCAATGTCGTCGCCAAGGCGTGCGAGCAGATCAGGTCGCGCATCGCGCAGGCTGCGGTCGCCGCCGGCGGTGCCTTTGCCGGCAAGGACCCGGCGACCCTCAAGCTCGTCGACGGCAAGCTGCAGGGCGGCGGCGCCGGCGGCAGTGAGCCGCTGGAAATCGCGATCCGCCGGGTTTCCAACGGCGCGATCGAGGAATATGCCGAGAACATCCCGCACGGCGTGCCGCCCGAAGGCCTCGCCAAGCTCTATCAGGGTCATGCGGTGCTGGCCGGCGGCGCCAAGATGAAGGACCGCATCCAGTTCGCCTTCGGCGCCGAGTTCGTCGAGGTGCGGGTCCATGCGCGGACACGCGAAATCCGCGTGCCGCGGCTCGTGGGCGCGTTCGCCGCGGGGCAGATCGTCGACCCGACGACGGCCCGCAGTCAGCTGATGGGCGGGCTGATATGGGGTCTCTCGGCGGCGCTGCACGAGGCGACCGAGATCGACCCCGGGCGCGCGCGCTACACCAATACCGACCTCGCCGAATACCTCATCCCGGTCAATGCGGATGTCGACCGGGTCGAGGTGATCCTCATCCCCGAGGAAGACCGCCAGGTCAACGAGCTCGGCATCAAGGGCCTCGGCGAGCTTGGCAATGTCGGCACCAACGCGGCGGTCGCCAACGCGGTCTATCATGCGACCGGAATTCGGGTACGCGAGCTGCCGATCCGGCTCGAGAAGCTGCTCGCCGCCCCCGCGATCGCGCTCTGAGGCGGCCGGCCTCAAAGCAGCCGCGGCGGCGCATCGCCGCGCCGTTCTCCGCCGGTTTCCCCCGGAAACCGGGGCCGTTGTCGCTCAACGCGCGGTAATGCCGATCAGCGCGCCCAGCCGCTCGGGCGCGTCGATGAGCGCCCGGCTCGGGCCGGAAAACACGATGCGGCCGCGATCGAGCACAATCGCCTGCGTGCACAACTCGAGCGCGATGCGCGCGTGCTGCTCGATCAGCACCAGCGCCAGCCCGGCCTCGCGTTTCAGCCGTTCGAGCACGCCGAGCAGCGTGTCGACGATGATCGGCGCGAGGCCTTCGAGCGGCTCATCCATCAAGAGCAGCGACGGGTTGCCCATCAGCGCCCGGCCGATGGATAGCATCTGTTGTTCCCCGCCCGAAAGCTGTCCGCCGCGGCTCGCGCGGCGCGCGGCGAGCGAGGGGAAGAGGTCGTAGACGCGCGCCGCATTCCACGCGCCGGGGCGCGCCGCGACCACGAGGTTTTCGCTTACCGTCAGCGAGCGGAACACCTCGCGCTCCTGCGGCACGAAGCCGATGCCGAGCCGCGCACGGCGATAGGACGACAGTCCGCCTATGTCACCGCCGGCGAAAACGATCCGCCCGGAGCGCAGGGTTGCGCGGCCGACGATCGTGCCGAGCAGCGTCGTCTTGCCGACGCCGTTGCGGCCGAGCACGGCGAACGTACCGCCCGGCGGCACCTCGAGCGAGATGTCCTCGAGCACGATGGTCTCGCCATAGCCAGCCTCGACGCCATCGAGAACGAGGCCGCCGCTTATCATCTCCTCGGTCATCGCCCCGCCCGCTGGCCGAGATAGACTTCGCGCACGCGCGGGTCGGCGGCGATCGCGCCGGGCGGGCCCTCGACCAGCACCCGGCCCTGCACCAGCACGGTGATCGTCCGCGCCAGGCGGAACACCAGATCCATGTCGTGCTCGATGATCAGCAGCGCGATCTCGGCCGGCAAGCGCTCGATCACGTCGACGATGACGCCGCTCTCCCCCGACGGGATACCGGCCGCCGGCTCGTCGAGCAGCAGCACCTTGGGCCGCAAGCCCAGCGCCACCGCGATCTCGACGAGACGCTGGCGGCCATAGGCGAGACCGCCCACCGGCAACAGCGCCTGGTTGGCGATGCCGAGGGTTTCGAGCAGCGCGTAGGCCTCCTCGACGATCGCGCGATGCCGCCCGGCCGGGCGCAGCAAGCCGTGCGCGACCCCTTCGCGCTCGGCCACCGCCAGCGTCACATTCTCCAGCGCGCACAGCCGGCGGAACAGCGCGTTGATCTGGAACGTCCGCGCCAGGCCGCGCTTGACCCGCGCTGCCTGGGCCAGCGTGGTGATGTCGGCGCCGTCGAGGTGAATCGACCCGCTGCCGGCGCGCAGCGCCCCGGTCACCAGGTTGACAAAGCTGGTCTTGCCGGCGCCGTTCGGGCCGATCAGCGCGTGGCGCGCGCCGCGTTCGAGGCGGAAATCGATCTCGCTGGCGACGGCGAGCGCGCCGAAGCTTTTGGACAGCGCGCAGGTTTCGAGCGCCGGGGCGACGGCTGTGGCGCCGGTCATCGCCGGAAGCGCTCGATCAGGCCCAAGAGCCCGCCGCGCGCGAACACGACGACGCCGACCATCAACAGGCCGAGCCAGAAATACCAGTAGACCGGTTCGATCTCGGAGAAGCGGTCTTGCGCGATCATGAAGACCGGCACGCCGATAAACGCGCCGTAGAGCCGCCCCACCCCGCCGATGATCAGCATGATGAGCGCATTGCCCGAGCGTTCGAGGCTCAGCGAGGTCAGGCCGACAAAGCTCGTCGTCTGCGCGATCAGCGCGCCCGACGCGCCGGCGAGCCCGGCCGAGATCGTGTAGATGACGAGCTTGCGCCGCGCCACCGGCGCGCCGATCGCATGCATCCGCGCGGTGTTCTCGCGCGCACCGATCAGCGAGCGGCCGAACGGCGAATGGACGATTGCCCGCGCCGCCAGCCAGCCGAGAAACAAGACGGCGAGGCAATAAACATAGGCGACGCGGCCGAACAGGTCGAAGCGGAACAGGCCGAAGATCGGCCACACCTGCATCCCCTGCAGCCCGTCATCGCCGCCGGTGAGCCAGCCGGCCTTGTTGGCGGCCTCGTAGAGCGTCGCGGCGACGACGAGAGTCTGCATCAGCAAAGCGAGCCCGGTGGTGCGCAGGATGATGAGCCCGGAGAGCAGCCCGACCAGCGCGCTCACCAGCATCGCCGCGACGAGGCCGCTCAGCGGCTCGCCCCAACCATTGGCCGCGAGGATGCCGGCGACATAGGCCCCGGTGCCGAAAAACGCCGCGTGGCCGAGCGTCACGATCCCGGCATAGCCGAGCACCAGATCGGCCGACAGCACGAAAAGGATCGTCGCCAGGATCTGCGAACCGAGCGGCAGGTAGCCCGGCAGCAGGAAATACCAGGCCACCGCCGCCAACCAGGGCAGCGTCTCCAACGGCCGGAAGCGGTGGCGCCGGGCGAAGGCGTCGATCGCCGCCGTGCGCGCCGCACTGTCCTCGCTCGCGATCATCAGGCGCGGCCGAACAGGCCCTGCGGCCGCCACAGCAGCAGCGCCATGGTGAGCGCGTAGATGAAGAACGCGCCGAAGGACGGCAGCAGGTACTTGAACCCGGTATCGCCGATGCCGATCAGCAGCGCTGCGAAAAACGGCCCCTTGAGGCTGCCGAGCCCGCCCACCGCGACGACGATGATGAAATAGACGAGATATTGCAGCGCATAGGTCGGCGTGATCGCCAAGAGCTCGGCACCGAGCGCGCCGCCGAGCCCGGCGAGGCCGCTGCCGAGCGCGAAGGTCAGCATGAAGAGCAGCGAAGTATTGATCCCGACCGATTGTGCCATGCGCAGATTGTCGACCGCGGCGCGCACCTGGGCGCCGAAGCGGGTGCGCTCCAGCCCGAGCCACAGCGCCGTTACCACCACCGCGCCGCACAGGATCAAAAAGCTGCGATAGGCCGGGAAATGCCGGAAACCGAGATCGACCTGGCCGGCGAGCCAGGAAGGCGGCGCCATCTGCTGGGTCAGCGGCCCCCAGACAAACGTCGCGCCGGCCACCGAGACGAAGACCAGCCCCATCGTCAACAGCACTTGGTCGAGCTCCTCGCCGCCGTAGAAGCGGCGGTAGAGCAGCCGCTCCAGCGGCAGGCTGACGAGCGCCGTGGCAAACGCGGCGGCGCCCAGCGCCGGCAGGAACGGCACGCCCCAGCGGCTCGTCAGCCGCACCATCACGTAGCCGCCGAGCATCGCGAAGACGCCGTGCGCCAGGTTGACAAAGCCCATCAGCCCCATCGTCACCGATAGCCCGACCGAAATCAG
>DASZLY010000084.1:0-3824 GCA_035552135.1 Allostellaceae bacterium | reverse complement strand
GATTGCCAGGCAGCACTCGCAAGTCAGCGAGGTATTGCACGGCTTCGAGTCGAGACGCATCTCCGCCTGCCGTGCAAAGCCGGAAAACTCCCAAACCCGCTCACCGGCGGCAAAGCGTTCCATTCTGCGATCTCGATAGCTGAGGATCACGGGTGAAGTCTACGCCATTTTATGCATTACGTAATGCATAACCAACCTCGCCTTCCACTAGGACAACTTGCCGTTTGTCGTCCCGGCGAAAGCCGGGACCCACTGTTCAGCCAGCGGCGAAGCGGATAAGTGGTCGCGGCTTTCGCCCGGACGACAAGGGACTTCTCGAAATGACGGCACCTTATAGCAACGAACTCACCGCCCGCTTCGGCTACGATCTCGACCTCGGCGGCCCAGAGGGAAGTGGCCCCGAGGACAATGCGTGGATCAGGCAGGTGCTGCTGCGCCGCACCCAGCGGCGCTACAGCGACCGGCCGGTGCCCGAAGGGGTCGTGCGGCTGATCCTCGCGGCGGCGTTCTCCACCTCGTCGAAATCGGACTATCAGCAGGCCTCGGTTATCCGGGTCGACGATCGGGCGCAGCGCGACCGGCTCGCGGCGCTCGTCCCGGACATGCCGTGGATCGGCAATGCACCGGTATTTCTCGTGTTTCTCGGCGATGCGCGGCGGCTGGAGCGCGCGTCGCGGCACCCGGTCGACAACGGCACGCTCGAAGGCTTCTTCAACGCCACGGTCGATACGGCGCTCGTGCTGCAGACCGCAACGCTCGCCGCCGAGACGCTGGGGCTCGGCACCTGCCCGATCAGCGTGCTGCGCAACCATATCGAGGCTGTCGGCGAGATACTGGCGCTGCCTGACAAGGTGTTTCCGGTCGCCGGTCTGTGCCTGGGCTACCCGGCGCAGCAAGGCTTCATCAGCATGCGCCTGCCGCCCGACGCGACGGTGCACCGCGAGCGCTACGACGAGAGCGGCGTCGGCGATGCGGTCGACACCTATGACCGGCGGCGGGACGCGCGGCATTCGCTCAAGGACCGGCAGAAATCGCCGGAAATCTTCGGCGCCGCCGAATTCTACGGCTGGTCGGAGGACAAGGCGCGCCAGGCCATGTCGCCGGAAGGCGCGGGGTTTGCCGCCTGGCTGCGGGCCAGGGGGTTCGATCTGACGAAATAGCGCAGAAGAAAAGGCCGTCTCCCGAAGGTGACGGCCTTTTCCACCGAATAACCAGCGGCCATCACGGCCGCGCCGTTGCCTTGTTAGGCAAGGATCTCGGCAAGAGCGGGGATCCTGGTCACGGCTGCGGTGGACCGCGGTTGATGGTGAGACACAGGATCACCTCCTTTCTGTTGTGGCGACGAGGACGTTATCCTACAGCCTATGGTGGCGGCATCGCAAGCGCCGGACGCGCGCGGCAATGCGACGCACGGAAATCCGCCTTCAAACCATCGGGCGATAGTGGCAAGCCGGCGCTTCGTGGCATAAAGGCGGCCGCCAACCATGCGAGATTGGGCCATGCCGGGAAACGTCGAGCGGATGAATGTCAGCGGAATCGAGCTCGAAGTGCAGCGCGCCGGCAAGGGGCCGCCCGTCGTGCTGCTGCACGGCATGGATTCGCTAAGCCCCAAGGCGCCGCTGTTCGATCTCTTGGGCCGGCACGTCGAGATCATCGCGCCGTCAGCGCCGGGCTTCGGCAACTCGCCGCGGCCGCAAGATTTCGACACGATGTACGATCTCGTGCACCTCTATCTCGCGCTGCTCGACCAGCTGCCCTACGAGAAGGTGACGCTGATGGGGCTGTCGTTCGGCGGCTGGCTCGCCGCCGAGGTCGCGGCCGCGAGCTGCCATAAGATCGCGCATCTGATCCTTGCCGACCCGGTCGGCATCAAGATCGGCGGGCGCGAGGAACGCGACATCCTAGACGTGTTCAACACCAACCCCGCCGAAGTGCGGCGCAAGAGCTGGGCCGATCCGGCGAAGGCGCCCGATTACGACGCGATGACCGACGAGGAGCTGGTCATCCACGCGCGCAACTGGGAGGCGCTGTGCCTCTATGCCTGGCACCCCTATATGTACAACCCGCAACTGAAGCATTGGCTCGGGCGCATCTCGGTGCCGACGCTGGTGTTATGGGGCGACCATGACGGCATCGTCACGCCCGATTACGGCCGCGCCTACGCCAAGCTGATCCGCGGCGCCGAGTTTCGGCTGATCGAGAGCGCCGGGCACCATCCCGCGGAAGAACAGCCCGAGCGCTTTGTCGAGGCGGTGACGGGTTTTCTGGCGGATTGATTTCGTGGCGTCATTCCGGGACGACCCGCAGGGCTGGGCCCGGACCCATGAACACGGGCCCAGCTATCATGTGGCAGCGCCGGAAACTGATACCCGGTTGTCCGTGCGCATGGGTTCCGGGTTCTCGGCTGCGCCTCGCCCCGGAATGACGAGAGGATAGGATGCAAGCCTGGTATCTGTGCGAGAACCCCTACCCGTTCGTGCCGCGGAAGGTGCTCGACAGCGTCGATTCGGTGCGCGCCAGCCTGCCGAACAAATACTGCGACCCGCAGGTCGCGGCGCGGCTCTTTGAGGAATGCCTCGACGAATACCGCCTCTGCGACGAGGTCGGGCTCAACATCATCTCCAACGAGCACCATGCCGGGATCAACTGCCTTTATAGCGCGAGCCCGCTCATCCTCGGCATCCTGGCGCGCGAGACCAAGAACGTCCGTATCCTGTCGCTCGGCACGCTGGTGACGGCGCGGCCCGACCCCGTCCGCATCGCCGAGGAATACGCCACCGCCGACGTGATCTCGAAAGGCCGGCTCGACATCGGCTTCGTCAAATCGGGCGGGTCGGAGATGGCTTCGGCCAACGCCAACCCGGTCGGCAATCTCGAGCGGTTCTGGGAATCGATCGACCTCATCAAGAAGGCCCTCACGGCGCATGACGGGCCGGTGAGCTGGGAAGGTAAATATTTCACCCACCGCCACATCAACATCTGGCCCGGCCCCTACCAGCGGCCGCACCCGCCGCTCTGGGCGGCGACCGGCGACCCCGAAACCTCGGTCGAACTGGCACGGCGCGACATCATCAACGCGACCTTTGTGCGCGGGCCGGACGGCACGAAGAAATCATGGGACGCCTATCGCCAGGCACGGGTCGAGGCCGGGATGGGCCCGGCGCCACCCGACCGCTTCGCGTATATGGGCTTCACCTATGTCGGCGAGAGCGACGACGAGGGTATGACGGTCGGCGACAAGTCGCTGTGGTTCCTGCGCGTCGGCGCGCGCTCGGCGGCGCAGTATTCGCGGATGCTGCCCGGCGCCAGCCCGGCGAGCCAGGCGCCTGCGTTGTACCGTGCCGCGCCGCCGCCGAGCCTCGCCGGCGGCGTGCCCGCGGTCGGCCGCCCCGCCGCCGCCTTCCGCAACGTCACCGCCGAGCAGGCAGTGCAGCGCGGCGTGATGTTCGCCGGCAACCCCGACACCGTCTACCGCCAGATCATGGAGTTCTACGACAAGGTCGGCGGTTTCGAGCATTTGATCCTGATGGGCCGCTCCGGCTTCATGACGCATGAGGAAGCCGAGAAAGGCATCAAGATATTCGCCCGGGAGGTGCTGCCGCGCCTCAAGGAAGTGAAGCACAGGGCGGTTTCGTAATTGTCATCCCGGCGAAGGCCGGGGCCCACGCTGCAATCGTCGCTGCCGCCGAGAAGTAGGTCCCGGCCTTCGCCGGGACGACCTGCTAAACTTGCCCGATGCAGCTACCTACCCTTTCCGAACTCGACGCGGCGGCCGAGCTGGTGCATTCGGTCATGCCGCCGACGCCGCAGCATTGCTGGCCGCT
>DASZLY010000083.1:0-7992 GCA_035552135.1 Allostellaceae bacterium | reverse complement strand
ATCCAGAACAAGATCCATCCCGGCGACCCGATGGACAAGAACCTCTACGATCTGCCGCCCGAGGAATTGCAGGACGTCCCCACCGTCTGCGGCTCCTTGCGCGAAGCATTGGGCGCGCTCGAAGCCGACCACGCCTTCCTGTTGAAGGGCGACGTCTTCACCCGCGACCAGATCGAAAGCTACATCGAGCTCAAATGGGAGGAGGTCTACACCTTCGAGCACACCCCCCACCCCATCGAGTTCATGATGTACTACTCGGTGTAACCTTTCCGCCGCTCCTCTTCTCCCTCTCCCCGCCGGCGGGGAGAGGACCGGGGTGAGGGGCAGCCGCCTCTCAGACGCCGAAGGGCCGGGAGATGCCCGGCCCTTTTCATTTCGCACCGCACATCTGTCGTCCGGGCGAACGCCGGGCCGCCGCCAGGCTCGCCAATCTCCGTGTCCTCGGTGCCCCTCCCGTGATGAACTACCGGTGCCACCACAGCGCCAGCGCGAGCGCCACCGCGAGGATCGCCGAGATGCCCTGCCACACCCGCACCGGGGCGCGTTCGTAGAGCGTGCGCGGCCGGGCGAGCCCCGGGGCGGCGCGCGCCGGCCCGGTTTCCATCTCCTGCGCGAACTCGGTCGTATCGTTGAAGCGCTGGGCCGGATCGGCGGCGATCGCCCGCGCCAGCGCCGCCTCGACCCAGGCGGGCAGATCGGGGCGCAGTTCCGAGAAAAGCTGCGGCCGCGCCCGGCGCGCGGGGCTCATCGCACCGGCATTGCCGTAGGGGTACTCGCTGGTAAAGGCGCGGAACATCGTGACGCCGAGCGCGAAGACGTCGGTCGTCTCGTTGCCGGCTTCGCCGTCGCCCATTTCGGGCGCCATATAGGCTGCGGTGCCGGGGATGTTCTCGGCCGGAAACTCCTCCAGCCCGGGCACCCGCACGACCCCGAGATCGATCAGCTTCACTGTCCCGCCGGGCTCGAGGATCACGTTGTCGGGCTTGATGTCGCGGTGGATGATGCCGGCGCGGTGCAGCGCCGCCACCGCGCGCGCCAGCCTGATCGCGATATTGCGCCCCTCCTCCAGCCCGAGCAGCGGCGCATGCGCCAGCCGTGTTTCCAACAGCTCGCCCTGGTAGAACGGCATCACCGTATAGAGGCAGGTCTGCCGGCCGGGCGGCAGCTCGATGACGCGGCCGATCGACGGGTTGTTGATGCGCGCGCCGACCCACGCTTCGCGCACGAAGGCGGCGCGATAGGCGTCGACGCTGGCGATCTGCGGCTTGGGGAACTTGATGACGACCTCGCCGCCCTCGATCTCGTCCTGCGCCGCGAACAGCCGGGTGTAGCGCCCGTCCGAGATCAGCGCCTTGAGCACGAAGCCGTCGACCGTCTCGCCCGAAACCGGCACCGCGGCGATCGGCAGCTGCCGGATCGCCGCGCTGACATCGACCGAGCCCGCCGCCGGCAGCGCGACGACGTCCAGCACCAGCGCCGTTGTGTTGTCGCTGCCTTCAGCCTTGAGCGCGGCGTCGACCAGGGCGTTGGCGGTGACCTCGGGCGCCGCGCGGTCGCGCAGGATGTCGCCGATCGTCTCGTCGGCAAGGAACCCGTGCACCCCGTCGCTGCACAACAGGAAACGGTCATGCAGCGCCACCGGCTGGCTCGCATAATCGAGCCGCACCTCGGTCTCCACCCCCAGCGCGCGCAGCAGCGTATGCGACCGGCCGGAGCCGTCGTCATGCACGTGATCGGCGGTCAGGCAGGTGAGCCGGTTGCCGGCGCTGAGGCGATAGCAGCGCGTGTCGCCGACATGCAGGATATGCGCGACCCGGCCGCGCAGCACCAGTGCCGTCAGCGTGCAGCCGAGTCCCGTCAGGTTGGCGTCCTGCCGCCCGATCGCGTTGATCCAGCCGTTGAGCGAGCTGACGATGCGCGCGCCGGCGCGCTGCACCTCCATCGTCGGCGGCAGGTCGCAGAACCCGTCGAGAAAGCCGCGCACCGCGGTCTCCGCCGCGATCCGCCCGCCTTTCGCGCCGCCGATCCCGTCGGCGATCGCGGCGATCACCTCCTGGCGCGGCTCGGGCAGCTCCCAGCCCATCAGCGCGCCGGCGAAATCCTGGTTGTCGCGCCGCGGTCCGGTCTTCGAGGCGAACCCGACGCTGGCCTTGACCCCGAGCTCGCCGGCGGCTGCCGCTTCAGGGTTTTTCGCGGACTGGTTGAGATCGCCGGCCTGTTCCATTTGGGCATCCGCCTATTAAATGAGCAAATTATATTTCCGTGAAATTCCCTTATTTCACCTTCAGTTACCGGTAATATTGACTAAAAAATGGGCAACCTTATTCGCTCTCGCACTTATAGTGCAGGAAATAGCCGCCGGTGGTCGACGCGGCGCGTAAACTCAACTTTCCGGTGGCCCGTTCGAGCTCATAGACGCCGCCCTTCGCGTCGCTCCACTTGATCCACGCGTCGCCGATCGTCGCCGGCCGCTGGTCGACGACGCCGCGGTCGAGATCGATCTCGATCGACCAATGCGCTCCGCCAATCGGGTTGGTGCAGCGCATGTGCTGCACGCCGCCGTCCGCCGCCTGCGCGCTCGCCGCGACAAAAGCCAGTCCGGCGCCGCCCACGAGAGCGGCCGCCGCCCGACGCCTTGTCCCGCCGAACGGGAAAAAAAATTCCTGCATTCTCAATGGTCTCGCGTTTCGGTTGCGACTGCCCGGCAAATAGGCACAGTTCTTGCCTTCCCTCGATTTCCGAACGGCGCTTGTCGAATCCGACTCTCAGCGGGGGACTTCGGCATAGGGGTCGGGATTAAACACTACGAGGTGGAGAATGCTAGTTGCATCGCCGAAATGGCTAGATACCGGGTCGAATGCCTGGCAAATGGCGGCCGCCACGTTTGTCGGGCTGCAGAGCATCCCGGGGCTCGTGATCCTCTATGGCGGCATTGTCAAGAAGAAGTGGGCGATCAATTCCGCGTTCATGGCGATGTACGCCTTCGCGGCCGTGATGATCGTTTGGGTGCTGTGGGCCTACAACATGGCCTTCGGCACGCAGTTGTTGGACGGCTGGGCCTTCATCGGTAAACCGGCAACGACCTTGTCCGCCGGCTTCATGCTCGGCCAGGCCAACATTCCCTCGATCGCGACCGACGGCGACTCGGCGGGTCTGCCGGCTTTCGCCTTCCCGATGGCGACGCTGGTGTTCTTCCAGTTCGTCTTCGCCGCGATCACGGTCATCATCCTCGCCGGTTCGCTGATCGGCCGGATGAATTTCAAGGCCTGGGTGCTCTTCGTGCCGCTGTGGATGACGTTCGTCTACACGGTCGGCTGCTTTAGCATCTGGGGCGGCGGCTGGCTCGCCACGTTAGGCGCGGCCGACTTCTCGGGCGGCTACGTCATCCATCTCGCGGCGGGCACATCGGGCTTTGTCGCGGCGGCGGTGATCGGGCCGCGCATCCAGCAGGATCGCGACCATTTCCCGCCGAACAGCCTGTTGATGGCGCTGGCCGGCGCGGGCATCTTGTGGCTCGGCTGGAACGGCTTCAACGGCGGCGACCCGTACTTCGCCAATTCCGACGCCTCGGCCGCGATCCTCAACACCAACCTGTGCACCTGCGTGTCGCTCTTGGTGTGGACGGTCATGGACTCGTTCGCCTACGGCAAGCCGTCGGTGGTGGGCGCGATCAACGGCATGATCGCCGGCCTGGTGGGCATCACCCCGGGCGCCGGCTACGTCAACGGCTGGGGCGCGATCGCGATCGGCGTCCTCACCGGCATCATCCCGTGGATCATGATGAACAAGGTGCAGACCACCGCCCTGTTCAGGAAGGTCGACGACACCTTGTCGGTCCTGTCGACCCATGGCGTCGCCGGGCTGATCGGCGGTCTCGCGGTCGGCATCTTCGGCTGCGGCGACATGCTGGTGTACCTGGCGCCGGACGGCGACAAGCAGGCACCCGGCATCAGCGTCACCGGCCTCTTGTACGGCGACAGCGGCAACCAGCTGTTGATGCAGGTCTACGCTGCCGCGTTCATCATCGTCTACAACGTCGTGGCGACGTTCATCATCCTCAAGGTGATCTCGGTCTTCGTGTCCTTGCGGATGGACGAGACGACGCTGCGCGTCGGCGACGATGCGGTGCATGGCGAGACGGCCTACAATTTCGGTGACGGCGAGGAGCCCGCCGTCGCCGAGTAGGCCCATCGCCTGACAATCGAGGGGGAGTGGAAGGCGCCTTCCGGAAAACCGGGAGGCGCTTTCGTTTTCGCCGCACCGGCGCACTGGCATCCGGTCAGATCAAAGCGCCCGTGCCGGCCCCCACCGGCTCGCGGCTGAGGCCGCGCGCTAGCGCCCCCGTGGATAGGAGGAAGGGTAGGCAGGAAGCCGGCATCGGGGGCCGCGATCAATTCAACCAAATCGCCTCCCAGCCCCCGACTTGGCACGATTCTTGGTGTCGGAAGACGGCGCGGCGATGGACCGCCCGCAAAGCGTCAGTGGTGGAGAAAAAGCGTGATGCGAGCGACGTACCGGACCGGCTTTTCTTGGGGCGTCGCCGCCCTTGTCCTCTGCTGCGGTGCGCTTCCGGCGCTGGCGCAGCAGACTCCGCCCGCGCCGCCCAAAATCGACAGCGGCGACACCGCCTGGATGCTGACCTCGGTGGCGCTCGTGCTGATGATGACGATCCCCGGCCTCGCGCTCTTCTACGGCGGCATGGTGCGCAAGAAGAACGTGCTGGCGACCGTGATGCAGAGCTTCACGGTGACCTGCCTGGTGACGGTGCTGTGGACCGTGTGCACCTACAGCATGGCCTTCACCCCCGGCACGCCGTTTGTCGGCGGCATGAGCCGGTTCCTCTTGATGGGGATGACGGTCGATTCGATCAGCGATCTCGCCAAGACCATCCCCGAATCGGTCTACATGTGCTTTCAGATGACCTTTGCGATCATCACCCCGGCGCTGATCTGTGGCGCGGTGGCCGATCGCATGCGCTTCTCGGCGCTGCTCTGGTTCATCGGGCTGTGGTCGATCCTGGTCTACGCGCCGATCGCGCATTGGGTGTGGGGCCAGGACGGCTTCCTCGCCGACGCCGGGGTGCTCGATTTCGCCGGCGGCACGGTGGTGCACATCAATTCCGGCGTCGCCGGCCTCATGTGCGCGCTGATGCTCGGCAAAAGGCGCGGCTATCCGCAGGAGCCGATGGCGCCGCACAACCTCGTGCTCAGCATGATCGGCGCTTCGCTGCTGTGGGTCGGCTGGTTCGGCTTCAACGCCGGCTCGGCGACCGCGGCGAACGGCAGCGCCGGCATGGCAATGGCGGTGACGCAGATCGCCACCGCGACCGCCGCACTCAGCTGGATGTTCGTGGAGTGGGTGCTCAAGGGAAAGCCGAGCGTCCTCGGCATCTGCTCGGGCGCGGTCGCCGGCCTCGTGGCGATCACTCCCGCGTCCGGCTTTGTCGATCCGCGCGGCGCGCTCATCATCGGCCTCATCGCCGGCGCCGTGTGCTATTGGGGCGCCACCGGGCTCAAGCACGCGTTCGGCTATGATGACAGCCTCGACGCATTCGGCGTGCACGGCATCGGCGGCACCGTCGGGGCGCTGCTCACCGGCGTGCTCGCGGTCGCTTCGGTCGGCGGCGAGGGCAAGAGCGGCCTCATCGACGGCAACGCGCATCAGGTGCTGGTTCAGCTCTACGCCGTCGGCTGCACCGTGGTCTACGACGCGATCGTCTCACTCGTCCTCTTAAAGCTCATCGACCTCGTGATCGGCCTGCGAGTCGACACGGACAGCGAGCGCGAAGGGCTCGATCTCAACCTGCACGGCGAGGTCGTGCCGTGATCCGCGACAGTTTCCCGCTCTCAACCTTGCCGCGAACGCGGTGGGGCAACGCCTTGTGCCCTCGCGCGGCATATACGCAATCTATATTTGCCTACTATTTGGGCAAGTCGGTGAAATGCCTGAAAAGGTTCTTGAAAGCTTCTTATTCCAATTGCTTCTCCACTCTTGCGTTCTATACTGAAGGTAGGGTGGTATCCAATCTTTGCCGCGGCTGGACGGTGCCATGAGACCCATCGAGACAATCGGGAAGACGATCATGAAACGGAGCTCTGCCAAATCGTTGCGCCTGGGGGTTGCCGGGTTCGCGCTCGTAGCCGGCTGGCAGTTCGGCGCGATCCCTGCCTCGGCGCAGACCCCGCCTCCACCGCCGCCGCCAGTGGCCGCCCCCCCGGAAGCGCCCGCGGCGCCGACCTCGCCGCTGACCGCGCCGAGCATGGCGGGGCCGCTCGCGCTCCAGACCAGCCCCTATAGTTTTGACGCCGCCGGTCTCGGCACGCTCTATTTCAGCGGCGCCTTGAGCGGGCTCGGTCTGTTCCAGAGCAATGCGCTGCCTGGCGACAAGACCTCGAACCTCGACATCAGCAACGGCATGGGCATCGTCCAGAAGATCGACGGTATCGTGCAGTTCTACGCCCAGGGTGGCGTCTATTCGCTGCCGTCGCTTGGCACCAACTATCACCTGACCCAGGACGCGGGCCAGGCGGTCAAGCTCGACTTCGGCCTGTTTCCGGTCGGCTATCTGAAGATCGTGCCGACCGACACGTTCTCGGTCGAGGGCGGCAAGCTGCCGAGCCTGATCGGCGACGAGTACACCTTCACCTTCCAGAACATGAACATCGAGCGCGGCCTGTTGTGGAACCTGGAGCCGGCGATCAGCCACGGCGTCCAGGCCAACCTCACTACCGGCCCCGTCGCCTGGGCGGCATCGTTCAACGACGGCTTCTATTCGAGCGACTACAGCTGGATCAGCGGCTCGGCGACCTGGACGATCAACCCCTCCAACACGCTCGCGGTCGCCGCCGGCGGCAACCTGAGCACCTCGAACACCAATACCGTTGCCTCGCCCTTCCAGCTGCAGAACTCGGACGTCGTCAACCTCATCTACACCTACAATGCCGCGCCGTGGACGATCAGCCCCTACTTCCAGTACACCAACAACAAGCACAGCCCGATCTACAACCCGGGCACGACCAAGGATGCGTCGACCTGGGGCGGCGCGGTGCTCGCCAACTACAACATCAACGAAAACTGGAACCTCGCCGGCCGCGTTGAGTACATCAACTCCAGCGGCAGCTCGACCGATGGCACGGTCAACGTGTTGTTCGGGCCGGGCAGCTCGGCCTGGTCGTTCACCGTGACGCCGAGCTATCAGCTCGGCATCTGGTTCGCCCGGCTCGAGGGTTCCTATGTCGCGGCGTCGAGCGTCAATGGCGGGCTCGGCTTCGGCAAGGCCGGAACATCGGACTCGCAGGCCCGCGTCCTGCTCGAAGGCGGCATCGCCTTCTGACCGAGGCCGCCCTCGTCCAGGGGCGTCCGACACACTAATTCTTCCCCTGTCCCTGCCCGCGGGAGAGGGCCGGGGTGAGGGGCCACTACCGCATAGACACAAAAGGCCGGGTTAAGCTCGGCCTTTTTCTTCGCTCCATCGTATCTTCCCGGCCGAGGCTGGAACCCTAGGGATCGGGCGCTATCCTTCGCCCGCGCCGCCGTGACGAGCACGGCTGGTCACTTCTCCCCCTCGCCCTCCGGCTTGAAGTCGAGCGCGCAGCCATTCATGCAATATCGGAGCCCCGTCGGCTTCGGCCCGTCCTCGAAGACGTGGCCCAAATGCCCGCCGCATTTCTGGCAATGCACCTCGGTGCGGGTCATGAAGAAGCTGCGGTCCGTCGTGGTGTCGACCGCGCCGTCCTTCGGCTCGTAGAACGAAGGCCAGCCGCTGCCGCTATTGAACTTCGTCTCGCTGTCGAACAGCGGCTCGCCGCAGCCGGCGCAGACATAGGTGCCGGGCTTGTAGTTCTTGTCGAGCGGGCTGGCGCCGGCCCGTTCGGTGCCATGCTTGCGCATTACCTGGTACTGCTCGGGCGACAATTTCTTGCGCCACTCGTCCTCGCTCAGCGCCACGTCGAAATTCTTGGTCTCGGCCATAGAGCACCCCTTCGCCAGCAT
>DASZLY010000082.1:0-8275 GCA_035552135.1 Allostellaceae bacterium | reverse complement strand
CTGGTGAGCTGAACGAGGCCGCAACCTGCCGCGCGCAATAGCTCGATCGCGTGCCGGATCAGCCGTTCGCCAATGCCGAGCCCGCGGCACGAGGCGGCGACGCGCACTCCCTCGATCTGCCCGCGCTTCACGCCGCGTCGCGCCAGGCCGGGGATTACCGTCAGCTGCAGGCAGCCGACGATTTTTTCTGAGGCTGGCTCGCCCGCCCGCTCGGCGACGACGAGCTGGTTGCCCGGCTGCGCGGCGATCTCATCGAACGCCGCGAGATACACGTTCAGCGCGCCCGGATCCTCGCGCCTCGCGCCGAGTGCATCGTCGGCCAACAGCGCGGCGATCGCCGCGACGTCATCGCGTCGGGCCGGGCGGAGGGTGACATCTGCAGACTGCATACGCGTCCTGCGTCCTTCGAGACGGCTGCTGTGCAGCGCCTCAGGATGAAGAATTTTCTTTATGGCATCCACAAATCATCCTCATCCTAAGGTGCTCGCGCAGCGAGCCTCGAAGGACGCATTGTCGGCGATCCCCGAAAAAAAGCTGCCTGCCCGTGTCGCCACGGACAGGCAGCTCCCTGTCGTCGGTTGCTGGGAGAGGACGGCTTAGAAGTCCATCCCGCCCATGCCGCCACCCGGCGGCATCATCGGCGCACCCTTCGGCTCCGGCTTCTCGGCGACCATCGCCTCGGTGGTGATGAGGAGGCCGGCGATCGATGCCGCATCCTGCAGCGCGTGCCGCACGACCTTGGTCGGGTCGATGATGCCCGCCTTGATCATGTCGGTGAACTCGCCCTTCTGCGCGTCATAACCGTAGGTCGTGTTCTTGCTCTCCAGCAGCTTGCCGACGATGATCGAACCGTCGGTGCCCGAGTTCTCGGCGATCTGCCGCACCGGCGCCTGCAGCGCCTTGCGGACGATGTCGATCCCGACCTTTTGGTCGTTGTTGATCGGCGTCAGGCTGTCGAGCGCCCTCGAGGCGTAGAGCAGGGCCGCGCCGCCACCGGCGACGACACCCTCCTCGACCGCGGCGCGGGTCGCGTGCATCGCGTCGTCGACCCGGTCCTTCTTCTCCTTGACCTCGACCTCGGTCGAGCCGCCGACGCGGATCACCGCGACGCCGCCCGCCAGCTTCGCCAGGCGCTCCTGGAGCTTCTCGCGATCGTAGTCGGAGGTGGTCTCGTCGATCTGCTGGCGAATCTGGGTGCAGCGGCCCTCGATGTCGGCCTTCTTGCCGGCGCCGTCGATGATCGTGGTGTTCTCCTTCTCGACCCGCAGCTTCTTGCACTGGCCGAGCATGTCGAGCGTCACGTTCTCGAGCTTGATGCCGAGGTCTTCGCTAATCACCTGACCGCCGGTGAGGATCGCGATGTCCTCGAGCATCGCCTTGCGGCGATCGCCGAAGCCGGGCGCCTTGACCGCGGCGACCTTGAGCCCGCCGCGCAGCTTGTTGACGACCAGGGTCGCCAGCGCCTCGCCTTCGACATCCTCGGCGATGATCAGCAGCGGCCGCGAGCTCTGCACCACCGATTCGAGCACCGGCAGCATCGCCTGCAGCCCCGCGAGCTTCTTCTCGTGGATCAGGATGTAGACGTTGTCGAGCTCGGCCAGCATCTTCTCGGCGTTGGTCACGAAATACGGCGAGAGGTAGCCGCGGTCGAACTGCATGCCCTCGACCACGTCGAGCTCGGTCTCCAGGCTCTTCGCCTCCTCGACCGTGATGACGCCCTCGTTGCCGACCTTCTGCATCGCCTCGGCGATCTTGTCGCCGACGTCGCGTTCGCCGTTGGCGGCGATGGTGCCGACCTGGGCGATTTCCTCGTTGGTCGAAATTTTCTTCGACTGCGATTTCAGCGAGGTGACGACCGCGTCGACGGCGATGTCGACGCCGCGCTTGAGATCCATCGGGTTCATCCCGGCGGCAACGGCCTTGGCGCCCTCGCGGACGATCGCTTGCGCCAGCACGGTCGCGGTGGTGGTGCCGTCGCCGGCCTGGTCATTGGTCTTCGAGGCGACCTCGCGGACCATCTGCGCGCCCATGTTCTCGAACTTGTCGGAAAGCTCGATCTCCTTGGCGACGGTGACGCCGTCCTTGGTGATGCGCGGCGCGCCGAACGACTTGTCGAGCACGACATTGCGGCCCTTCGGGCCCAGCGTTACCTTGACCGCGTCGGCCAGGATGTTGACGCCGCGCAGCATCCGATCGCGCGCGTCGCCGGCAAATTTGACGTCTTTGGCTGCCATGTTGCTATCCCTTCAAATTAACGGTCAGGCGATCACGCCCATGATGTCGGTCTCTTTCATGATGATCAGCTCTTGGCCGTCGACCTTGACCTCAGTGCCGGACCACTTGCCGAACAGCACGCGGTCGCCGGCCTTGACGTCCATCGGCACCAGCTTGCCGTCTTCGCCGCGGGCGCCCGGGCCGCACGACACGATTTCGCCTTCCATCGGCTTTTCCTGCGCCGTGTCGGGAATAATGATGCCGCCGGCGGTCTTCGCCTCCGAATCCACGCGCTTGACGAGCACGCGGTCATGCAATGGCCGAAATGCCATGAAACTCCTCCTGATGTAGCTTTGGGACGACCCGAATTAGCACTCTTGGGGTGAGAGTGCCGCGTAGATACTGATGGGGCCTCCCGTTGTCAAGCACTCAGGCTCCAGGAGTGCTAGCAGCCAGTCGCCGACCAGCGCGCGGGTCGGCCGGCTTTGACAACAAATCAAATCCCGCGGCACTCTCGCTGCGCTATAGTGGATCATCGGCATAAGACGAGTCGCGACCATGGCGCGTACCATCGAGTGGGAAATCCCGAGCGAGCTTCAGCCTAAGGCCGAGGATTGCGCCTTCGACCTCGAGGAGAAGCTCAACGGCATTCTCGGGTTGCAGGCGACGGTTCCGGACGACGCATTTACCGCGACGACGCTCGGCACCGAGCGCGCCGGCAGCGGCGTCCTGATCCGCAAGGACGGGCTGGTGCTGACGATCGGCTATCTGATCACCGAGGCGGAATCGATCTGGCTGACCTCGGGGGTCGGCGGCGCAGTGCCGGCGACGGTGCTCGGTTACGACCAGGAAACCGGCTTCGGGCTGGTGCAGGCGCTCGGCCGGCTCAACGTGCCGCATATCGAGCTCGGCATCGGGTTGCGCGTCGGCGCGGGCGACAAGGTAGTGATCGCCGCCGAGGGCGGGCGGCGCCACGCGATCGCCGCCCAGGTGGTCGCCCGCCAGGAATTCGCCGGCCATTGGGAATACCTGCTCGACCGCGCGATCTTCACCGCACCGGCGCACCCGTTCTGGGGTGGCGCCGGGCTGATCGCGGCGGACGGCAGCCTGATCGGCATCGGGTCGCTGCACGTGCAGCGCTCGAACGGCCGCGAATTGCGCCGCGACGTCAACATGGTGGTGCCGATCGACCTGTTGCCGCCGATCATCGAGGACATGCTGACCTTTGGCCGGCCCAACCGCCCGGCGCGGCCGTGGCTCGGCCTCTACGCGGCCGAGATCGAGGACGAAAACGCGGTCGTCGTCGCCGGCATGTCGGAGCGCGGGCCGGCGATCAAGAGCGGCCTCAAGCCCGGCGACCGCATCATCGCGGTGCGCGATGACCCCGTATCGAGCCTCGCCTCGTTCTGGCGCCGCATCTGGGCAAGCGGCGCCGCCGGCGTCGAGGTCGTGCTGCAAATCCAGCGCGACAAGGACCAGATGACGGTGCGCGTCCCCTCGGCCGACCGCACCCGTCTCCTGAAGGCGCCCCGGTTGCATTAGGCAGCGGACGCGGGCGTCTCGCGAGGAGCGCGGACGCCCGACGCGGCAATCGCCCACCAGAAGGGCCAAGCCGGCAGGAGATTTGCCGCGGCGCTCGCAATGACGAGGCTAAGGCGCCGCCGCGATCGCGGCACATTCGGGCGGCAGCTGGCTGACCCGGAGCGGCGGCGAAGGCGGGCTCGGTTTCGGATGGCGCGCCTCTGGGGTGAACCACCAGTCGAGCTCCTTGCCGCAGCCATCGCCGGGCGGAGGCGGATCCTGGTTCTCGCACAACGTCTGCCCCGGCGGACAGGTGAGGCGGATGTGGAAATGGTCGTCATGGCCCCACCACGGCCGCAGCTTGCGCAGCCAGTCACGGTCCGCGCCGGCGTCCTTGCACAATTCGCGCTTGATCGCCGGGTTGACGAACATGCGCGCGAGCTCGGGCATGCGCGCCACCGTCTCGTAGAGCTTGCGGTAGGACGGGTTCCATAGCGCCGGATCGACGCCATTGCCGTCGCGAGTAACGAGGCTCTGCGCCGGCAGGTTGTCGCGCTCCTCGCGGCTGAGCCGGCGGTCGGGCATCGGCATTACCCAGATATCGGCATCGAGCCCGATCTGGTGCGAGGCGTGGCCGGTAATCATCGGCCCGCCGCGCGGCTGACCGACATCGCCGATAAGGAGTCCCGGCCAGCCGGTCGCCTGGGCCGCGCTCGCCGCTAGGCGCTCGATCGTCGCGATCAGCAGCGGGCTGCCCCAGGCGCGGTTGCGCGCCGGACGCATCACCTGCCAGTTCGCCCCGTCGGGGGGCAGCGGCACGGCGCCGCCGATGCAGCCGCGGTCGTAGCGCCCGATCGAGCGCCACGGCCCGCCGTTCGGCGCGGCGATTCCACCAAAGACGCGCTTGGCCGCGTCGGCCGGCAGCGCCGCCATCAGCTGGGCGCGTTTGGCAGCCTCGCTCGCCGCGAGGTCTTCGGCGCGCGCGGCGGCCGACAATCCGACGAGAAGCGCGGCCAAGCCGGCCACAAGGCGCATGGCGATATCTCTCAAGAGCCCGGGGTAACGGAAAATCGGTGGTGTTTTATCGAATTAACCATCAATTTGCCGCCTATCCCACGGGGCTGGCGTAAGCTTGCCGCATGGCCCGGTGGTCTCCCGAACTTTACGAAGCTCGAACGATGCGGGGAGAAGAATCGTCTCACGCGACGCCCAAGCGGATCCTTGTCGTTGAGGATAACGAGCTGAACATGAAGCTGCTCAACGACGTCCTCGAGGCGCACGGCTATGACGTGATGTCAACCGGGCGCGGCGCGGTCGCGGTGGAGTGGGCGCGACAATTTCGTCCCGACCTCATCCTGATGGATCTGCAGCTGCCCGATTTATCGGGGCTCGAGGCGACCCGCCAGTTGAAGGGGAACGCGGCAACCCGCGACATCCCGGTGATCGCGGTCACCGCCTTTGCGATGGCGGGCGACGAGAAGAAGGCGCTCGACCACGGCTGCGACGCCTATGTCGCAAAGCCGATCGTGCTTAAGGACTTTCTCAACCTGATCGCGGGCTTTATCGGCATCGCGGAAGGCTCGCGGCCGATCTGATGCGACGATTCGCCGCTCGCCGGCAGCATCGCGATGCAAGGCGGTGCCGGCGGCCGGCGGCGTGGGAGATTTGAATGGCGCTCGGACGGGTGGTCAGACGATCGGTCTTGTTGCTCGCCGTCGCCGGCGCGGGCGGCTTCGTGGCGATGAACCCGGGCGTGGTCAAGGCCTTCTACGAAGACCTCTACCCACCCGACCCGGCAAGGCGGCAGGCGCTCGACCTCTGCTTCATGGAAGACCACAAGTTCAACCGGCTCGATGCCGCCGCACGCGACGACTGCTATCGACGGATGCTGCTGCCGCTCGGCGAGGTGGCGCCGACGCCGCGCGACCAGCCCAATGTCAACCTCGTCGATCTCGAACGCGCCGCCAGCCAGGGCACCCAGCCGCGCAACGACATCCGCCGGCTCGAAGACAACGAAAAAAATCACAGCGCCGTGCATCCGCCGCATTGAGCCGGTATTTGCGGCGCGCTCACGCAGATTTCAGCGGCCCCCACCTTCTCGCCCGCTAGGATCGGCGTCCTTTCCGTCGCCGTGACGGCGGAGTAACGTCGCGCCGCAACAATGGTCGCCGAGTCGCCGCCCGATGAGGCTTTTTGGGTATTTCCGGTCGTCCGCCGCGTTTCGCGTGCGCATCGCGCTGAACCTCAAGGGGCTCGGCTATGACGATGCGTTCGTCCACCTGCGCCGCGGCGACCAGCAGGGCGAAGCCTATCTCGGCATCAACCCGCAGGGGCTGGTGCCGGCGCTGGAGACCGACGGCGAGACGCTGATCCAGTCGATGGCGATCGTCGAGTATCTCGACGAGACCCATCCCGAACCGCCCTTCCTGCCACCCGACGCGGCGGGCCGCGCCCGGGTGCGGGCGCTGGCGGCGATCGTCGCCTGCGACATTCATCCGATCAACAATTTGCGGATTTTGCGCTATCTGAGCCGGCCGCTCGGCCACGACCAGGCGGCAATCGAGACGTGGTACAACCATTGGATCGCCACCGGCTTCGAGGCGTTGGAGCGTTTGTTGGCCGGCGATCGCCGCACCGGGGCGTTCTGCGAGGGCGACCGTCCCGGCTTCGCCGACATCGCGCTGGTGCCGCAGGCGGTCAATTCGGAGCGCTACCGGCTCGACCTGTCGCCCTATCCGACCATCGCGCGGATCTATAGGAATTGCATGCAGCTCGACGCCTTCACCGCCGCCCATCCCGATAATCAGCCCGATCGGGAAGACTAGATGGACCCAATGCCTGAAAAGCGGCGGATGCCCCGCGTGCTGCCCTATGCTGCCGCGCTGGCAGTGGTGCTGGTGGTCACCGGCTGCCAGCCGGTGGCGGCCGACGATTCCGCCGGCGGCACCGTCAGCCAAAGCGACATCGCCCTCATCGAGCGCACGATGAAGGAGGTCGAGAAGAGCTATGTAGAGCCGGTGAAGCCCGGCGAGCTGACCACCAACGCCTTGAAGGGCATGCTCACCCGGCTCGACCCGCATTCCGACTTCATGGACGAGCGCGAGTTCCACGAGCTGATGGCGACGACGAGCGGCCAGTTCGGCGGCGTCGGCATCGAGATTTCGGTCGATGACGGAGTGCCGCAGGTGATCTCGGCGATCGAGGGCACGCCGGCGGCGGCGGCCGGGCTCAACCCGGGCGACCGGATCATCAAGGCCGACGGCCAGGCGCTGGTCGGCATGGACATCGAGGAAGTCGTTCGCAAGCTGCGCGGCGCGCCGGGCACGCCGGTGACGTTGACCATCGCACGCAGCGGCCGGCCTTCTTTCGACGTCAAGGTCACCCGCGCGATCATCAAGGTCGACTCGGTCAAGTCGCAGCTCCAGCCGGGCCATATCGGCTATGCCCGGATCAGCACTTTCGACGAAAACACCGCGACGGAGCTGCGCAACGCCATTGGCCGCATGAAGCAGCAAGCCGGCGGCAATCTCACGGGCTTCATCCTCGATTTGCGCAACGATGCCGGCGGGCTGCTCGACGCGGCGGTCGAATCGGCGGCGGATTTTCTCGATTCCGGCACGGTGGTGACGACGCGCGGGCGCGATCCCGACGAGAACCGCGTCTACGAGGCGCCACCCAACGGCGACCTGGTCCGCGGCGTGCCGATGGTGGTGCTGATCAACGGCGCCTCGGCCTCGGCTTCGGAGATCGTCGCGGGCGCGCTGCAGGACGACCACCGCGCGGCGATCCTCGGCACCCGCAGCTTTGGCAAGGGCTCGGTGCAGAGCATCATCCCGATCGAGGATCACGGCGCGCTGCGCCTTACGACGGCGCTCTATTACACGCCGTCCGGCCGTTCGATCCAGGGCCACGGTATCGCTCCAGACCAGATCGTGACCTTGCCCAAGGACCAGCAGGTCGCGAATGCGTTGGTGACTTATGAGAGCGATCTGTACGGCTCGCTGAAGCCGATCGGCGCGCTGGCGCCGACCAACCAGGGCTCACGTTCGCCGATGGCGCCGCCCGCTGGGATGACCATGAGCGACCACCCGATCAACCCGTCGATCATCGGCACGCCGCAGGACGCGCAGCTCCAGGCGGCGCTCGAATACCTGAAGAAGCACCCGCGCAGCGCCTCGGCGAAATAGGGCCGGGATCGCGGCCGTCCCGACCGGATGTGGGCGAGACCCCGGGTTCCTCTCGCTCAGCCCAGCCGCGCGGTCAGCGGCGCCATGAAGTCGCGCAGCGCCGACGACCATTTGGCATGCTCCGGCCCCGCCGAGCTGTGGCCGAGATCGCTATCGAGCTCGAAAAAACGCGCCTCGACCCCGGCCGCGGCGAGCGCGTCCATGACGCCGGGGGCGATCTTGGGCGGGAAGAGATTGTCGCTGCGGCAGAGCATGTAGAACACCCGCGCCTTGATCCTCGCGAAATCCGGCCTGGTGTCAAAGCCGAGCAGCGCACGGCGCAGGACGATCAGCGACTGCGCCTCCCATTTCGC
>DASZLY010000081.1:0-3373 GCA_035552135.1 Allostellaceae bacterium | reverse complement strand
GGCAACAATCAGAGCGGCACGCTCACCGTCACCGACGGCAGCAACACCGCCAATCTCACCCTCCTCGGCAATTACGTCACCGCCAACTTCCACATCCAGACCGACGGCGCGACCGGTACCCTCGTCACCGATCCGCCGGTCATCGCCTCAAACCACCACCTCGCCAACCCGCAACATGGATGAGGGCAGCGCGTCTCCGCTGATCCTCTGCGCCGGAATAGCGGTGCAGGATTTCATGTTCAGCGTCGACCGCTTTCCGACCGCAAGCACGAAAGCCGTCCTGCGCGATGCGATTGTCACGGAAGGCGGTTGCGCCGCCAATGCCGCCATCGCGATCGTTCGCCTCGGTGCACGTGCGCGTTTCGCTGGGCCGCTCGGCGACGACGCGGAGAGCGATCGCATCAATGAGAATCTGGCGCGCTCGGGTGTCGATACGCGCGGCATCGTGCGCGCCGCAGGCGCCGGCGCATCCCTTTCGGCCGTATTCGTCGATGATGACGGCGAAAGATTATTGGCGACACGCCGCGATCCCGGCCTTTCACGCGCACGTCCTATGGATCCGCACGATCTCCTGAGCGAGGCCTCAATCGTGCTCGCCGACAATCATTTCCCCGACTTCGTGCGCCCGATTTGCGAAGCCGCTCGCCGCCGCAATCTGCCGGTCATTCTCGATATCGATCGCGGCACCGATCGTGCCGATCCGCTTCTCGCCCTCGCGTCGCATGCGATCTTCTCGGCTGAAGCGCTGCGTGACACGACCGGCGCCGCCGGGTTGGACCAAGCGCTAGAGTGCGCCAGCGCGTTCTGCCCGGGTTTTATCGCCGCGACCGACGGGGCGAACGGTGTCTTCTTTCGGGACGCCGGACGTTTAGGGCATCGTCCGGCCTTCGCAGTCGAAGCGGTCGACACACTCGCCGCCGGCGATGTCTTCCATGCGGGCTTTGCCTTGGGTTTGGCCGAGAGCCGCCAAATCGAGGAAGCGCTGACCTTCGCGAGCGCCGCGGCCGCCCTCAAATGCGAGAAATTCGGCGGAATCGTCGGCGCGCCGAGCCGAGCCGAACTCGAGCACTTCCTCGCGGCGCGACAAAATCGACCTCGCACTCAATGACGGCCCCCATTCACCTTTGATTTACCCAACCTGATCAAAATCTCGGTGATAGAGCGGGCATGCGCTTCTTTCACCCTGATTGCTCATGCACTCTTTGCGCGTACGTTGATATTTGGCATGGCGTCGTAGACGCGTCGGGGCGCATCGCAACGCGGGCTTGCGAGCATGCGCGGAAGTCGAGGGGACGCGACGTTGACTGAGAGTTCATGGTGGCGGGCGCCGAACGGCGGCAGCACGCATCCCATTCTGACCGACGTCGATGTCAAATATGCAGCCGGCCCGGCCGATCCGACGGACAGCACCGGCGGCACGGCCGGTTCAGGCGGAACGCCTGTGGCTGGCGGCAGTGCCGGCGCCGGACTGACCATCAATGTCACCTACGACCAGAATCCCTCGACGCTGCCGGCGGGCTTCGTCACCGCGATCAACTACGTCGTCAGTTACTACGAGAGCATTTTCACCAATCCGATCTCGGTCAACATCGACGTCGGCTATGGCGAGATCGCCGGCCAGTCGCTGGGATCAGGCGCGCTTGGTGAGAGCGAAACCTATATCGACGATTCTTTCAGCTATTCGCGAGTTGCCTCAGCGCTCACGAGCGACGCGACTTCCTCACTGCAACGCACGGCCGCGGCAAGCTTGCCGAGCAGTCAGCCGAATCCCGGCAACACGCTTTGGATCGCCACCGCCGAAGAGAAAGCACTCGGCCTTATCCCGAACGATACTTCCTCGCTCGACGGCTATGTCGGGTTCAGCAGCGTGTACCCGTTCAGCTACACCGCGAACGTGACCCCGGCGGCAAGCACCTATTATTTCATCGGCGTCGTCGAGCATGAATTTTCCGAGGTGATGGGGCGGGATTCGTTTCTTGGCGACACCATCGCCAATACCAGCGCCTTCAGCGTCATGGATCTCTACCGCTTTTCGGGAGCGGGCGTGCGCGATCTGACCGCGACCGCGCCGAACGGCACCGCCTATTTTTCGGTGAACAACGGCACGACCGATCTCGGCAATTGGAATACCAATGCCAGCGGCGATCTCGGCGATTGGGCCGGCAGCATGGGTGCCGATTCCTATCTCGCCTTCAGCCCCTCGGGTCAGGTCGAGCCTGTCACCTCAGCGGATATCTCGCTGATGAACGCGCTCGGCTACAACGTCAGCGCCGGACCAACCGTCGTCAGCAGCGGATCATTTCAAGTGGCATCCGGCCAGGCCAATGTCGGTGCGGTCGTGCAGAGCGGCGGCACATTGATCGTCAATTCCGGGGCCGTCGCAAGCGGCGCGACGGTATCGCGGGGCGGGATCGAAGACATCCTGGCCGGTGGAGCGGCGAGCGGGACGATCATCTCCAGCGGCGGTTTCGAATTCGACTATGGCAGCGCCAGTGGAACAACGCTCTCGAGCGGTGGCGACGAGTACATCTATAGCGGTGGCCTGGCGAACGGTACGATCGTCGGCAGCGGCGGCATGCAATGCGTGTTCTCCGGCGCCCGCGCCAATTCAACGGTAGCAAGCGATGGGTCCCAGCTTGTCTTCGCCGGCGGCACGGCCAGCGGCACGGTGATTTCCTCGGGCGGGTTTCTGCAGGATTACGGCAGCGCAAGCGGGACGCAGGTCAGCAACGGCGGCCAGGATTACCTCGAGAGCGGCGGCGTCGGCAGCGCGGCGCAGATCTCCGGCGGCGGCATCGAATGGGTGCTGGCGTCGGGCAGCGCCGGCGGCACCACCGTCTCGAACGGCGCCTTCCAGGTCGATCTCGGCACCGCCAGCGGCACGGTCGTGCTCTTGGGCGCGCAGCAATATGTCTCCTCGGGCGGCGTTGCCTCGAACACCACGATCTCCTCGGGCGGCATCCAGCGCGTGCTCGTCGGCGGCAGCGCCAATGTCACTTCGGTCGCGAGCGCCGGCTATCAGCTCGACAGCGGTCTTGCGGCCAACATCGCCCTCGCCGGCGGCGCCTATCAATACGTCTTCGCCGGCGCCACCGCCTCGGTCACCACCGTCGCGAGCGGCGCCTTCCAGCTCGATTTCGGCACCGCCAGCGGCACCACCGTCGCCACCAGCGGCGCGCAATACGTCTATAGCGGCGCCAGTGCGAGCACGACGACCGCCAGCGGCAGTCAGGCGCTCGAATACATCCTCGCGGGCGGCATCGCCTCGGGCAACACCCTCGCCGCCGGCGGCCTGCTCTACGACTATGGCAGCGCCCAGGCGACCACCGTCCTCGCCGGCGCCCTCGACTATGTCTTCGCCGGCGCCGCCGCT
>DASZLY010000080.1:0-3792 GCA_035552135.1 Allostellaceae bacterium | reverse complement strand
CCCTTTGGACCGCGCTTCCGGGCTGCGACGGAGCCCGTTCTCAGGCCCCTGATCCCGAGCGGTGGCCCCCGCTCGTTCGTCGCCGCCGCGTACAGCCCATCGCTCCTTAGAACTGCGGGCAGCCGGTCGTAATGCCAGCGGACGGTTGGCCAGGGCCTCCCGGGGACGAGGTTACGAACCCCGCCCGCGGGCGCCGCATCGACAAGATCGGGCTTCCCCGATCCCATCCGATGAGAGCGAAAAGCCGTATCTCCGGCCTCCCGTCTCACCGCTGCTCCGTCCTCGGCACGTCTCCGGTGACGCCCCCTTGAAGAGCAGGACGGGGCACGATAGACATATAGTCCGCGACGAGTCAACAGTCCTATATCAAGATTTTTTACATTCCGCCGTTGCGGCCGGCCATGAGTGTCGGACGACTGCGGGTCCGCCCGCCCGCGGTTGACCTCCCGACCCAAAAATCCCATTTATCGAGGGTCCGCCGGGCCTTGAACCCGGATGCGATCGGAGAAGCCCTATGTTCATCCAGACCGAGGCGACGCCGAATCCGGCGACGCTCAAGTTCCTGCCCGGCCGCCCCGTGCTCGAGGCCGGTACGCTCGACATGCCGACGCGCGAGACGGCGGCGCAGTCGCCGCTCGCCGAGAAACTATTCGACCTGCCGAATGTCGGCGGCGTCTTCTTCGGCGCCGACTTCATCTCGGTGACAAAGACCGACGGCGACTGGCAGCAGATCAAGCCGGCCGTGCTCGGCGCCATCATGGAACACTACATGTCCGGCGCACCGCTGCTGGCGCCCGACACGCAGGCGGCGGCGAGCGACGAGTTCTTCGACGCGGCGGACGAAGAGACGGTCACGCTGATCAAGGACCTGATCGAGACGCGCGTGCGGCCGGCGGTCGCCGGCGACGGCGGCGACATCACCTTCAAGGGCTACAAGGAAGGCATCGTTTACCTGCACATGCAGGGCGCCTGCTCCGGTTGCCCGTCCTCGACCGCCACGCTCAAGCACGGCATCCAGAACCTGCTGCGCCACTTCGTGCCCGAGGTGACGGAAGTGCGGCCGGTCTAATCCACCGCCAGTCGTCCCGATGTCTGCGTCATGCCCGGCTTGTGCCGGGCATTCGCGTCCGAGCGCACAAGAAAGACGTGGATGGCCGGGACATAAGGGCGTTCACGCCCGTCTTTGACGGGCTATGCCCGGCCACGACGGTGGTAGGTTCTGCTCAATGCGCATCCTCGCCATCGACACCGCGCTCGAAGCCTGCGCCGCCGCCGTGCTCGATACCGAGCAGGGCAAAGTGCTCGCGCGCGAATCGAAACCCATGGTGCGCGGCCATGCGGAAGCGCTCATGCCGCTGATCGAGCGGGTCATCAGCCACTCCCCCGGCGGCTTCGACAGCCTCGACCGCATCGCCGTCACGGTCGGCCCCGGCAGCTTCACCGGCCTGCGCGTCGGCATCGCGGCCGCGCGCGGCCTGGCGCTGGCGGCCGGCAAGCCGGCCGTCGGGCTGACCACCCTGTCCGCGTTCGCCGCGCCGCTGATCGCGGCCGACGACGCGTATCCCGTCGTGGTCGCCATCGATGCGCGGCACGAGCACGTCTATCTGCAGGTATTCGGCCCCGGTGGACGCAACCTGGTGCCGCCGCGCGTCGCTTCGTTGCGCGATGCCTTGCGCGCGGCAACGACCAGCCGCGGCCCGCGCATCGTCGGCACCGGCGCGACGCTGCTTGCCGCCGCATGGCCGCCCGGTGAGCGGCCGCCGCGATCGGTCGAGCAGCGCGGCGCTCCCGACATCGACTGGGTAGCGCAGATCGGCGCCGCGGTGCCGGAAGATACGGCCCTGCCGAAGCCGCTCTACCTCAAGCCGCCGGATGCGCAGCCGTCCGACTCCTCGCGCCTCGCCCGCCGATGATCGCGCTCCTTCGCCGACTGTTCGGCCGCGCCCGGCCGGCATTCCTCGATGCCGGGCCGCGCGATGCCGGCGCGATCGCGGCGCTGCACGGAGCCGCGTTCCATCGCGGCTGGAGCGAGGAGGAGGTCGATGCGCTGCTGGTGGAGCGCGCGGTGATGGCGCACCGCGCGACCTTGTCCGGCAAGTTCGTCGGCTTCGTCATGTCGCGCCGCGCCGCCGACGAAGCCGAGATCCTCTCGGTCGCGGTCGCGCATCCGTGCCGCGGGCGCGGGTTCGCGCGCGAGCTTCTGCAGCTGCATCTGCGGCGGTTGGCCGGCAGCGGCGTGCGCGCCGTGTTCCTCGAGGTCGACGAGACCAATACGCCGGCGCTACGGCTGTATCGTCGCGCCGGGTTTCACGAGGTCGGCCGCCGTCCCAATTACTACGCGTCTCCGGGCGCGAAACCGGCGGCAGCTCTGGTGTTGCGCCGCGATCTCGGCTGACCGGCGGGCTTGTGCTAGAAGGGGCCGGGGCGCGAAGAAGACCCGGGAAGACGATCGTGACGGCACCGGACAAGGCTGACGAGAAGACCAATATCGAAGCGCTGTGCGCCGCCAAGGGCATGCGCATGACCGAGCAGCGGCGCACCATCGCGCGCGTGCTGGCGCAGGCCGACGACCATCCCGACGTCGAGGAGCTGTACCGCCGCTGCAGCGCCGTCGACGAGCATATCTCGATGTCGACCGTGTATCGCACGGTGCGGCTGTTCGAGGACGCCGGCATCATCGAGCGTCACGACTTCCGCGAGGGCCGCTCTCGCTACGAGACCTCGACCGAAGGCCATCACGACCATCTCATCAATTTGCGCAGCGGCGAGGTGATCGAATTCCGGTCGGAAGAGATCGAACGACTGCAAGCCGAGGTCGCGCGCCGGCTCGGCTACAAATTGATGGACCACCGCCTCGAACTCTACGCGGTGCCGCTCAACGACGAAAAGAAGAGCTAGACGCGGCCAATGCTCCGCGGATTGTTCATCGGCGCACTCTTCTTCACCGCGACGCCGGTGCTCATCTCCATCCAGTGGCTGCTCGGCAGGCTCGGCCTGCCCGGCTGGGGCTCCATCTCCTGCAATTATTATCGCGTGCTGGCGCGGCTGTTGCGGCTGCGCGTGCAGGTCGTCGGCACGCCGGTGCGTGGCGAGCCGGTGCTGTTCGTATCGAACCACGTGTCGTGGCTCGACATCGTCGCCATCGGCTCGATCCAGCCGGTCGCCTTCGTCGCCAAGAGCGAAGTGCGCAAATGGCCGCTCGTCGGCATCACCGCCGAGATGCAGCGCACGGTATTTGTCGAGCGTCAGCGTCGCCATCAGACCGGCGATGCCGTCGCGCAAATGGTCGAACGGCTCAAAGGCGGCACGCCGGTGGTGCTGTTCGCGGAAGGAACGTCGAGCGACGGCAATCGCGTGCTGCCGTTTCGGTCGGCGCTGCTCGGCGCGGTCGAGGTGGCGGCGAAGCAGGGCAACGTCCCCGGCCTGCTGATCCAGCCTATGGCCATCGCCTACACGGCAACGCAGGGCATTTCCTTGGGCCGACAGCGCCGCCCGCTCGCCGCCTGGTACGGCGACCTCGATTTCATGCCGCACATCCGCCGCCTGATCGCCGACACCGCGCTCGACGCCGTGGTGTCGTTCGACGCGCCGATGCCGGCCGACAGCGGTTTTAGCCGCAAGGACATGACGCAGCGGCTGGAACAGGCGACCCGCCGCATGATGGCGCAGACCCTGCGCGGCCGGCCGCTGGCGGCGGAATTCGTGCCGGAAAGAACGGATGAGCGTCACCCCAAGCTCGCTTCACCTCTGCCATAGGGAAAGGTCGGCGTGCACAGCGAGCCGGGTGAGGGG
>DASZLY010000079.1:0-15725 GCA_035552135.1 Allostellaceae bacterium | reverse complement strand
CATTGCGCGGCGATCGGCACGCCGATCCTCGGCGACGGTAAGTATGGCGGCGCGGCAGCGCACATGCTCGGCGGCGCGGCGGCGCATCAGCTGCACCTCCACGCGCGCCGCCTCGAAATCCCCCACCCCGGCGGGTTCACGCTGCAGGTCACCGCGCCGCTCCCGCCGCATATGCGCCGGCTGTGGGAGTTTCTCGGCTTTGTCGGCGACGCGGCGGACCCGTTCGCCCGGCTGGAGCTGTCGGCGTGAAGCGCGTCTACAAAACCGCCGAGCCCCGCGCCGTCGCCGGCGGCTGGGGCGTCGCGCTCGACGGCCGCTCGTTGCGCACCCCGGCGAAGCGCGAGCTGCTTGTGCCGAGCGCCGCGCTCGCCGCCGCGCTCGCCGCCGAATGGGACGCGCAGCACCCCGACATCCGGCCGGAGACGATGCCTCTCACCCGGCTCGCGGCGACCGCGATCGACCGCACCGCCGAAAAGCGCGCGGAAATCGCCGGCGAAATCGCCGGCTATGCCGGCACCGACCTCGTCTGCTACCGCGCCGAGCACCCGCCGGCGCTGGCGGCGCGGCAAGAGGCGGTATGGCAGCCGCTGCTCGACTGGGCCGCCGGGCGTTACGACGCCGGGCTCGCGGTGACCGCCGGGATCGTGCCACTGGCGCAGTCGCCGGCGAGCCTCAAGTCCTATGCCGCGGTTGTCGCGGCGCTCGACGATTTCCGCCTGACCGCGCTGCAAGCCGCGACCGCGGCGTGCGGCTCGCTGGTCATCGCGCTGGCGCTCTACGAGGGAAGGCTCGACGCCGACGCCGCGTTCGCCGCCTCGCAACTCGATGAGACCTTCCAGATCGAGGCCTGGGGCGAGGATGCGGAAGCCGCGGCGCGGCGCGAAACGCTCGCCGCCGACATTGCCGCGGCGGCGCGCTTTCTCGAGCTGCTCGGCGGCGCGCCCTAGGCGCGATCAGCGCGCTTCCTTGAAGACTTTCGAGGCCACCTGCAGGCATTCGCGGATGATCGGCACGCCGATATAGCCCGAGAGGTGCAACAGCGCCTCGGTCAGCTCCTCTTCGCTCCAGCCCTGGCGCAACGCCATCCGCAGATGCAGCGCGAGCTCGGGCTCGCGGCCCGTGCAGGTGTCGGAGATGACGCAGATGAGGGCGCGGGTCTTGATGTCGAGGCCGGGCCGCGTCCACAGATTGCCGAACACGTTCTCGACCGCGACATCGAGGAATTTCTGCATCACCGGATCGGCGTAGACGCCCTTGCCGGCCGCCTCGACCGCCGCGTCACCCATCAGCTGGCGGCGCATCTTCATGCCCTTTTCGTACAGCTCGCTTTTCGCCATCTCGCCCTCCGGTTTTCGGCTGCCGGCGATCTTGCCCCGCCGGACGACGGGCGGACAAGCCCGCGGCGGCCAGCGACATTTCGCCGGGCGGGTTTTGCTTGGCCGCCGCCGCGCCAGCCCCCATCTGAAAAGACCGAAGGCCGCTCGCGAAGTGCCGGCGCCCTGATCCCCAATCGGGCAGCTGCCGGCCACCGCGCGCCATGTCGCAGGAGGCAGCAGCGATGTTTATCTCGGATGTTTTGCGGACCAAGGGCCATCACGTCGTGAAGATCCATCCCGATGACAGCGTCGGGATGGCGGTCCGCAAGCTGGCCGAGTACCGCATCGGCGCGCTGGTGGTCGAAGACCGCTGGATGAACCCGGTCGGCATCTTTTCCGAGCGCGACTTCATCAACGCCACCGCGCGCGACGGCGCCGCGGTGCTCGATGTCGAAGTCCGCCGGCTGATGTCGACGCCGGTCATCACCTGCCGCGCCGGCGACCGCGTCGACGCCGTGCTGGCGACGATGACGACATCGCGGATTCGCCACGTCCCGGTCGTCGACGGCAAGGAGCTCAAAGGCATCGTCAGCATCGGCGACCTGGTGAAGCACCGGCTCGACGAGAAGGAGCTCGAGGCGAGCGTGCTGCTCGACCTGTCGCGCATGCACGCCTGAGCCGGCGGGGCGGCCTGGCAAACCGCGCTCCGCTGGCCTTCATTCCCGGTTGATGCTATCCCGCAAGACATCGGACTCGCGGGATAGCATGAGCGACATCCTCAAACGCCTCGACGAACAGCGCGCCGCCGCGCGGCTCGGCGGCGGCAAGCGCCGCGTCGACGCGCAGCACGCGAAAGGCAAGCTCACCGCCCGCGAACGGCTCGAAATCCTGCTCGACCCCGGCTCGTTCGAGGAATGGGACATGTTCGTCGAGCACCGCAGCCACGATTTCGGCATCGACAAGGAGAAGGTGCCGGGCGACGGCGTCGTCACCGGCTATGGCGAGATCAACGGCCGGGTGGTCTTTGTCTTCAGCCAGGATTTTACCGTGTTCGGCGGCTCGCTGAGCGAGGCGCACGCCGAGAAAATCTGCAAGATCATGGACCAGGCGATGCGGGTCGGCGCGCCGGTCATCGGATTGAACGATTCCGGCGGCGCGCGCATCCAGGAAGGCGTCGCCTCGCTGGCCGGCTATGCCGAGGTCTTCGAGCGCAACGTGCTCGCCTCGGGCGTGGTGCCGCAAGTGTCGCTGATCATGGGCCCCTGCGCCGGCGGCGCGGTATATTCGCCGGCGATGACCGACTTCATCTTCATGGTGAAGGATTCCTCGTACATGTTCGTCACCGGCCCCGAGGTGGTGAAGACGGTGACGCACGAGACGGTGACGCAGGAGGAACTGGGCGGCGCCGTGACCCATACGACAAAGTCGGGGGTCGCCGACCTCGCCTTCGAGAACGATGTCGAGGCGCTCGTCGAGCTGCGGCGGTTTGTCGATTTCCTCCCCGCTTCGAACCGCGCGCCGCGGCCGCCGCGCCCGTTCACCGACCCGCGCGAACGCGACGAGCCCTCGCTCGACACGCTGATCCCGGCCAACCCGAACAAGCCCTACGACATCAAGGAGCTGATCGAGAAAATCGTCGACGACGGCGACTTCTTCGAGCTGCAGCCCAGTTTCGCCGGCAATATCATCGTCGGCTTCGCCCGCGTGGAAGGCGCGACGATCGGCATCGTCGCCAACCAGCCGATGGTGCTGGCCGGCTGCCTCGACATCGACAGCGCGCGCAAGGCCGCGCGCTTCGTGCGCTTCTGCGACTGCTTCAACGTGCCGATCGTCACCTTGGTCGACGTGCCGGGTTTCCTGCCCGGCACCGCGCAGGAATACGGCGCGATCATCAAGCACGGCGCGAAGCTGCTTTTCGCGTTCGCCGAGGCGACCGTGCCCAAGGTGACGCTGATCACCCGCAAGGCCTATGGCGGCGCCTATGACGTGATGTCGTCGAAGCATTTGCGCGGCGACGTCAATTTCGCCTGGCCCTCCGCCGAGATCGCAGTGATGGGGCCGAAAGGCGCGGTCGAGATCATCTTCCGCGCCGATCTCGGCGACGCCGCCAAGATCGATGCGCGTACCGAGGAATACCGCGAGAAATTCGCCAACCCGTTCGTCGCCGCCAGCCGCGGCTTTATCGACGATGTGATCCAGCCGGCGACGACCCGCCGCCGCATCGCCCGCGCGCTCGCCATGCTGCGCGACAAGCAGCTTTCGAACCCGTGGAAGAAGCACGACAACATCCCGCTGTGATCGTGCCTGGTATTTATCTATCAATGGATTAAAGAAAAAAGGCGCGTATTAGGTGAGCGCCTAACGTGTCCGCCCCGCGACCGTAGTCGTCACACGGCGCGGCGCTCTCGAAGACGAAGCCTTTTGTTCACATAGCTGCGTATGCAATCGGCTCGCAGGAAAGACTTGCGTACCTGCCAAAGAAACCGGCCGGTCATGTCATGGTAATTGGACCGCGAGGCGATGGATTTTGGACGGTTATGCCGTCGCGAATTGGTTACGGATTTGGACGGCGGGTGGCGAGGCAGGCGCGGGGTTAAGCCGAGGACGGTAGATTCGCTGCGAGTACATTCAGAATGCTTTTTTTGAACGGACAGACGGTTCCGGCTCGGGTCGACGGGCGAACGCCCTGCCGTCCCGGCGCTCCCTTATGATGTCACCGGATGTGGCGGGCGCGGCCGTCGTCCATCGAGGCATTCTAGCGCGAGAGCGAACAGCGTAGGTGGTCGCCTTTTGCGGTGATAGCGGACATTCGCCGAGTAGCGAGCGACCGGCGGGGGTTGCCCCTTAAGAGACCTCGGGGCTGCGATAGGTGAGCGGAGAGCTGAGCTGGCGATGTCTGATCGTCGCCTGCGCTTCTCGAAACGATACAAGGCGTTTGGCGCTTTCGTCCCAAAGCACGAGTTTGATGCAGCTCAGGCTCTGGAAAAAGGTGAGGCGGCCTATATCCCGTAAATCAGGATAATCTCGCAGTACTTCCGGTAGGCGATAAAACGGCACCGTGGACGCCAAGTGATGCACATGGTGGATACCGATATTCCCAGTGGTCCAACGCAGCAGGATGGGAAGATCGTAGTGCGAGCTGCCGTACAGTGCGGCGTGCTGTAGATTCCAGTCGTCACCCTCGGACCAGTGCGTTTCCTCGAACTGATGCTGAACGTAGAACAGCCACACGCCGACCGTGGCTGCCATCAAGGTGATCGGCGCCTGCACCATGAGAAAGGGGCCGACCCCCATCAGCCACAGCAGGCCCGCGACCGGAAGGGCGACGCCCAGATTGGTGACGATCGTCGAGGTCCAGGGTCGTACTCCAGCGCGCATAAGGCCGAGGGGCAATCGATACTGGCAGATAAACAGCCAGGCGGGGCCGAGGCCTAACATGACCAAGGGATGGCGATAGACCCGATAACGCGCGCGGCCCCACCACGACAGAGCACGATACTCCCTGACCGTAAGCGTATTGACGTCACCGATCCCGCGCTTGTCGAGATTGCCTGCCGTTGCATGATGGACGGCGTGGGTACGACGCCAATAGTCATAGGGCGTAAGAGTGAAAACGCCGATGACGCGGCCGGTCCAGTCATTGGTGGAGCGGCGGGCGAACAAGGCGCCGTGGCCGCAATCATGCTGAAGGATGAAAAGGCGCACCAGAAAGCCAGCCGCAGGGATCGTCAGCAGGAGGCCCGTCCAGTAGCCATACGCGACAGCTATCGCCGACAACGTCCACAATGCGACGAAAGGCAGGGCTGTAGCGGCAATCTCGGCCGTACTGCGGGCTGGCCTGGGTTGTTTGTACCGGGCGAGAACCGCACTCCAGGACCGCCCCATCCCCGCAATCGAGGCGCCAGCTACAACGTTACTCCTCACAAACTAAAGACCTTTTCGGTTCCGGGTCACGACGATTTCCTTTCAATCGGTCACAGAATAGTGCCGAGCACGTCGAATGCGCGACAAGCATTTGAACAGATTTTGATGATCGTCATAGGCGCGGTTTGTCGCGCGACAACCAATTTGGAGATGGTTGATTTTCCGCTCGGGGTAGAACCAAGTGGCCGGAATCAGGCGCGGCCATGCGGTCGGACCGCCGGTCTTGGAACGGCGCATCTCATCCGTTGACGCGGATTCCGACAAAGGGTCGCCTCGCCGTAGCGATAGCGGACGCCCGGCCTCTACCGTTGCAACGGGCGCTCCCGCCCCAAAGCGGTCTACATGCATTCAGAGAATCCCGGCGCGCGGGCGGGTGGAGTGTGGAGGGCGAGAGGCGGCGGACCGCTGGTTGACCTCATCGCTGTCTGGTCTAGAAAGTGAGCTGCAGCGCGGCCTGTGGGCCGAGGCGGGGGATGAAGGCGCCGACCCGCATCAGCGGGATGCCCCAGGTGAAGCGGAAGGAGAGGTTGCGGGCGACGTTCCAGGTGACGCCCGGGCCGGTACTGGCGAGCGAGACCCAAGAGGTGGGCGCACCGGGAAGTTCCTGATGGTTGCGGCCGCCGCCGATGTCGAAGAACCAGAACGGCACGAGCGCGTCGCTTTCGGGGTCGAGGTGGAGAAGCCGCGCGGTGCCGGCCTCGAGCGTTGGAAGGCGCAGCTCGTTCTGCCACGTGACCCCCTCGTCGCGGGTGACGCCCTGCTCGACAAACCCGCGGATCGACTGGAACCCGCCAAAGACCAGCTGCTCGCTGGGCAGGAGGATCGCGCTGCTGAGCTGCCCGGTGAGGCGCGACTGCCACGAGAACCCCTGCGGCAGCTCGGTCAGGCGGTCGAGCGTCACCCGGGCGTAGACGTAATTCGCGACCGCCCCCGCCTGCTGGCTCTGGAACGCCGTGTTGTTGTTGAGCGGGGTCATCCCGCCGGGGCTGCCGACGATCAGCAGCGTCGCGTTCGTCGAGCCGAAGGGGTCGGCGAGGCCGCCGCTATAGGTGGCGCTGAACTGGTCGACCTCGGACGTCGACGGAAACACGCTGACGCCGCCGAAGAGGATGTTGTTGTTGGTCGTCTTGAAGTCATAGCCGAGCGAAAGCGTCTGGCGGATGCCCCAGACCGTCGGCAGCAGCATGTTGTAGCGCGGAGAGGCGGTGCCGGTGATGCCGGTGGTGTTGGTGATGCCCGACGGCAGCGAGTTGGTCGTCGCGTAGCTGCCGGACAGCGACAGCGAATCGTGCCAGGGCAGGTTGAAGGTGTAGGAAAGGCTGTGCTGGCTGAGCCGGCCCGGGTCGGGGGCGGCGGTGAACTCGTAATTGAGGTCGTCGCCGCGCCAGAACGCGTCGCCCCAATCGAACCCGGTGCTCATCCGATAGAGGCTCGTCGATTTGGTGCCGGTGTCGTCGAACCCGGCATTGAACGTAATCGGCCGCCGGTCCTGCGCGCGGACGACGAGGTCGGTGGTGCCGAATTGCGCCCCTGGCTGCGCCACGATCACGACATGGCGGTACTGGCTCTGGTTGAGCCAGTCGGTGTCGGCCGACAAATCGGCGTTGTTGATCGGCTGCCCCGGTTTGAGCCGCACCGCGCGCTCGTATTCCCCGGCCGAGAACCAATCGGCGCCCTCGACCGACACCTTGCCGAGCTTGCCCTCGACGACAACCACCTGCAGCACGCCGCTCGAAATGTCCTGCGGGGGAATGGTAACTGCCGCGAAGGGATGGTTGGACGTCTGCGCGTATTTCTGGAGGGCGGCGCGCACCTCGCCGACGAGCTTGAGGCTTGCCGGCTTGCCGAGGAGCTTGGTGAGATCGGGGTCGGCGGCGGCGCCGGCGAAACCGGGCAGCCGGCTCGCATCCACACCGTGCGCCGCCGCGGCGCTCAGCCCGGCCTTTTGCACCTCGCCCGGCTTGTCGAGCAGCACCACCGCCCGCAGCACGACATTTGACGTTGCGGCGCCTATCCTCGCCTGCTCGGCGGTGACGTCCGATTTGGCCGCGAGCGCGAACGCGGTCGATGCGCAAACCAGCGCACCTGCCAGCAGCGCGGCGATGCGGAAGCGCGGGGTCAATGGGCCTCGATCTGCGACAGCGACATAGTCGGCGCCGCGCCGGAGGCCTGGCCGCCGGTTGCCATCATCGTCTCGAAGTAGTTGAGCATCTGCGTCTTGCCGTCGTCGCTGTTGAGCATGGCCTTCAAATCGTTGACGGACACCGGCTGCTTCGCGGCGTTGACCGCGTTGTTGAAGGCGGTGTTGTAGGTGTCGAGGGTGCCGTATTCGACGCCGCCGGTGATGATTTGCGCGATGTTGGCGGCGACCTCGATGACGACGCCGACCGGGCCGGTGACCGCACCGAGCGCCTCGGCGCCTTTCGCGAGCGATTGAAGCGTCTTAGAGACTTCGAGCATGTCGTCGACGGATTGCGTCTCTTTGATGACCCCTTCGGCCCCCTCAATCCCTTTGACCTCCCCGCCCACGTTTTCGACTTTGGTTTTCAGATCCTGGATCGACTGCTTCATGTCATCTATTTTCGCTTGCGCCCTTTGGTCAATTTGGTAGTCCGACAGCACCACTTTACCGTCCTGGTCCGTAAAAGTCTGTTTGATCTGCGCTTTTATTTCGGTGAGATCTGGGTCTTCGAGCGCTTTTTGAAGCGCATCGATCGCCGCCTGCAGTTGCTTTTGGTACTTCGGCAGGCGTTGGGAGTTGAGATATTCGGTCGTTGCAGCGATCTTAGAGTCCTTGCCAACAAGGTTCAGGTCGATCGGCTTCGTGGTGACGCCCTTATCCGCGGCCACTTTGAGGACCACGGAAGTACCTGCCATTATCATCTTGCTGACAATAATCGTCCCATCGCCGATCGCGCCGCCAATAAACCCTGTCGCCGATTGTTCGCTCGCGACGCTATACCCGGGCGGCATGTCCGGCGCCTGGCCTACCTGCACAAGGCTAGAATATTGATTCATGAGGTATTGCTCGGCACTGGCCTGCACATCGATATCCTTACTACTCAGCTCCGTCTTCAGCTGATTAAAGAGCTTTTGATTCGACGGGTCGGTGTAGTTCTGCAGGAAAAAATTCACCGCCGCGAGTGACATATTGTATTGGACGTTCGTTGCATCCTGGGAGATTTGCGCGGTCTGTCCCGCGATGACGGACACGTTCAGTACATCCACGTTGGTCAAATTCATCCCGCTTTGCGCCTCGTTGAGAAAATCGGGCGGCGGAATGGGCGGGTCGCTGGACAGGATCGCCATTTCGTCCATTTGTGCGATGCCGCTGACGGCGCTGACCTTGGCGTTGTAGATCGCGGTCTGCTGTTCTTTCCAGGATTGGTAATCGGCCATCGCCTGGTTCGCCGCCGCCTCCTTTTGCGCCTGGATGTAATTCTGAAAAGCCTGGACAAAGGCGGTTTGCTGGGCCGTCCATTGCGATTGATCGATATTCAGGATGCTCTGCAGGTCGGCGTAGAGGAACGGCGTCAGATCGCCGAGCATCGCCGCAGCGGTACCGGGATTCTTGAGCGCCAGCTGTACCGCTGCGAGGCTGTCGCCAGTCGCGGCAAGGAACTGATCGATGACGCTTTGCTCTTCCTGATAGGCGAGCGAGCTGGCGAGCGCGTCGCCGGCCGCGAACCCGAGCGGGTCGGTCGTGTAGACGGTGATGGGGGCGTCGGCGCCGCTCAGGTTGAGGCCGCTCAGATCGGTCGGGGTCAGCTTCGTGGCGATAACGATGGGTGGCGGATCGAGGTTCAGGGTTCCCGGGATAAAGGTGACGATGTAGTTGGGATCGTTGCCGATCACGACTGTCTGGTACGAGCCGGTCGGCGAACTCGACGTCACGATGTTGCCGCCAGTCACGATGGCGCCAAAGGTGAAGTTGACCGTTTGGGGCGTTTCGCCGTTGACCAACCCGGCAAACTGGCCCGTCAGCGTTGGCAGCGGCTGGCCTTGGGTGCCGCTCGCGTTGAGGCCGGTGATCGTCAGCGGGGCCGGCTTTACGGTCAGCGTGCCGGTCAGATCGGCCTCAACGTAGTTCGGGTTCTTGATGACCCCTCCCTGGTACACCGGCAATGGGTACTTGCCGACGTTGAGCAACGGCGAGTCGCTGTTCGCGATCGGCACTGTGCTGAACACGCTCGATGCCGAGTCGCCGTTGACGAAACCGCTGAAGAATACGCTGTCGGGCGCCGTGGCCGCGCCGAAGAGGCGGGTCACGTCCGCAGGGGTGACGAAGACCGTGGCCGGCGTGATCCGCAGCGTGCCCGGCTGGTAGCTGATCGTGTAATTCGGCGAGGCCGCGCCCGAGGCGAAGAGCGGGTAGAAATTGACCGAATCGAACTGGCCGGCCGGCGTCGTGAAGGTAGGCTGCGTCGTCAGCGAGGCAGCGGTATCGCCGTTGACGAAGCGGCTATAGACAAAGGTCACCGTCGGCGTGCCGCCGTAGGTTTGGGTGCCGTCCGGGCCGATCGTCAACGAGGCGGGCGTGATCGTCAGCGTGCCGTTCCGGTAGCCGATCGCGTAATTCGCGGCGGTCGCGCCCGAAGGCACGATCGCATGGGCGCCGGCATTGGCCGGGCTCGGCGGCGGCGAGAAGGCCAGGCCCGATACCACCGACGAATTGTCGCCGTTGACGAAGCCCGAATAGCTCGCGCCGAAGCCCGGGATGGCCGCGCCGTAGACCGACGAGGCGTTGTTGGCCGTAATGAGCAGGGGCGCCGGGTTTACCGTCAGCGTGCCGTTGACGTAGGCGATCGTGTAATTGGACGCGACCGCGCCCGACCCGGCGATCGGATAGGCGCCGGCATTCGACGCGCTCGTCGCGGCCGTTGCGAGCTGCAGCCCCGTGATTACCGAGGAGGTATCGCTGTTGACGAGGCCGGCATAGCTCGCCGTGAACGCCGGGTTGGCCGCGCCGTAGAGCCGCGAGGTGTTGTCGGCAGTAATCGTCAGCGGGGCCGGCGTGATGTTCAGCGTGCCGTTGGCGAAGCTGATCGAATAGTTCGTCGCCGTCGCACCGAACGGGATGATCGAATAGGTCCCGACCGGGCTCCCTTGGATGCCGTTCGCGACGAATTGGAGCCCGGTGACGACGGATTGCGGATCGCCATTGACGAGCCCCGCATAGCCCGCGCCGAAGCTCGGGAAGCTCTGCGCGTAGACGGAAGAGGCATCGTTGGCGGTGATCGTCAGCGGTGCCCGGTTCACGGTCAGCGTGCCGGGAACGTAGCTGATCGCGTAGTTGGCCGCGGTCGCGCTCGAGCCGGTGATCGGATAGGCGCCGATATTCGACAGACTGGTCGCGGTCGTCGCAAGCTGCAGCCCCGACACCGCCGACGGGCCGTCGCCGTTGACGAAGCCCGAAATGCTCGGGATGAAATCGGGATTGGCGGCGCCGTAAATCCGCGCGGCGTCGTTGACGGTGATCAGCAGCGGCGCCGGGGTCACGCTCAGCGTGCCGGCGGCGTAGGTGATGCTGTAATTGCCCGCGCTCGCGCTCGACGGGGTGATCGTGTAGTTGCCGATGCCCGACGCGCTCGTCGCGGGTGTGCCGAACTGCAGCCCCGAAACCACGGACGAACCCTCGCCGTTGACGAGGCCGGTGAAGCTTGCCGATAGAGGCGGGTTGGCGGCGCCGTAGGTCTTCGAGGCGTCGTTGGCGGTGATGAGGAGCGGCGCCGGGGTCACGGAGAGCGCGCCGGTGGCGTAGCTGATGCTGTAGTTGCTCGCGCTGGCGCCAAACGGGGTGATCGTATAGCCGTTGCCGACCGGCGACGCGCTCGTCGCGTTCGTGCTGAACTGCAGTCCCGAGACGACGGACGAATCCTCACCGTTGACGAGGCCAGCGAAGCCCGCCGCGAAGGTCGGGTCGATCCCGCCGTAGAGCCGGGTGTTGTTGTTGGCGGTGATGGTCAGCGGCGCCGGCGTCACGGTCAGCGTGCCGTTGACCAGCGCGACGTTGTAATTGGCCGCGCTCGCCCCGGACGCGATGATCGGATAGATCCCGACCGGCGATGTCGGGATTGCGGTCGTGCTGAGGACGAGCCCACTGACGACCGACGAATCGTCGCCGTTGACGAACCCGGCATAGCTCGCGGTCAAAGTCGGGTTGGCCGCGCCGTAAAGCCGCGACAGGTCGTCCGCGGTGATGGTCAGGGTCAACGCCGCTTTGCCGATCGTCAGCGTGCCGGGGGTAAAGGTGATCGTGTAATTGGGCGCGCTCGCCCCGGATGGGGTGATCGGGTAGTTGCCGACGCCCGACCCGTTTGTCGCCGTCGTGGCGATGGAGAGCCCGGTCACGATCGATGTCGGGTCGCTGTTGACGAGGCCGAAAATGCCGGCGGTAAGGGTCGGGAGCGAGTCGCCAAACGATATCGTCGCGTTGTTGGCGACGATGTTGAGCGGGGCCGGGTTCACCGTGAACGTGCCGTTGGTGAAGCTCAGCGCGTTATTCGACGAGATCGCGCCCGACGGCACGATCGTATAGGTGCCGGCGGCGAGCCCGGTGCCGTTGGTGACCGGCGTCGAGTCTTGCAATAGCGCGAACTGGGGCTGGATCGCGAGGCTCGCCAGGCCGCTGTCGCCGTTGTTGAAGGTGAAGTTCGGACCGGTCGCGCCATAGGTGCGGCTCAGCGTGTCGGCGGTGATCGCCAGCGGCGCCAGGGCCGTCGAGTTCGCGATGTAGATGACCTGGCTGAGGCTGGACTCGGGGTCGCTGCCGAAGGCGACCGGGTTGTATTGCGGGAACCCGAGCCCGACCGCCGAAAAATTGCCGGAGTCGGTCGCCGAGTAGATCACCTCTCGCCCGGTCGTCGGAAAGAACAGGTTCGATCCGACCTGGTCGATGAACGCGCCGCCGGTCGAGGCCAGCGTGATCGGGCCGCCGTTTTTGCCGGCGAGTTGGACGTTCCCTTGTGCCGACATCGTCAGATCGCCCGCCGCGGTGATCGCCATGCTGCCGGCGCTTGCCTGCCCGCCGACGCTGAGGGAGCCGCTGGTGCTGAAGGTCAGCGCCCCGCTGAGATCGAGACCGTCGAGGGACAGCGTCCCGACCGCGTTGGCGGCATTGGTCGCCGTGATCGACACCGGCCCCGAGAGCAGCAGGAACGGGTTGTCGAGCGCGAGCTGCGTGGCCTGGACCGCGCCGCCCAGGGTCGCGGTGGCGAAGGAATTGATGCCGATCGTGTTCGCCGAGAGCGTCGCGCTCACCGCCGTGGTCAGGCTTTGTCCCGCCACGGCCGGCTGGCTGCCGTTGATGCCGCTGAACACGAGATTGCCGCCGGTGATGGTGATCGGCTGGTTGACCGTGATCGTCGGCGAGTCGAATTCGAGTGTATTGGCCGAGGTCGCGCTGATCGCCCCGTTGATCGTGATGCCGGTCGTCGCCTGCAGGGCCAGGTTCCCGCTAGCCAGCAGATTGACGATCGTCGTCGTGCCGATCGTTTGGGCGCCCGCGTCCTGCGAGAAGCTCCAGATGCCGCCGATGATGTCGCCGGGCGACGCCGTGCCGGGCTCGACGTCGATCTCGTCGGGGTCGAAGAGCAGCGAGCCCGCCTTCCCCTTCGGCGCCTTCAGAGCGACCGTGCCCGTGACCCCGAGCGTCCGGCCCGAGATCTCGGCCGTCCCGCCGTTCCCGCCTCGCGGACCGCCCGTCGCGCTCGCGGTGCCGGCAAAGTTCGTGGCGCCACGCGAGGTGACGCTGATATGTCCGCCGTTACCGTTTTGCGTCGCATTCGCCGCGAGCGACCCGGTCGGGGTCACGACGGCGGCGTTTGTTCCCTGGACCGCGATCCTCCCGCCGCCCATGGGCGCCGTGACATCGACGCTTCCGGTCACCGCGACCCGTCCGCCGGTCAACGTCGCCGTGCCGCCCGGAGCCGCCAGCGTCCCGCCGCTTTCGACGTCGCCGTCGCCGCCGCTCAGCATAAGCCGGCCGCCGACCGCCGTCAGCCCGGTCGCCTCGACCGCCCCGGTGTTGTTGACCGCCAGCGCGTAGGGGCTCCCCGCCGCCTTCAACTGCGCCGAGGCGGCCGCGATCCGCCCGCTATTGTCGACAGTCGCCCCGCCCGGCGCCCGTCCGGGCCGGATCACGACGCTGCTGTCGCCATCGGGCACGTAGAGAACCTCGTTGCCGCCCGCCAGCAACGCCTGCCCATCCGGTGCGCTGATGCTGCCGCCGTTGACGACGTGCAGCGCGATCAGGGCGACATTGCCGTTCGTCGTCTTGATCGTCCCGAGATTGCTGATCGTCGCGGTGGATCCGCCGGAAAAAGTCAGCGACCCGCCCCGCTCAAACGCCGCACCCGGCACATCGAGGGTTGAGGCGACAAACCCGCCGCGCGTGTCGATGACCCCGTTCGGCCCGACCATGATGCCGTTTGGGTTGATCAGGTAAACCTGACCATTGCTCTGCAGCCTGCCGAGCAGCACGGACGGGTCGCCGCCGGTGACGCGGTTGAGGATCGCCGAGGCCACCGACGGCTGAACGAAACGCGTCGTCTCGCCGGTGCCGGTCGAAAAGCTCCTCCAGTTAATGATCGCCCGGTCGGTCGTCTGCTTGACCGTCAGCGATTTTCCCGGCCGCCCGATTGACGCGCCGCCGCTAACGACTGTCCCGCCCTGTGGGTTGGCAAATCCCGCCCCGGCCGAGGTCCCGGTCAGCGCCACCGCCAGCGCCAAGACGCGCAGGCCACCCCCTTGGAGAGCCACCCCGATCTCCTACACTCCACCCTTCCGAACCGCCGCTCCGTTAGGGTGACAATCCGTTCGATCCCCGCGCCGGCATTCTTTAGGCACGATCACTATGCGGGTATCGCTAGTGGATTTCCAGCGATGATTAGGTGATTCTCTCTAAACGTCCCGCCGTTTTGAAGAGCCGGGCCGCGCAATCGTCAATGACTACTATCGGCGACTACTATCGGCGCTATTGAGAACTCGGCTGGCATCGGCGCCAATGGCCGAAATGTGCTTCAAACGCGACCTAGCTCCCGGCCGTGCGAGCTCAGCGTTATCCCCTATCTTGATTTCTGAATCCTGGTCATTGCGCTCCGGCGATGATGGTGTGGACGGTCGTCCACGTACGGATGTTCGAATGTCTGTCGCGGCATGTCGCGGTTCGACGCGGCGCAAGTTTTTTGGAAATCGATGAACGGGCGAAGTCGGACGCCTCGAACGACGCCCTCGCCTGGCATGCGGCTGGTAATCGGCCGCTTCTTGATGTGCGAGAAATTGGTGTCGAGCAGCCAGGTGCAGGCTTTTTGCGTGCCGGGCCGCATCGTGGGGATATGCAGCTTCTTGAATTGCCCCAAAGCTTCCTCGAAGGTGAGCGAGATAGGCTGGTCTTTGGCGAGGCGCGCTTCGGCACTGTGGCGGAATGGGGCGCACTGGGGCACCGTGTGCTGAATGGTTTAGCATCCCGCCGTGATATTGGATCGGCCGCGTGCGTCCTTCGAGGGCCGCTGCGCAGCCACCCCAGGATGAGGGATTTTTCTTTATGCCATCGCAGAACGTCCTCATCCTGAGGTGCCTTGCGCAGCAAGGCCTCGAAGGACGCACCATCGATCTGCTGCGCTGAATGTTCGCCAAAATCCTCATCGCCAACCGCGGCGAGATCGCCTGCCGGGTGATCCGCACCGCGCGGCGCATGGGCATCAAGACCGTCGCGGTCTATTCCGAGGCCGACGCCGAGGCGCTGCATGTGCGCATGGCCGACGAGGCAGTGGCGATCGGCCCGCCGCCGGCGGCCGAGAGCTACCTGCGGATCGACCGCATCGTCGCCGCCTGCAAGGCGACGGGCGCCGAGGCGGTGCATCCCGGCTACGGCTTTTTGTCGGAGCGCCCGGCCTTTGCCGAGGCGCTGGCCCGGGAGGGCATCGAATTTATCGGCCCGACCCCCGAGGCGATCGCCGCGATGGGCGACAAGATCGAATCGAAAAAGCTCGCCGCCGCGGCCGGCGTGTCGACCGTGCCGGGCTTTCTCGGCGTCATCGAGGATACCGGCGAGGCGGCGAAGATCGCGCACGAGATCGGCTACCCGGTGATGATCAAGGCCTCGGCCGGCGGCGGCGGCAAGGGCATGCGCATCGCCCGTGACGATGCCGAGCTGCGCGAGGGGTTTTCCTCGGCGCAGCACGAGGCCAAGGCGAGCTTTGGCGACGATCGGGTCTTCCTCGAAAAATACATGGAGGAGCCGCGCCACATCGAAATCCAGGTGATGGGCGACGCGCACGGCCATGTCGTGCATCTCGGCGAGCGCGAATGCTCGATCCAGCGGCGCCACCAGAAGGTCATCGAGGAAAGCCCGAGCCCGTTCCTCGACCCCGCGACCCGCGCAGCGATGGGCGCGCAGGCGGTGGCGCTGGCCAAGGCGGTGAACTACCGCTCGGCCGGGACCGTCGAGTTCATCGTCGATCGCAACAAGAATTTCTACTTCCT
>DASZLY010000078.1:0-2034 GCA_035552135.1 Allostellaceae bacterium | reverse complement strand
CGGCAGTTGAGCGCCAAGGTGCGGCTGTTCCTCGACATGCTGGTCGATCGCTTCACCGCGGAAGAGCAGTGGCGCGACGCCACCGCCGCTCGCTAGCACCGAAGCGCAGCTTTGGCGCTCGCCTCGCCGCGGCGGCGGTTCTGAAAGCGCCCGGTATTCCAATACGGAATAAGGCAAAATCGAACGGTTCAACAGCTGGTCGCCAACTGAATTTCCATAAAAGCTGCGAACGCACGAGCTTTCGCGCTTGCTTGTCGCCCGGCCGGGAACACTGCCCAAGTCCTACAGTCGGCAAGGTGGGGGCTGGCACGAGCGGCCTCAACCGGTATCGATCTAGCCGGCGTGCTGCGCCGCCAGCGCGCGGTCCAGCGTGTCGACGATCCGGTCGCACTCGGCGCGGGTGATGACCAGCGGCGGGCAGATCGCAATCGTCGTCCCGTGGCGCCGTCCGCCGCTGGCCCGCCCGACGATGACGCCGTGGTCGCGGCAGAAATCGATAATCGCGCCGAACTGCGCCGGGTCGAGCTGCTCCTTGGTGGCGCGGTCCTTGACCAGCTCGACGCCGATCAAGAGGCCCTTGCCGCGCACGTCGCCCACCAGCTTGTGGCTTATCAGCGTGCGCAGCCCGTCGAGCAGATAGGCGCCGGTCTCGGCGGCGCGCTCGACCAGCCGCTCGTCTTCCATGATCTCGATGTTGCGCAGCGCCACCGCCGCCGCTGCCGGATGCCCGCCATAGGTGTTGACCTGCGCCACCTGGCGGTTTTCCGCCGGGTCGCCGTAGAAGCTGTCGAACACCGCGTTCTTCACCACCGTCGCGGCGATCGGCAGATAGGCGCTGGAGATGCCCTTGGCGACGGCGATGATGTCGGGCGACACGCCGTAATGCTGGTGCGCAAACATCTTGCCGGTGCGGCCGAAGCCGTTGATGACCTCGTCGACATGCAAAAGGATGCCGTATTTGCGGCAGAGGCTCTCGACCTCGGGGAGATATTCGTCGGGCGGCACCGCGACGCCGACGCCACTCATGATCGGCTCGACGATCACCTCGGCGACGGTCTCCGGACCTTCGCCGAGGATCGTCGTTTCGAGGTTCTTGACGCAGGCCAAGCCGCAGCTCGGATAGCTGAGGCCGAACGGGCAGCGGTAGCAGTAGGGCGGCGCGACATGGACGAAGTCGCCGGAGTACGGCTCGAACTTCGCCTTGCGCTCGCCCATCCCGCCGGCATCGAGCGTCGCCAGCGTGGTGCCGTGATAGGCGAAATACCGGCCGATCGTCTTGAATCGGAACTCGCCGGGATATTCCTGCTTCATATACTGCCGGGCGATCTTGAACCCGGCCTCGTTCGCTTCCGAGCCCGAGTTGACGAAATAGGTGTGGTAGCCGCCGCCCATCAGCCCGTTGATCTTTTCGGCCAGCCCCGCCGCCGGCACGTTCATCGCCGTGTGCGGGAAATACGACAATTGCCGCATCTGGTCGGCGGCGACTTCGGCCAGCTCGGCACGGCCATAGCCGATATTGACGCACCACAGCCCGGCCATACCATCGAGATACTCGGTGCCGTCGGCGTCGACGATCGTCGACCCCTCCCCGCCGATAACCACCATCTGCTTTGATTCCAGGGCCTTGTGCTGGACGATCGGGTGCAGAACGTTGTCGAGGTCGCGCCGCACGACGGCTTCGCGCACCGCGGGATCGGGAGCATTCGACAGCGACATTGGCGGCCTCGCGGAAGAGAGGTTGGATCGAAGGTCGTAGCCCCCGGGCGCGCCTAGCGCGCCATCCCCGAGGCGCCGGCCGGCACGTCGTAGAAGGCGAGAGTCATCGACACGCTGGTGTAATGGCCCATCAGGCAGATGACGCCGGTGACGCCGACATGGCCGAGCGCCGCGACTGCGCGGTCGTAGAGCCCCTTCGACACCCAGCGCGCATTGCTGAGACACACCGCCATCTCGTAGACGACCTGCTCGCGCGCGTCGCCGAACGAGGTCGGCTGGCCCGAGAGCATCGCCTCGACCTTGTCGGCCGGCAGTCCC
>DASZLY010000077.1:0-6879 GCA_035552135.1 Allostellaceae bacterium | reverse complement strand
CCGCGCCAAGCTCGTGCCGTTCGAGGGCGGCTTCTACGACGAACGGCTCTACGAGGTGGTGAAGAAGAGCGAGTAGGCTCCCTCCCGCTCCGAAAACGTCGCTCTCCCGCATGTGGACGAGCGGTTCAGCTAATTCACCGCCGCGATCAGCTCGATCTCGACCATCGCCCCGGGCTGCGCGAGGCCGCTGATGCGGATCGTCGTGCTGGTCGGCACGGCGACGCCGAAATGGCGCATGCGCACGTCGCGGCACTGCGAGAACGCGTCGTAATCGGTGACGAAGGTATTGGTCTTGATGACGTCGGCCCACGTCGCGCCGGCGGCCTTGAGGCAGGCTTCGAGGTTCTTGAAGGTCTGTTCGAGCTGCGCGCGCATGCCGCCCTGAACGATATTCCCCGAGGCGTCGCGCCCGAGCTGGCCGGCGACGAAGATCAACTTGCCGGTGCCGCTGACCGCGACGACATGCGAATAGGCGGCCTTGCCCTCCTGCATCCGGACATCCATGCCGGGCGGCTGGAAGCGTTCGACTTTGATGGCCATCGTGTCCCTCCCCGATAGAGTTCATCCGCAGTGCCAATGGCGTTAGCATCGCCGGGGACGGATGCCAAGCGGGAGGAAGACATGGCAGTCGAGAACGACGTCGCCGGCCATTACGGCAGCGCGGGGATCGCCGAGCGTATCCTCGCCGCGTTGAAGGCGGTCAACGGAGCCGAGGCTCCGGTCACGGTCGAGGCGCTGTCGGTGCTCGACCATTTCCACGGGCGCGGCATCGTCGCGACCAAGGAGCTGGTCGAATTGCTGAAGCCGCAGCCCGGCGAGCACATTCTCGACATCGGCTCGGGGATTGGCGGGCCGTCGCGCTGGTTTGCCGCGAAATGCGGCGTGCGGGTGACCGGGGTCGATCTGACGCCGGAATTCTGCGCCGCGGCCGAGGCGCTCAACTCCGCCACCGGGCTGGCCGGGCGCATCACCATCAAGCACGGAAGCGCGCTCGCTCTGCCGGTCGACGACGACACGTTCGACCGCGCCTATTCGCAGAACGTCATCATGAACATCGCCGACAAGCGGCAATTCTACCGCGAGGCGTTTCGCGCGCTGAAGCCGGGCGGGATGCTGGCGCTGTCGAATTTGTGCCGCGGCAAGGACGGAAATTTCCGCTATCCGGTGCCATGGGCGGAGACCCCGGCGACGAGCTTTCTCGCCACCCCCGAGGAGATGCGCGCCGACCTGGAGGCGGTGGGGTTCGCGGTCGATGTCTTCCACGACACGACCGAGGAGACGCTGCCGGCGACGATCCGCAACCGCGAGCGGCTGGAGCGCGAGGGGCTGGGGCCGCTCGGCACGCACCTCATCCTGGGCCAGCGGCTGTTGGAGATGCAGCTCAACTCCGCGCGCAACCAGGAAGCCCGGCTCGGGCGGACGGTCGAGGCGCTGGTGCGCAAGCCGGATTAGCCCGCCTTTTCCCTCTCCCGCTTGCGGGAGAGGGGTTGCGTAATGCCTTTCACCACCGCGCGATCAATCCGCGTCGGCGTAGCGGCGGTGCATTTCCTGGGCGAAGACCGATGGCGGGATCGCCCAGGTCTTTTCCAGCGCCTCGATATGGCCGGCGGCGTGCCATTTCTTGACCAGGCCGCCAACAAAGACGGCGAGCTCGGCATTGCCCGGCTTCACCGCCATGCCCCAGGGCTGCACCAGGATCGAGCGCAGCGGCATCTCGTAATCGCGCCATTCGTCCATCTGCAGCTGGCCGATGATCGCCGCATCGTCATAGGCGGCGACGCATTCGCCGGCCTTGACCGCGGCGTAGACCTGGCTGGTGTCCTTGTAGAGATGCATCTCGGGCGCATAGCGGGCCTGGATTTCGGCGATGTAGAACGAGCCCTCGACGCTGCACACCGGCTTGCCGCGCAACTCCTGCCAGACATGCAGGCGCGCCGATTTGGGCGCCAGCACGTTGACCCCCGAGGCGTAATAGCTCGGCTCGACGAAATCGACCTGTTTGCGGCGCTCCGGCGTGTCGTTCATCGTCGCGATGATGAGATCGATCTGGCCCGACTGGAGCAGCGCGACCCGGTTGGTGGCGACGACCGGCACGAGCTTTAGCGAGACCCCGAGCGCCTTGGCGATCTCGCGAGCCAGATCGGGCTCGAAGCCGACGACCGCACCCGACCCGTCGCGAAAACCGAAGGGTTGGTAATCGGCCTTGGTGCCGACGACAAACTGGCCGCGCGCGCGGATGTCGTCGAGCGCGCCGGCCTCTGCCGGCCAGGCGGCGGCGAGCGCCAGGACTGCGGCGAGCGCCAGAGCGACCCGCCGGGACAGCCGAATAGCACGGACAGCGATGGTCATCTTTAGAACGCCTGCCGGAACCGGGGAAGCGACAGCGATAACCGGCGCGGCGTTAAGACTTCGCTACTTTACTCTTATTCAACGAAATGCCCGGCATGCTGTGCATGACCCTGGCGGGGGGCTCGAGGATCCGCGCTTGATGAACTGGACCCGGATTTGTCGACATTGGCCAGCCGCGCTGGCCGCGTGCCTTGGCATCATGGCCTCGGTGTCGCTGTTCGACCATGCCCGCAAAGTGGCGCAAGACCGCGTCTCGGCGGAATTTTCGGCCCAGGCCGACAGCCGAGCGCGCGACCTCCAGGAAGTGCTGAGCCGCTACGAAGGGACGATCGAGGGGTTTGCCGCGGCGTTCCCCTATGAGCACATCAACGCCGGGCAGTTCCGCGCCTACGCCAAAAGCATCCTGCTTGCCAGCAGCGTGCTGCAATCGGGGCTCGAAACGCTGGCCTGGGCGCCGCGCGTCGAAGGCGCGGACCGCGCGAGCTTCGAAGCCGCGGTGCGCGCCGAGCGCCACGACGATTACACGATCCTGGACAAGACCGCCGATGGCGGGCTGACCGTCGCCCCGCCGAAGTCCGACTATTTCCCGCTGCGCTATGTCGAGCCGGAACGTCCCGGTGCGCCGTTCGGCCTCGATCTAGGCCCGCGCCGCGCGCTCGACCAAGCGATCGCCAGCGGCACGATGACCGCGACGCCGACCATGCGCATGGCCTACGGCGCCGACGCCAGCCTACTCTTCGTGCCGGTGTTCCCGGCGATGAGCAAGGGCGGCGGCGACCCGGTCGGCGTGCTGGCCTTCCGCATGTCGTTCAGCGCCGCGATCGACGCGGTGATCTCGGCGTTCGAGCCGGTGCCGCAAGGCTTGCATCTCTACGTCATCGACGACGCCGCGCCGCAGGGCAAGCGGCTGATCTATAACCACACGGCGCAAGGACCGCACGCGGCGCCGGATTCGCAGGCAAAGAATGAGCCGGGAAACGAGGTCCGGGCGCTGGTGCAGCCCTATTGGGGTTCGGCGTTCAGCTTTGCCGGGCGCGACTGCACGCTGATCGTCCGGCCGACGCGCGAACTCCTGGCCGACCGGCTGGCCGGCGCGGGCTGGTTCGAGCTCGGCTCCGGGCTGCTGCTGACGGCACTCTTGACGCTCTACCTCATCACCAGCCGGGCGCGCGCCAGCCGGCTGCGGCAGCTCGCCGAGCGGCTGCAGCGCGAGGTCGCGGTGCGGGAAAGCACCGAGGACGATCTGCGGCTGACCCAGCTGGCGATGGACCGCTCGTCGGAAGCGATCTGCCTGCTCGACCGGTCGGGCCGCTACCTCAACGTCAACGACGCGACCTGCCGGCAGACCGGCTACAGCCGCGAAGACCTGTTGGGCATGACGGTGTTCGACATCGCCGTGCAGACCGAGCGGGAAGCCTGGCCGGAGCGCTGGGAACAGTATCGCCAGATCGGCTCGCGCAGCTTCGAGGGCCAGCGCGTCACCAAAGACGGGCACACCATCCCGGTCGACATCACCGCGAGCTTTATCCAGTTCGGCGCCGAGGAATATCTCTTCACCGTCGCGCGCGACGCCAGCGTGCGGCGCCACATCGAGAGCGAACTGCGGGCGGCGCGGGACTTGGCGGAAAGCGCCAACCAGGCGAAGAGCCAGTTCCTCGCCAATATGAGCCACGAGCTGCGCACGCCGTTGAACGCGATCATCGGCTTTTCCGAGGTCATCTCGTCGGCGCTGTTTGGACCGGTTGACACGCGCTACCGCGACTACGCGCAGGACATTCACGGCTCGGGCCATCATTTGCTGCGCATCATCAACGACCTGCTCGACCTGTCGAAGGTCGAAGCCGGGCGGCTCGAATTGCGCGACAGCCCGGTGGCGATCAACGCGATCTTCGAGACCTGCCGCCGCATGGTCAACGACCGCGCCGCGGCAGGCGGCATCACCCTCGACTTCCGGCCAACCGAAATCGAGGTCAGCGCCGACGAATTGCGCCTCGAACAGGTGCTGCTCAACCTCGTCTCGAACGCGGTCAAGTTCACCCCGTCGGGCGGCACCGTCAGCGTGTCGGCGACGCTGGCGCTGTCGGGCCAGGCGGTGATATCGGTCGCCGATACCGGGATCGGCATGGCGGCCGACGACGTCCCGCGCGCGCTGCAGCCGTTCGGCCAGATCGACAACAGCCTCGCCCGCCCGCATGGCGGCACCGGGCTCGGCCTGCCGCTGGCACAGCGCCTCGTCGAGCTGCATGGCGGCACGATGACGATCGACAGCGAACTCGGCCGCGGCACCACCGTCGTCGTCGTGCTGCCGTCCGAGCGCACCCATCTGCGCGACGCCGTCGCGGGCATCGACAGCCTGATCGCGAGCTGAGGCGCGTAGCGGATCATGCCGGCCGGCGCACCGGCGGGCGGCGCAGCGCCCAGAAGGCGACGACCCCGCCCAGATATGACGCGATCGACAGCCCGAAGGCGAGCTCGTAGCTCCCCGACAGATCGAAGATGAACCCGGCGCCCCACGAGCCGAGCGCCGCGCCGAGGCCGCTGCCGATGGTGATGACGCCGAGGATCGCGCCCAGTTGCGCGCCGGGGAAGAGGTCGGCGGTCTTGGCGGTGATCGCCGGGCCGCGCGCGCCCCAGGTGAGGCCGAACAGGCAGGCGTGCAGCCACAGCAGCCAGCCTTGGCTCGGCCCGGTGATGAACAGCGCGCAGATCACGCCGACGATCGAAAAGCCGTAGGCCATGATCGCCGACAGCTCGCGGCCGATATAATCGGACAGCGTGCCGGTGACGATCGTCCCGAAGACCGCGAGAAACGCGCCCATGCCGAGCACTTCGGCGGCGTAAAGCTTGTCGAAGCCGCGGTCGATCGCGAAAGCGAGCTGATGCAGCGAGACGAAGAAGCTGCCCAGCCCGGTGAACAGATAGACCGCGAAGAGCAGCCAGAAATGCGGCGTGCGCATCGCCTCGGCGAGGGTCCAGCCGCCGCGGGGGGCGATCGCCGGCGAGTCGGCGGGCGCCGCGGCCGCCTCCGTTGTGCTGCGGCGCGGCGGGTCGGTGCGGCGAAACCAGGCCGCCAGGGGCAACACCACCACCGCCATGAAGGCGGCCTCGATGAGGTAGGTCGGACGCCAGCCGAAACCCGAGATCAGGTACTGCACGGCCGGCGCCGAGATCGCCCGCGCGAAACCATTGGCCGACTGGACGATCGAGATCGCCATGCCGCGGCGGCGCACAAAGGCACGCGACAGGAGCGGCACGAACACGACAAGCCCGAGACAGTTCGAACCGAACGTCATCACCACGCCGTACAGCACGACGATCTGCCACAGCCGACCGATGAAGGCGCTGCCGGCGAGTCCGAGCACCAGCAACCCGCCGCCCATCAGCAAGAGGCGGCGCGGCCCCAGCCGGTCGACCAGCGCGCCGACCGCCGGCGAGCTGATGCCGGCGACCATTTGCGACACCGAATAGGCGATCGACGTCTCGCCGCGGCTCCAGCCGAAATCCTCGACAAAGGCGACGAGAAACACCGTATAGGAATGCATCATCGCCGCGCCGATCGTGAACGCGGTAAACGCGCCGGCGAGGATCGGCCAATTGCTGCGCGGCGGGGGTCTGGCGGAGACCCCGCCGGGATCGCTCATCCGCGGATTGTAGGCGCGCGACGCGGCGACGAGCCGCGCGTTTTGGCCGGGTCAACTTCCCGCTAAGCTAACCGCCCAGCGCCGCACAAACTCGCCTCCCCCGGGCTTGACCCGGGGTCCACGTCTTCACATCGCGGCGTCGGGAAATGAAGACGTGGATGGCCGGATCAAGTCCGGCCAAGGCGAAGGAAGAGAGGGCGCGGTGAGCGAAAAAAGGGCCGGGCGGCAAGGAACATACGACGTCGTCTACCTCGTGCTGAGCGGGACGACGACCGCGGCGCGCTGCCCCGAGATTTTGCGCGGGCTGGTCGGGCTGGGCTTTGCGACGGTGATCGCGCTGCCGACGCCCAATGCGTCGCGTGTCATCGCGCCGCGCGAACTCGCCGATGTCGCCGGGGCACAAATCGTCGAATCCTATTTCGACCTGGCGATCCGCCCGCGCCCGCCTTTCGGCGTGGTGCTGTTCGCGCCGTGCAGCTTCAATTCGCTGAACAAGCTGGCGCACGGCATCGCCGACAGCCTGGCGCTGTCGGTCGTCGCCGAGGCGATCGGGCGGCAGACGCCGGTCATCGTCGGCCCGTCATTGAATGCGCCGTTGCTCGCCCACCCGCAGGCGCGGGCCTCGCTCAGGACGCTGCCGCAATGGGGCGTGACGATCGTGCCGCCGGCCGACGACGGCAGCGGCCCGCGGCTGGCACCGACCGCGCAGCTGCTCGACGCGGTGCGGCCGTACGCGCCACGGCGCTAGGGATCAGTCCTTGAGGTTGGCGAGCTTCGGCATCCGGTAGCGGTCGGCGGGGTCGTTCCAGCCCTTGAAGTTGGGCCGGCGCTTTTCGGCGAAAGCGGCGCGCGATTCCATCAAGTCGCTCTTGGCGCCGTGCTCGTGCAG
>DASZLY010000076.1:0-5846 GCA_035552135.1 Allostellaceae bacterium | reverse complement strand
GGCGCCCTGGCGCTCGATCTTGCCGGGCTTCAGCGCGGCATTGAACGCGGCGAAGACCGACTTGATGTCGCCGACGACCGGCGCGGCGATCGCACGGTTGCTGTCCATCTCGGTCGCGGCGATGTCGATCTGGACGAATTTGGTGTCGGCGTTCCACAGCGGCGCGCGGCCGTGCGACAAGAGCCAGTTGAGCCGGGCGCCGGCCAGCAGCACCACGTCGGCATTGCCGATCGCGTAGGAGCGTGCGGCGGCGGCCGATTGCGGGTGCTCGTCGGGCAAGAGGCCCTTGGCCATCGACATCGGCAGGAAGGGGATGCCGGTGGCTTCGAGAAAGCTGCGGATTTCGTTCTCGGCGCGGGCATAGGCGGCGCCCTTGCCGAGGATCGCCAGCGGCCGCTTGGCGCCGGCCAAGAGGTCGATGGCGCGCGCAATCGATTCCGGCGCGGCCGGCGAGGCGGGCGCGGGATCGACGACCTTGACCAGCGACTTCCGGCCGGCCTCGGCGTCGAGCGCCGAGCCCAGCACCTCGGCGGTCAGGTCGAGATAGACCCCGCCCGGCCGGCCCGATACCGCGGCGCGGATCGCCCGGGCGATGCCGATGCCGATATCCTGCGGGCGGTTGACGCGGTAGGCCGCCTTGCAATGCGGCCGGGCGACCGCGAGCTGGTCCATCTCCTCGTAATCGCCCTGCTCGAGATCGACGATGCTGCGGTCCGAGGAGCCGCTGATGAGGATCATCGGGAAGCAGTTGGTGGTGGCGTTGGCGAGCCCGACCACGCCGTTGAGGAACCCCGGCGCGGAGACGGTCATGCAGATGCCCGGCTTTGCCGTCAGATAGCCGGCGATCGCCGCGGCATTGGCGGCCGATTGCTCGTGGCGGAAGCCGTAGTAGCGAATGCCTTCGTTCTGCGCCAGGCGCAGGAGGTCGGTGATCGGGATGCCGGCGACACCGTAGATCGTATCGACGCCGTTCAGTTTTAGCGCTTCCACCACCAGGTGAAACCCGTCAGTCATGTCCCCAGAGACTTCTGCTTCACTCATCTCGTCCACCGTTTCAGCCCGATTGATCGGCATCTGCCAAGCCCGCCGTCCTATACCATGCCTGGTCGCTCGGTGGTCAATCGGCGGGCGTCAACCTGCTGGTGGCGCGGGCGGCAGAAACTGCGCGGCGAGCCGGCGCAGCAGATAGGGCTTGCGGGCGATGAGCCGGACCAGCGCCGCGGGGTCGACCGGATGAGCGCGGAGGTCGCGCAGGCGGTATCTCGGGTTGGCGATGCCGCGCGGCCGACCTCCGGGGTTGCCGGAACGGCCCTTGGCGAAGCGTCCCTCCGCATCGCGTGAAACCGGCGAAAAAAGATCAGGGCCAAGGGATTGAAATCGCGCCATTTTGGCTGTCCGAACAGGAGGCGGTAACAGAGGCAGTAACAGGCGGACACGGCAGGAGTATCAGGGGAAAACGCACCACCAACAGTCTCGGAAAGAAACCGGAGGAAATCTTATATGTTCCGATTATGTTCTCATTAGGGCGACGGGACGCTTCTGACCTTGGGAGCCTGTAGGCATGGCAGCTTCGTCCCTTACTCGGGTGGCCGAACATCGACCGCTGGGGGCACCGGCGACGCGCCAGTTTGCTCCGCCAGGTGGTGGGATGGGCGACGCAAGATAGCAAGCCCGGTAACGATGGCCCGGTATAAGGCGATCAAGCCAATGGCTACCACCCCGGCAATCAGCACGATCTCCATCTGGATCGCCACGGTCTGCCCCGCTCGCTCCGTTGCGTTTTGCTAAGCATATGAGAACGGAGGGCGCGGCGCGACGGCCTCGTCAAGGGCCTTGGATTTTAACCGGGGCGCTGGCGAGAGGCCCGCGCGCCGCATGGCAGCAACCGCAGCTCCGCGCTCGACTTTTGCGCGAGGCATGCGATAATCCGAACAGTTACAGCGACTTCCCCGAGGAGGGTTTTTCCCATGCCGCAGGCGCAAGCGTCTTTCACCGCCGGCCCGCTGACTTTTGTCGTCAAGCACGAGCTGTGGGACGAAAACATCCAGGATCACGCCGACCAGGGCGTGGCGATCATGGTCAGGGCCGAAATTACCGGCAAGGACACGACCCTGTTGCGGTTCAACTGCTTCGACGTCGAGAAGAGCTACGATTACGGGCCGGAAAACCGCGAGCTCGCGGTCGCCGGGCCGGAGATGCTGGGCGGCGCGATGCTGACCAACCACTTCCAAATGGACCCGATCGCCTGCGGCAACCCGATCGGCTGGACGGTCAAGACGCTGGGCACCAAGCTTGACCGGATGCTCGACCGCGCCGGCTATCCGGCGATCGCCAAGAGCGCCGATTACGACGCGGTGCGTCAGGTGCTGCCCGAAATCGAGGCCTGCGCCCGCGAGCTTTACGCGACCAAGCGCAACACCGTGAAGCACAATCGCGGCACCGAGGTCTTCGAATGCGGGCCGATCCGCTTCGGGCTGGAGATGCGCCGCCTGCCGATGGGCGATGGCGGGCTGGCGATCCACGTACTGGCCGATATCGGCGGCACGCCGGGCAAGAAATACACCGAAGAGACCGAGCTCCTCGCCTTCGACCATTTCTGGAACGGCGCGCATTACCATTACGGCCCGCGCAACAAGAACCACCGCATCTACTGGGATCGCACACTGGTCGAGAACCCGCTCGCCTGGACGCTCGAGCAGTTCGAGGGCGGCAAGCTGCCGGCGATGATCACCCGGGCGGGCTATCCCGGCGTCGCCGCCGATCTCGACACCGCCAAGATCGCCGAGGTCGTGGTGGCGGTGAAAAAACGCGCGCTCGAGATGTGGGAAGAGGGCGAGCGGCTGACCGGCCATCCCGGCCTGCCGCTGGAAGCGACGCCCAACCTCGCCGCCGCCGAGTAGCCGCGGCAAGCGCCCGGACAACGGAACGTAGGCAAGCAACCGCTCGCGGGCGGTGCTTGTCTGCGACAATCTTCCTTGGCGCCAAGACTGCCGCTCGGACGTTAGTCTGGGACAGGGCGAAAAGGGGGGCCGCATTCGACGGTCCCGCAAGTGGTTGGGACCAGCATGGCAAAGCAGCACAATCTGACGGCCTTCTGGGCGGAGCTGAGCGCCTGCGAGCATTTTGTTCAGGTCTATGAAAACGACGATGTCTTTCTCGCGACGCTGGCGGATTTCGTGGAGGGCGGGCTGGAGCGCGGCGACGCCGCCATCGTCATCGCCACCGAGGGACATCGCGAGGCGCTTGCCGACCGCTTGGCCGCACGGGGCATCGACGTCGCCAGGTGCAGCGACGAAGACCGCTACATCGCGCTCGATGCCGACGAAACCCTCGCCCGCTTCATGGTCGACGACTGGCCCGACGTCGATCTCTTCGCGTCGGTGATCCAGGGCGTCCTGCGCCAGGCGCGCGGCCCGGAGGGCCGCCGGATCGTGGCGTTCGGCGAGATGGTCGCGCTGCTCTGGGCACGCGGCCATTCAGACGCGACGGTGAGGCTCGAATTCCTCTGGAAGCAGATTTGCGAAAAGAAGCTGTTCCAGCTGTTCTGCGCCTATCCCAAGCTCGGCTTTACCGAAGATCCGGCGGACTCGATCGCGCGGCTGTGCGACCTCCACTCCAAGGTGCTGGCGGCGTAGGAATTACGCCGCCAAACGCTGCCGCGCCGCGCGCTTGAGGTGCTCGGCGCCCTGCTCGGCGATCATGATGGTCGGCGCGTTGGTGTTGTTCGAGGTGACCGCCGGCATCACCGAGGCGTCGATGACGCGGATGCCTTCGAGGCCGTGCACCTTCAATTCGCCGCTCACCACCGACATCGCGTGGCTGCCCATGAGGCAGGTGCAGCTCGCGTGGTAGCAGGTGCCGCCGTAGTTGCGCGCGTAATCGAGGAGCTCGTCGTCGCTCTCGACATGGCGGCCGGGCAGGCTTTCCTCGCGCACATAGCGCTTCAGCGCCGGCGCGTCGAACAGGCGCCGCGCGAAGCGCAAGCCGCCGATGATCGCGCGCCGGTCGCTGTCCTCCGACAGGTAGCGCGGGTTGATCGCCGGCGGGTCGCCCGGCCGGTTCGACTTCGCCTCGACATAGCCGCGCGACAGCGGCCGCATCTGCCAGGCGCCGGCCGATAGCCCCGGCTCTTCTTCCAGCTCGCCGATCTGCCCGCCCTTGAAGCTGCCCGGCGCGAAGGTGATCTGCATGTCGGGCGTCGCCGACCCCTCCAGCACCTTGACCGAGGCGGCAACGAGTGAGGGGCTGTAGGTCAGCATGCCCTTGCCGGTGACCAGCCAGCGGACGATCTCGCCGACCAGCGGCAGGCCGCGCGACTTCTCGTTGGCGGTCTGCGCGCCGACGACGGGATAGGACACGCGGGCCTGAAAATGGTCCTGCATGTTCTTGCCGACGCCCTTGAGCTCGTGCACCACCGGCACGCCGATCCGCGCGAGATGCTCGGGGTCGCCGACCCCCGACAGCTGCAGGATGTGCGGCGAGCCGATCGCCCCGGCCGACAGGATGACCTCGCGCGTTGCGTCGGCGCGTTCCAGCTGGCCGCCGCGCGAGAACTCGACGCCCACGGCGCGCTTGCCGGCGAAGACAGCACGGTGCACCAGCGCATGCGTCACCAGCTGGAGGTTGCCGCGCTTCAGCGCCGGGCGCAGATAGGTGCGCGCGGTGCTGGCGCGCCGCCTGCCGCCGCGGGTCTGCTGGCACCAGCCGATCCCGTCGCCCGAGCCGGGGGAGAGGTTGTTGACGTCCTCGCGGTATTCGAGCCCGAGCTCGACCCCCGCCTCGACCACGCTGGCGCAGATCGGCGAGCGGTCCATCTTCGAGGTGAAAAGCGGCCCGTCCTTGCCGCGCACCGCGGTCTCGTCGCCCTCCCAGCGCTCGGCCTTGCGGAAATAGGGCAGGCAATCGTCCCACGACCAGCCGCGATTGCCGAGCTGCGACCAGTGGTCGTAATCCTCTGGCTGGCCGCGGATGTAGACGAGCCCGTTGATCGACGACGAGCCGCCGACCACCCGGCCGCGGGTGTAGACGATGGCGCGGCCATTGGTGCCGGGATCGGGCTCGGCGCGGTATTTCCAGGTCAGCGTGTCGTGGTCGAGCATCTTGAAGAAGCCCGCCGGGACGTGGATCAGCGGGTTCCAGTCCTTGCCGCCCGCCTCGATCAGGATGACCCGGACGCTCGGGTCCTCGGTCAGCCGGTTGGCCAGGACGCAACCCGCCGACCCGGCGCCGACAATCACGTAATCCGCCTGCATGCCGCCCTCCCCGGAACAAATTCTTCGGGTGCAGTCTAAAGCAGCTCGGCTTTGGAGCAAGCAGGCAGCCGTTATTCGGGGTGAGGGCCGCCTCCGCTGCGAACACTGCCCCTCACCCGTCGCGCTGCGTGAACCCACCCTCCCCGCGTAAATGGGGCCTTGCGCCTCTCTGGTATATCAGATACCATAGGGGATGCCTGAGGGTAGTGCCCGTGCCTCCGCGATGCTCGACATGCCGCGCCTCGACACCCAAGCGAGCTTTCGCGACCTTGCCTATACGGCGCTGAAGCGGGCGATCACCGCGCTCGACATCTACGACCGGCCCGACGAAATTCGCCTCGACGAGCGCGCGCTTTCCGCCGATCTCGGGGTCAGCCGGACGCCGATCCGCGAGGCCATGACGCTGCTGGAGCAGGAGGGGTTTGTCCGCACCCTGCCGCGCCGCGGCATCTATGTCGTGCGCAAGACCAGGCGCGAGATCGTCGAGATCATCACCGTCATGGCGGCGCTCGAAAGCATGGCCGCGCGGCTCGTCGCGCTGAACGCACCCGACGACGACATCGCCGAATTGCGCCGGCTGATGGACGCCTTCCA
>DASZLY010000075.1:0-8263 GCA_035552135.1 Allostellaceae bacterium | reverse complement strand
TGGCGCGCGCCCGCTCCCGCACGCTGCGCGTGCTGCACGTCGCGGCGGAGCTTTACCCTTGGGTCAAGACCGGCGGGCTCGGCGATGTCGTCGCGGCGTTGCCGCCGGCGCTGATGGCGCAAGGCGTCGATGCGCGGCTCTGTCTCCCGGGCTTTCCCGCACTGCTCGACGCCTTTCACCTGACCGACGCGGTGCGCCTCGCGACGCCGTTCGCGCTGGAGCGCGTGCGCGTCGCGCTGGCCACCCTGCCGGGCAGCAAGACCGCCGCCTATCTCGTCGACCATCCGGCGTTCTACGACCGGCCGGGCGGGCCCTATGGCGGCCCTGACGGGCGCGATTGGCCGGACAATCACCGCCGCTTTGCACTGTTGTCCTGGGTCGCCGCGGCGCTCGGCACCGGCGCCGACCCCAACTGGCGCCCCGACATCGTGCATTCGCACGATTGGCATGCCGGGCTGGCGCCGGCCTATCTGCGGGCCGAGGCCGCCGAGGGCAGCGACACGGCGGCGACCATCTTCACCGTGCACAACCTCGCCTTTCAGGGCTCGTTCGCCGCCGGCATCTTCCCCGAGCTGTCGCTGCCGGCGGATTTCTATCAGCTCGACGGGGTCGAATTTTACGGCGGCGTGTCGTTTCTGAAGGCCGGCCTCGCTTATGCCGACCGGCTGACCACGGTGAGCCCGACCTATGCGCGCGAAATCCAGACGCCGGAATTCGGCGAGCGGCTCGACGGGCTGTTGCGCCTGCGCGCCGACGCGTTGACCGGCATCCTTAACGGCGTCGATCCGGTCGTGTGGGACCCGGCGCATGACGCCGCGCTGCCGATGCCGTACGACGCCGCGACCGCGAAGGCCGGCAAGGCGGCGGCAAAGGCCGCGCTGCGCCGCCGGCTGCTGCTGCATGACGGCGCGGCGCCGGTGTTCGGCGTGGTGAGCCGGCTGACGCCGCAAAAGGGGCTCGACCTGCTGCTCGCCGCGCTGCCCGATCTCGTCGCCGGGGGCGGCCAGCTGGCGCTGCTCGGCGCCGGCGACCGCGACCTTGAGACCGGCTTCGCGGCTGCCGCCGAGGTGCGGCACGGCACGGTCGGCGCCGAGATTGGTTACGACGAGACGCTGGCGCGCTTGATCATTGCCGGCTCGGACGTGCTGGTCGCGCCGTCGCGCTTCGAACCGTGCGGCCTCACCCAGCTTTACGCGCTGCGCTACGGCACGCTGCCGCTGGTGCGGCACACCGGCGGGCTCGCCGACACGGTCGTCGATGCGACCCCGCCAAGGCTGCGCGACAAGACGGCGACCGGCTTCATGTTCGAGACCGCGACCGCCGAGGCGCTCGCCGCGACGATCGAATGGGCGAGCGCGCTCTACGCCAACCGTGCCAGTTGGCGGCAGATGGTGGCCGAGGCGATGAGCCGCGACTTCAGCTGGGCGCAGTCCGCCCGGCAATACGCCGCGCTTTACCGCGAGGTGGTGGCGGGCTAGCGCGTAAGTTCAAACCTCCAGATAGCGCCGCGCTTTGCCCAGTTTTGTCTCGTCGCCGCGTCCGGCGAGCAGGCCGGCGACGGAAATGTCTTCGTCCAGCTCTTCCCAATGAAGCCCGTAAGGGCTCAGTTCATAGTTCTGGAGCTGCTCTTGAGTCGCATCTTGCAATCGCGGAAACCAGGCGAGAGGAACGCTGATAGTCCTTCCATCGGACAGCTCTACGCTCATCTTCGTTGAGTCGAAGCTCACCGAGACCGGGTTAATCAAAGTGTTCGTCCCAGGCTGTTTGGATTTGCTCACGGTGCGCCTCGACCAATCTTCGGATATGCCGCAGCTCTCTAGCATCGAAGCCACGGCTATACGCTTCGGGCAAGCTGGGGCGAAGCCACAGCTTTACTTCGCAACCCCTTCCCCGAACGTGAATGTGGGCGGCTCGCGCGGTATACCTTCGTCCGAATAGAAAAAGAAGCGAAAGCCGCCGCTGCGAAAAACCGTCGGCATCGGCGCGCGGTCAGCTTCCCAAAATCGTCCCCATCTCCAGCCCGGCATCGCCGGCCTTGACCTTGGCGCCGTCGTCGATGCGTACCCGCGAGCAGTCGATGAACCCGCCCTGGCAGTGGATGCGGATGCCGTCCGCCCCGGCGGAGACGATCTCGCCGAGTTTCTTGCCGCGCACCGCGCCGAAGGTCGCCGCCATGACCTTCTTCGCGTCGAACAGATAGAGCTTCTTGTCGCCCCCCTCGGACTTCAGCGTCGTCCATGCGCCCGGCGCCGGGTTGCAGCCGCGGACCAGGTCGTAGACGAAATCGACGTGGTTGGCCCAGTTGATCTTGCTCTCGGCCTCGCGCACCCAGCCCTCATAGGTAGCCTCGTCCTCGTCCTGGGTCGATTCGGTGGCGCGCCCGGCGACGACGAGGTCGGCGGCCTGCACCAGCGCCTCGACGCCCAGCGGGAAGATCTTGTCGAAATAGAGCGAGGCGGCGGTGTCATCGGGGCCGATCGTCACCCGCTTCTGCAGGATCACCGGGCCCTCGTCGAGGCCGGGGGTCGGGCGGAAGATGGTGAGCCCGGTCTCGCGCCGGCCGCGGATGATCGCCCAGGGGATCGCCGCCGGCCCGCGATGCAGCGGCAACAGCGACGGGTGGAACTGGATCATCCCGTGCTTGGGGATCGCGCAGAATTCGGGCGGCGCGAACAGCAGCACATAGGCCATGACGCCGATATCGGCGTTGAGGCTCTTCAGTGTCTCCTGCGCCTCGGCCTCGGAATATTTCGCGAAGCGGTGCACCGGCAGCTTCTTTTCCTCGGCCGCCTGCACCAGCGGATCGGGCCGCGCGCCCGGCCGCTCGGGCGCGGCGAAGACGCCGACGACCGTGTCGCCGCGCGCCAAAAACGCCTCGAGCACCGATTTGCCGAACGCCTGCTGCCCGACGATGACGACCCGCATTTCTTCCTCCCCTGGAACGCAATCCTCGCGTGGCGACAGAGTTCCACGCCACGGCGCCTCGCGGCAAGGGGATCGCGTGCCGCGCTCCGGGCGCGCTCAGCGCGCGCGGGCTGCGTCGCGCCGCGGTCGCGGTTATGATGCGGCAGGTGCAACCGCTGCGATGGTCATGCCCGTGCCCCGCCTTCGAACGATCCAAGCCGCCGGCGCGTTTCTCCTCCTCGTCCTCGCCGGTTGCGCGCCGATGCAGCCGGCGGACAACGTGGACAGCCGCTACCTCGTCTATTTCGACGAATTCAGCGCCGACCTTTCCAGCGATGCGCACCGCGTCATCGACACCGCCGCGCAACGCGTCCGCGAGATCGGCGCCAAGACCGTGCGGGTCCAAGGCCGCGCCAGCGCCACCGGCTCGGCGGCGGCCAACCAGCGGCTCACCGAGACGCGCACCCAGATGGTCTACGACGCGCTGCAAAAGGCCGGGACCGACCCGACGATCATCCAGCAGCAGCCGCTCGGCCAGACGACGACGACCGACACCTCGGTGATGGACCGGCGCGTCGATATCGTGCTGTTGAAATGAGGTGAATTCGTAGGATGGGTTGAGTATCGCGAAACCCATCGCCACGGCACCATCGATGGGTTGCGCTCCGCTTAACCCATCCTGCGAATCCTGCGCCGCGGCCCCGGAATGACGACTTATGTAGCGGCAGTTCCTGCCGTCTGCAGCTCGAACGCGGCGGTCATCAGCGCCTTGGTGTAGGGGTGCTGCGGCGCGTCGAGGATTTTTTCCGCGCTGCCGGCCTCGACGATCTCGCCGTCCTTCATCACCCGTATGTCGTGCGCCAGGGCGCGCACCACCTTGAGGTCGTGGCTGATGAAGAGATAGGCGAGGCCGTGGCGCTGCTGCAAGTCGCGCAAGAGCTCGACGATCTGCGCCTGCACCGACATGTCGAGCGCCGAGGTCGGCTCGTCGAGGACGACGAATTTCGGCTTCAGCACCAGCGCGCGGGCGATGGCGATGCGCTGGCGCTGGCCGCCGGAAAATTCGTGCGGGTAGCGCTCGGCGGTGCCCGGTTCGAGCCCGACCTCGACCAGCGCCTCGTCGATGCGCCGGCGCGCCTCGTCCTCGTTGCCGGCGAGGTGGTGCACCTTGAGCCCCTCGCCGACGATCTGCGCCACCGAGAGCCGCGGCGACAGGCTGGAGTAGGGGTCCTGGAAGACGACTTGCATCTCGCGCCGCAGCGGCCGCAGGTCGCGTTGCCGCTCGGCGGCGATGTCGCGCCCGGCAAAGCGGATGCCGCCCTCGGCATCGACCAGGCGCAGGATCGCGAGGCCGAGCGTGGTCTTGCCCGAGCCGCTTTCACCGACCACCCCCAGTGTCGCGCCGGCGCGCAGCTTCAGCGAGACGCCGTCGACCGCCTTGACGTAGCTCTTCGCGCGCCGGAGCAGACCGCCGCGCACCGGAAACCACACTTTGAGCGCATCGCCCTCGACCAGCACCGGGGCGTTTTCGGGCGGCGGCGCCGGGCGCCCCTTCGGCTCGGCCGCGAGCAGCCGCCTGGTGTAGGGATGGCGCGGGTCGGCGAACAATTCCTCGCTCGCCGCCGCCTCGACGATCTCTCCCTGCGACATCACGCAGACCCGGTCCGCCATCTTGCGGACGATCGCCAGGTCGTGGGTGATGAGCAGCAAGGCCATGCCGAGCCGGTCGCGCAGCTCGCGCAGCAGGTCGAGGATTTGCGCCTGGATCGTCACGTCGAGCGCGGTCGTCGGCTCGTCGGCGATGAGGATGTCGGGCTCGTTGGCGATCGCCATCGCGATCATCACCCGCTGCCGCTGTCCGCCCGAGAGCTGATGGGGAAAGGCGCCAAGCCGGCTTTCCGCCTCGCGCAGCCCGACGAGGTGCAGCAGGTCGAGCGTGCGCCGGCGCACCGTCGCGGCCGGCAGGTGGTTATGGATCAGCAGCGTCTCGGCGACCTGCTTTTCGACCGTGTGCAGCGGGTTGAGCGAGGTCATCGGCTCCTGGAACACCATGCCGATGCGGTTGCCGCGAATCTCGCGCAGCCGCACCGGCGGCGCACCGACCAGTTCCTCGCCGGCAAATTTGATGCTGCTTTCGGGCGTATGCGCGGCGGCCGGATAAGGCAGGAGCTGCAGCACCGACAGCGCGGTCACAGATTTTCCCGAGCCGCTCTCGCCGACCAGCGCCAGGGTCTCGCCCTTGTCGAGGTCGAACGAGGCGCGCTTTACCGCGCGCACCGGCGTGGCGCCGCGCCAGCCGGTGAAGGTGACGCCGAGGTCGCGGATGTCTAGGAGGCTCACCCCATCACCTTGCGCGGGTCGAAAGCGTCGCGCACCGCCTCGCCGACAAAGGTGAGGAGGCTCAGCATCACCGCCAGCGTCATGAACGCGGTGATGCCAAGCCATGGCGCCTGCAGATTGGCCTTGCCCTGCGCCAGCAATTCGCCGAGCGAGGGCGAGCCCGGTGGCAGGCCGAAGCCGAGAAAGTCGAGCGAGGTCAGCGTCGTGATCGAGGTATTGAGGACGAACGGCATGAAGGTGATCGTCGCCACCGTCGCGTTGGGCAGGACGTGGCGCAGGATGATCTGCCGGTCGCGCATGCCCAGCGCGCGGGCGGCACGGACATAGTCGAAATTGCGTGCGCGCAGAAACTCGGCGCGCACCACATCGACCAGGCTCGTCCACGAGAACAGCAGCATCAGCCCCAGGAGCCACCAGAAATTGGGCTGCACCAGGCTCGCCAGGATGATTAGCAGATACAGCACCGGCAGCCCCGACCACACCTCGATAAAGCGCTGGAAGCCGAGATCGACGATGCCGCCGAAATAGCCCTGCGCGGCGCCGGCGGCGACCCCGATCAGCGACGACGTCACGGTCAGCGCCAGGCCGAACAGCACCGAGATGCGAAACCCGTAGATCAGCCGCGCCAGCACGTCGCGGCCCTGGTCGTCGGTGCCGAGCCAATCCTGTGCCGAGGGCGCCGCAGGGTAGGGGCCCGGCGCATTGGTGATCGTGTCGTAGCGATAGGGGATGAGCGGCCAGACGATCGAGCCCTTGGCGTCGATCAGCTTTCTGACCTCCGGGTCGTGGTAATCGGCCTCGGTCGGGAACACGCCGCCGAACGCGGTCTCGGGATAGGCGTGGAACACCGGCATGTACCAGCCGCCGTCGTAATGGATCAGCAGCGGGCGATCATTGGCGATCAGCTCGGCGAACAGCGTGAGAATGAAGAGGACGAGAAAGATCCACAGCGACCAGAACCCCCGCCGGTTGGCGCGGAAGCTGTCGAGCCGCCGCCGTGTCAGCGGCGTGACGCGTCGGCCGAGAAAGGTCGGCCGCACTTGCAGGCCCTGCACCGGCGCGAGCGCCCCGGCCCCGGTCGAGGTGAGCGGGGGCGGGAGGGGTAGCTGGAGGTCGGGCGGGGTCACGCGAGACGAACGCCGCTGTGCCAACAGCCGCTTCGCGAAAAGCGCGTTTTTTTCCCCCCTTGGCCGGACTCGATCCGGCCATCCACGAATAATTTCAGCCTATTCGTGGACCCCCGGGACAAGTCCGGGGGAGGCGATTTCTTCTTGTTCGTCCCAAAGAATCGGAGCAAGCACCCGATCGCCACGCGCGCCCTCGCCCTCACCGGGGGTGACCCGGGTTGGGGTGAGGGGCAGCCCGCGACGTGACCAACGGGGCAGAACGCTACGAAACGACCGACAACGTCCTTCGCGGCCCGGCGGCGCGGCCTTTGCGGTCGAGATAGCGCCCGCACAGCTCCTCGGCGATCTGCACCGCGTTGATCGCCGCGCCCTTGCGCAGATTGTCGGCGACGACCCACATCGCGAGGCCGTTGGCGACGGTCGGATCCTTGCGGATGCGGCTGACATAGACGAGGTCCTCACCGGCGATCTCCGCCGGCGTCGCGTAGCCCTCGTCGGCCCGGTGGTCGACGACGCTGATGCCGGGGAAGTCGCGCAGCGCCTTGCGCGCCTCTTCGACGCTGAGCGGCCGGGCGAACTCGACATTGACCGCCTCGGCATGGCCGATAAACACCGGCACGCGCACGCAGGTCGCCATCACCGCGATGTCGGGGTCGAGGATCTTGCGGGTCTCGACCGCCATCTTCCATTCCTCCTTGGTCGCGCCGTCCTGCATGAAGACGTCGATATGAGGAATGACGTTGAAGGCGATTTGCTTGGTGAGGTGCTCGGGCTTGATCGGGTCGTTGACGTAGACCGAGCGGGTCTGGGCGAACAGCTCGTCCATTGCCGCGCGCCCCGCGCCCGACACCGATTGATAGGTCGCGACGACGACGCGCTTCACCTTGGCCGCGTCGTGCAGCGGCTTCAGCGCGACCACCATCTGGATCGTCGAGCAATTCGGGTTGGCGATGATGCCCTTCTTCTCGTAGCCCTTGATCGCTTGCGGGTTGACCTCGGGCACGACGAGCGGCACGTCGGGGTCCATGCGCCACTGCGAGGTGTTGTCGATGACGATGGCGCCCGCCTTGGCGGCGCGCGGCGCAAACGCCGCCGACACCTTGGCGCCCGGCGACGACAGCACGATGTCGATGCCCTTGAAGTCGAAATTGTCGAGCACCTGGACGTCGAGCACGTCGTCCTCGCCGAACGACACCTGGCGGCCGAGCGAGCGCGACGAGGCCAGCGCGACGACCTCGTCGCAGGGGAACTCGCGCTCGGCGAGGGTCTGCAGCATCTCGCGACCGACATTGCCGGTCGCGCCCACGACCGCTACCTTGAAGCCCATGATTTCACTCCCTCCGGGAGCCCCACCGGAACTAAGACTGCCGCGCACGGGGATGGAAGCTCACTTACGCTGCCGACCGGCGGTTTACAAGCGCCGGGTCGTCGCGCCCCAATGACTTACGCCGAATTCTGGCCGCGTTACCTCAAGGCGCATGCCGATCGGCGCACCCGAGCGCTGCATTTTCTCGGAACAAGTGCCGGGCTGGTGCTCCTCGTCCTGTTCGCCGCGACCGCGGACTGGCGGTATCTTGTGGCCGCGCCGATCGTGGGTTATGCCTGCGCCTGGCTCGGACATGCGGTCTTCGAACATAACAAGCCCGAGACTTTCGGCCACCCGGTCTGGTCGCTCTACAGCGATTTCCGTATGCTGGCGCTATTCCTCGGCGGCCGCTTGCGCGGCGAGATCGAGCGCCGCGGACGATGACCCAGGAGACGAGATGACCAGTGCCGTTCCCCTGCTCGACGAGCGCCAGGCGAACCCCGAGGTCAAGGCGGTCTTCGACGATATCAGGAAGACGCGTGAGACCGACTACATCAACAATTTCTGGCTCGCGCTGGCGAGCGAC
>DASZLY010000074.1:0-11371 GCA_035552135.1 Allostellaceae bacterium | reverse complement strand
CCGCCGCGCGGCGGGGCCTTGCCCGAAGCCTGGGTGCGCGAGAACGGCACGCGCATGTAGTGGATCATCGCGTCCTGCATCGCCACCTGGAGCCGGCGGCCCTGGCCGGTCTTCGAGCGCTTGTAGAGCGCGCCCAGAATGCTGATCGCCATCAGCATGCCGGTGCCGGTGTCGCCAAAGCTCGGGCCGGGCTTGACCGGCGCCTGGCCGGCCTCGCCGGTGACGCTGGTCGGACCGCCGGCAGCCTGGGCGATCATGTCGAAGGCGAGGTTCTTTTCGTACGGGCTGCCGGTGCCGAAGCCCTTGACCTGGCAGTAGATGATGCCGGGGTTGATCTTCTTCACCTCGTCATAGCCGAGGCCGAGGCGCTCGATCGTGCCGGGCGCCATGTTTTCGATGGTGACGTCGGCCTTGGCGAGCAGCGCCTTGACGATTTCGAGGCCGCGCGGCGATTTGAGGTTGACCGTCAGCGACTTCTTGTTGGCGTTGAACTGGTGGAAGTACCAGGGGTCCTTGTCGGGGGCGCCAGGGCCGGCGAGGCGGCGGCCGGGGTCGCCGGTCAGCGGGTTCTCGATCTTGACCACTTCGGCGCCGAGCCAGGCCAAGGATTCGGTGCAGGACGGCCCCGCTTCGAACTGGGTGAAATCGACAATGCGCACGCCCTCGAGGCAATCGAGTTCAACGCCGAGATCCGCCATGTCATCCTCCCAGAGAGATTGCCGACAGACTAGCGCATCCGACGGCGGCACGGAAACCGCGTAGGATGGGTTAAGCGCAGCGCAACCCATCGCCGTCGAACGCGCGGCGGCGACCGTGAGATGGGTTTCGCGCCGCTCAACCCATCCTACGGGCTATCAGCCGGTCAGCCGGTCGAGGCGCTTTTCGACGAGGCGCACGAAGAGGCTGGCGCCGTAGGGCAGCGCGCCGTCGTTGAAGTCGTAGCCCGGGTTGTGCACCTCGCAGGCGCCCGCGCCGTCGCCATTGCCGATCTGCATGTAGGCGCCCGGCACCGCGCGCAGCATGTAGGAGAAATCCTCCGAGGCCATCGTGATCGGGCCGCTGCGGTTGACGTTGCCGGGGCCGACGATCTCGGCGGCGCATTCGGCGATGAAGTCGGTGGCGTCGGCGTCGTTCATCAGGGTCGGGAAGATGACGCGGAAATCGAGCTCGGCCGTGGCGCCGAGCGCGGCCGCGACGCTCTCGACGATACGCCGCAGGCGCTCCTCGACGAGTTTCATCACCGCGTCGCTGAAGCAGCGCACCGTGCCGCCCAGCGTCACCTTGTCGGGGATCACGTTATAGGCGTGCCCGCCATGAATCTGGGTGATGCTGAGGACGGCGGTCTCGACCGGGCGGACGTTGCGCGAGACGATGGTTTGCGCCGCCGAGGCGATCTGCGCCGCGACGATCACGGGGTCGATGCCGGCCTCGGGCCGCGCGCCATGCGCGCCCACACCCGTCACGGTGATGTCGAAATAGGCGCCGCTCGCCATCATCGCGCCCGGGCGGATCTGGAACTTGCCGACCGCGAGGCCCGGCCGGTTGTGCATGCCGAACAGCACGTCGCACGGAAAGCGGTCGAATAGCCCATCGGCGATCATCGCCGCCGCGCCGCCTTGGCCCTCCTCGGCCGGCTGGAAGATGAAATGCACCGTGCCGTCGAAATTGCGCGTCTGCGCCAGATGCCTGGCGGCGCCGAGGAGCATTGTCGTGTGCCCGTCATGGCCGCAGGCGTGCATCCTGCCGGGCGCGGTCGAGCGGTGCGCGAAGTCGTTCGCTTCGAGGATCGGCAGGCAATCCATGTCGGCGCGCAGGCCGATCGCGCGCGGCGAGTTGCCGACCCGCAGCCGGCCGACAAGCCCGGTCTTGCCGATGCCGCGCGTCACCTCGATGCCGAATTCCGCGAGCTTCGCGGCGACGAGGTCGGAGGTGCGCATCTCCTCGAAGCCGAGCTCGGGATGGGCGTGGATGTCACGCCGCCAGGCGGTCATCTCGTCGTGAAAGTCGGCGATGCGGTCGATCGGCGGCATGGGCGAACTTCCCTTCGGTCAGCGTGCCTCACCATAGCGCGGCATGCGCCGCGGCGGCGAGCGTGTAAAGCCCCGTCGCGGCCAGCACGATGAGCGCCAACGCCGCGGCGGCGGCCTCGCCCAACCGGTCGCCGACGCGCAGACCGATTTGCCCGCCGACCCAGACAAACGGCAAGAGGCTCAGCGCAATCAGCCAGTCGCGTCCCGGCATCCCGACAAAGACCGCATTGGCGGCAAGCGTCACGGCGTAGATCACCGCGAAAAAGGCGATCAGCGTCGCCCGCATCATCGTCATCGGCACGCGCGCCAGCATCAGGTAGATCAGCACCGGCGGTCCCGCCATGCCGACGAGCCCGGTGGCGACGCCCGCCAGCGCACCGATGGCGACATCACCGGCCGGGCGGCGGTCGAAGGCCCGCCCCTGCCCGCGATAGCGGTGCCATGCCAGCATCGCCGCAAATGCGGTGACGATTGTCCCGGCGAGCGCACCGACAATGACCGGGTTTGCGCGCGCGAACGCCACGAGGCCCAACGGCAGCGCGACCAGACTGCCGATCGTGACGCGGCTGAGCAGGGCGATATCGACCCAGCGATAGAGCCGCGGCATGACGAACACCGACACCGCGAAGCTGATGACGACGATGATCGGAACGGCCTCGCCCGGCGGCGCGAGAAGCAGGAAAAACGGCACCGCCAGCACCGCGAAGCCGAAGCCGTTGGTCGCCTGCAGCAGCGCGGCGACGAAACACGTCGCCGCCAGCCCGAGCCAGGAGGCGGTCATGCCCGCGGAGCCGTCATCGTCATCCCCCGCGCGGGGTTTAGCACCCCGGCGAGGCTTGCGCATCCCGCCCGCGACGCCAAAGGTTGCGGGCGGAGCCGCGCTGCTCTACCTTCCCGGCCCCATGCGCCGGGTTAGAGACTGCGCCGCCCTCGCGACGCGGCTATTCATGATGCTGTCGCTCTCGGCATGCTCTGTCTTGCAGGCCGTCGCGCCGCCGGCCCATCCGGGCGCGTTGCCGCCGCAACCGCAGCCGTTTTTCGCCGCGCCGCAAGCCTCGACGACGCCACCCTCGCCCGACGAGGCGCAGGCCGAGATCGTGCAGTGGTTCCACGACCACGGTTACAACGACTTCCAGATCCAGGCGCTGGTCCAGCACGCGCGCACCGAAAGCGGCTTCCGCCCCTGCGCCGTCGGCCCGGGGGGCTACCACTACCTCTACCAATGGAGCAGCACGCGGCTCGAGCAGCTGCAGGAATTCGCGCAGACTTCTGGTTGCCCCCAGCTCCACACGCAGCTCGCCTTCGCCGACAAGGAGCTGCGCCACGACCCGAAATTCGCCTGCTTCTGGAGCGCGACGAGCGAACCCGCGGCCTACACCGCACTGCGCCGCGGCTTCGGCGGCGGCAGCTGCTGACTACCGCCGCGCCCGCGGCGAGGCTTCGTTGGCCAGCGGCGAGGTGACGTCGGCGAATGACGTCTTGAGCGAGGTGCGCACGTCGAGCACGGTCGGCTTGCCCGAGGCGAGCGCCTCCTTGAGCGCCGGCGCCAGATCCTTCGCGTCCTCGATGCGCCGGCCGTTGCAGCCCATCGCGCGGGCGATCGCGGCATGGTCGAAATCGTTGAACTCGGCGGCGAACGGCCCGCCGCCGTGCAGCACCCAGCCGAGCGCGTTGTTGTTGAAGACGACCGTGGTGATCGGAATGTCGTGTTCCAGCGCCGTCATCATGCCGTTCATCGTCATCGCGAAGCCGCCGTCGCCGCACACCGCGACGACCGGCCGGTCGGGATGCACCAGCTTTGCCGCGAGCGCCGCCGGGATGGCGAACCCCATCGGCCCCGACCCCGCCGCCTGCAAGAACCCGCCGGCCATCTTGGTCTGATAGAAATGCGTCATCAGGATGCGGTTCTCGCCGGCGTCGCAGGTGACGATCGCGTTGTCGGGCAGGTTCTTGATCAGCTCGCCGATGACGCGCTGCGGCAGGATCGGCTTGTCGTCGCTCTCATAAGTCTCGGTGTTGAAATAGCCGTGCGCCTCACGGTGCGCGGCGACGCGCTTTTCCGCCTCGGCGCGGCGGTGCCCGGTCTTGCTGCGCACCGCCTCGAAAAGCTGGCCGAGGAACATCTTGACGTCGCCGAGCACGACCTGCTCGGCGGGGATGGTCCATGAGGCGTTGCGCGGCTCGATATCGACCTGAATAAAGCTCTGCCGGGTCGGGTCGAGCAGCTTGCCGTTGGCCCAGGCGGTGTCGCTGGGGCTGAGCTTGGAGCCGAGCACCACCACCAGATCGGCCTCGCCGATGCAGGCATTGGCGGCCGGCGTGCCGAACGTGCCGAACACGCCGAGGGCAAGCGGATGCGTCTCGGGAAAGGTGCCCTTGCCGGCGGCGGTGGTGCCGACCGGCAGGCCAAGGGTCTCGGCGATGCGCTGCAACTCCTCGTAGGCCTGCGAAATGCGCACGCCGTTGCCGGCGATGATGACGGGCTTGCGCGCGGCGAGGATGCGCTCGGCGGCCTGGTCGATCCGCGCCGGGTCGATCGGCGGCGGGTCCGGCGGCAGGTAGTAGCGCGTCGGATAGAGCGGCGGTTGCTGCTCGGGGGTGATCGAGCCGGCGAGCGAGTCGTGGCTGAAGAGGATTGCCACCGGCCCCATCTGGCCGCTGAGGGCGTGCTTGATCGCGAGCTGCGTCGCCTGCACCGCTTCGAGCGGCTCCAGCGCCTGCATCACCTGCTTGGTGACGCCGCCAAAGGCGCGCCGCGCGTCCCAGCTGCCGTAATCGCCGGTCGCCTGTTGATAGGGCGCGTGCAGGTGGAAATGCGGCGCGTCGGAGAAATCGGTCAGCAGTACCATCGGCGACGACGAGAGATGCGCCTCCAGCGTGCCGATCAGCCCGTTGCCGAGCACCCACGGCCCCTGCCCGATCATCACTCCCGGCCGCCGCGTGAGGCGGCCATAGACCTCGGCCATGACGCCGGCCAGCGATTCCTCGCGCACCGTGACCATGCGCACCTGGTTCTGCACCTGCGCGAGGCCCGAGATGATGCGCCCGGTATGCCCGCCCGAGATGCCGAAGACAAATTCGATCCCGGCCTCGGCGAGCACTCGCGCCACCAGCACGCGCGACGGCGTCTCTTCCTTCAGCATCCGCTCGATGGCCATGGCCGGTCCTCCCTGGGGATTTGGCAAAGCTTGCTACCACCAGCGCGCGGTGGCAACGGCGTGCTGGAGAACGGCCGAGGCGTCCTTCGAGGCTGCGCTGCGCGAAGCGCCTCAGGGTGAGGGTGGTTTGAAGGCGCCATCACCTGCCCCTCCTCATCCTGAGACGCGACCGAAGGGAGCCTCGAAGGACGCACGGCCGCGTCGCAGCCGCTCTCTTCTCTGCGGCGGCGAGAACTGTCATAAATCCGTCATGTCGTTCATCAGCACGACCCTCGGCAGGATTGCCGCGCCTGAGCGGCGGACGATGGCGGTCGCTTGCGGCGCGCACATCCTGCATGACGGTTACACCGACCTGCTCTATGTGCTGCTGCCGCTGTGGCAGGTGCAGTTCGGGCTCGATTATGCCGCGGTCGGGCTGCTGCGCGCGCTTTATGTCGGCGCGATGGCCGGGTTCCAGATCCCGGCCGGGGCGATTGCGCAGCGGATCGGCGGCCCCTTGGTGCTGGGTCTCGGCACCGCGCTCGCCGGGGTCGGGTATCTGACCGCCGGGGCGAGCGCCGGCTTTCCGATGCTGGTCGGCGCGCTGGTGGTCGGCGGGATCGGCTCGGGCGTGCAGCATCCGATCTCGGCGCATCTCGTATCGCGGGCGTTTCCGGGCGCGCGGTCGCGGCAGGCGCTCGCCGGCTACAATTTCTCGGGCGATCTCGGCAAGATGGCGTTTCCCGCCGCGACCGCCTGGCTGTTGACGATGATGCCGTGGCGCGCGGCGACCACGGTGATCGGGGTGGTCGGGCTTGTCGCCGCGGCGGCGATCCTCGCGGTGCGCGGGCTGCCCGGCCGCGATGCCGCCGGTGAAGGTGCCGCCAAGAGCGACACGGCCGAAGAGAGCGGCAGCGGCCGCGGCTTCCCGTTGCTGCTGTCGATCGCGATGATCGACAGCGCGACGCGGATGGGATTCCTCACCTTCCTGCCGTTCCTGTTGAAGGCGAAAGGCGCGGGGCTGCCCGAGATCGGCGTCGCGCTGACCCTCATTTTCGCCGGTGGCGCCTGCGGCAAGCTCGCTTGCGGCTGGCTCGGGCAGCGGCTCGGGGTGGTGCGCGCGACCTGGGTCACCGAGGGCGCAACCGCGCTCGGCATCCTCGCGCTGCTGCCACTGCCGCTCTTCGCGGCGTTCGCGGTGCTGCCGGTCATCGGCATGGCGCTCAACGGCACCTCCTCGGTGCTCTACGGCACGGTGCCCGAGCTGGTGCCGGCCGAGCGCCGCCAGCGCGCGTTCAGCATCTTCTATACCGGCGGGGTCGGCGCCGGCGCGCTGTCGCCGGTGCTTTATGGCGTGGTCGGCGACTTCCTGAGCGTGCCGGTGATGATGATGCTGGTCGCCGCCGTCGTGCTGGTGACCCTGCCGCTATCCTGGCTGCTCGGCCCCTATCTGCGCCGCGCCTGAGCGGGCTCTGCCCCGCTTTCTGCGAACGTGCTGCCGGTTGCGAAGATCGTCTCAGAGGTTACGGTTGACCGGAACGTAAGCCTTGCTAACTTTTCCGCGTCGCACCTTGCCAGGGAGCCGGCCATGAAGCTGATGTGGTTCCACCTGATGCCGTACACCGAACTGCCGGACGATTTCCGGGAGAAGAACCCGTCGGTGTGGGTCGACATCCACTCCTCGCTGTTCGACCCGCGGCGCGCGCACCACATGTACAACGACTTCATGGACGAGCTCGAATACGCCGCCGAGTGCGGCTTCGACGCGATCTGCGTCAACGAGCACCACTCCAACGGTTACGGGCTGATGCCCTCGCCCAACCTGATCGCCTCGTCGCTGGCGCGGCGCACCACCGACACGGCACTATGCATCCTCGGCAACAGCCTCGCGCTCTACAACCCGCCGACGCGGGTCGCCGAAGAGTTCGCGATGATCGACGTGATTTCGGGCGGGCGCCTCATCGCCGGCTTTCCGGTCGGGTCGCCGATGGACACCTGCTACGCCTACGGCCAGAACCCGTCGATGCTGCGCGAGCGCTACCTCGAGGCGCACGATTTGGTGAAAAAGGCGTGGACCGCGCCCGACACCTTCGCCTTCAACGGCCGTTACAACCAGCAGCGCTACGTCAACATCTGGCCGCGCCCCATCCAGCGGCCGCACCCGCCGATCTGGATTCCTGGCGGCGGCTCGGTCGAGACCTGGCAATGGTGCGCCGAGATGGACTACGTCTACTGCTACCTCAGCTATTACGGCTACAAGGCCGGCAAATCGACGATGGACGGGTTCTGGGCCGAGATGCAGAAGCTCGGCAAGGACTTGAACCCGTACCGTGCCGGTTTCCTGCAGTTCGTCGGCGTCGCCGAGACGCGCGAGCAGGCGATGGAGCTCTACGCCGAGCCGGCCGAGTATTTCTACGGCCGCTGCCTGCATATCGACCCGCGCTTCGCCGGCCCGCCGGGCTACGCCACCGAAGAGACGCAGCGCCGCGGCATCAAGGGCATGGTTTCCCAAGCGGCGGACAACAGCACCCGCGACAGTCAGCGCTACGAGACCAAGTTCCAGTCGCTGTCGCGTGAGATGGATGCGATCGTCGACAAGGGCTATGTCATCGTCGGCTCGCCGGATGAGGTTGTGGAGCAGCTCACAGAAGTTGCGACCAACCTCAATGTCGGCCACCTGATGATGCTCTTGCAGTTCGGCAACATGTCGAAGGACGTCGCCAAGTACAACACGCGCATGTTCGCCGAAAAGGTCATGCCGCGCCTCAAGCACGTGCACTCGCAGTGGGAAGACCGCTGGTGGCCGCTGCCGATGACGCAGGCCGAGCGCGCCGCGCCGGCCTCGTTCGTGCCGGCGGCTCAGGCGGCGGCGGAATGATGGCTCACCACACCGGGATCGTCTCCCTCTCCGCCCAATGGGGGGAGAGGGCCGGGGTGAGGTGGGCATGCTCGGAGTCCGCCCACCTCACCCTCCCGCTGCGCGGGCCCCTCCCTCTCCCCCCATTGGGTGGAGAGGGGAATTCGGTGGTGGCCCGCAATGCCTGAGCCAAAAACCACCACGGTCGAGGTCAACGGCACTTCCTGCCGGGTGTGGACCGCCGGATCGGGGCCGAAGCTGGGCTTTCTCGCCGGGTTCGGCGGGCTGCCGCATTGGGTGCCGTTCCTCGATGAGCTTGCCAAGACGCGCACCGTGATCGTGCCGTCGCTGCCCGGCTTTCCGGGCGGCGAGCGCGGCCATGCCGCGCTCGACAGCCATCTCGACTGGCTGGTCGCGACGCGGCAGCTCCTGGAAGGCGCGGGGCTCGCCGGGGCCGACCTCGCCGGCAGCTCGGTCGGCGGCTCGCTCGCCGCCGAGATGGCCGCGCTGTGGCCGGCGATGGTCAAGCGCCTCGCGCTGATCGCGCCGTTCGGCCTGTTCGACGCGAACGACCCCGCGACCGACCCCTGGGCGCAGCGCCCCGGCGACGTCGCCAGCCTGTTCTGCACCGACCCGAAGAACTGGGAGATGCTCAAGGCCGAGCCCGAGGGCCACAACGACCCCGAATGGCCGATCGAGCAGGTGCGCGCCAGCGAGGCGGCGGCGCGCATCTTCTGGCCGCTCGGCAACACCAAGCTCGAAAAGCGCCTGAAGCTGATCTCGGCCCCGACGCTGCTGGTCTGGGGCGGCGAAGACCGCATCATGCCGCGCAGCTACGCCGACAAATTCGCCGCCGGGATCAAGGGCAAGACCGAGATCGCGGTGATCCCGGGCGCCGGCCACCTCGCCGAGCTCGACAAGCCGGCGGAGACCGCGGCGGCGATCCTGGGGTGGATGAAGAGCTGAAGCCCCCTCTCCCGCAAGCGGGAGAGGGAGGGACCCATTGCGCCAGCAATGGGAGCGTGAGGGCCGGTGCGGGCAGCCCCTCACCCGTCTCGCCCCTGGCGGCGCGCGCCACCCTCTCCCGCAAGCGAGAGAGGGGATAACATCGCAGGGAGGACGCCCATGCCCACCAAGCTCGCGGACTACGAGAACAAGTACCAATGCGTCCGTTTCGAGCGGCGCGGCGGCATATTGCAGATGACGCTGCACAGCGATGGCGGCAGCCTGCGCTGGGGGTTCGGGCCGCATGGCGAGCTGCCCGACGCGTTCTACGATGTCGGTAACGACCGCGAGAACCGCGTGGTGATCCTCACCGGGACCGGCGCCGAATTCTCCGGCCCGCGCGCGACACCGGGCACCTCGTCCTTCCCGACACGGCCGGACATCGAGCGCATCGACCGCATCCATTGGGAAGGCCGCCACCTGCTGATGAAGCTGCTCGACATCGAGGTGCCGGTGATCAGCGCGATCAACGGCCCGGCCTGGCGGCATTCCGAGATCCCGCTGCTGTGCGACATCGTGCTCGCCGCCGACACCGTGCAGTTCCAGGATTCGGCGCATTTCGCCTCCGAGGTGGTGCCGGGCGACGGGATGCACATCGTCTACCCATTGTTGCTCGGGATGAATCGCGGGCGCTATTTTCTGCTCACCGGCCAGACGCTCGACGCCCAAAAGGCGCATGAGTTCGGCCTTGTCGCCGAGGTGCTGCCGCCCGACAGGCTGATCGCCCGCGCCTGGGAGATCGCCGAGGATTTGGCGAAGAAGCCGGTGCTGGCGCTACGCTACACGCGGCTCCTGTTGACCGAGGCGCTGCGCCGCCAGATGCACGACCTCCTCGGCTACGGGCTCGGCATGGAGCTGCTGGCGCTGGGCGAAAAGCCGCCAGCTGATTAGGCTGTCATCGGCGGAGCCTGCTCGCTAGACGAGCGTCCCAGCGTCCTTCGAAGGCTTCGCTTCGCTCCAAACCTCGGGATGAGGCTTTTCTTTGTGCCATCCCCGAACGATCCTCATCCGAGGAGCGGCCGCGCGGCCGCGTCTCGAAGGACGCAGGCCGCCGATGCAGCGCGAGTAAAGAAATGCCCGGCAAGAACATCCTCTTCATCATGTGCGACCAGCTGCGGTTCGATTACCTCGGCTGCTACGGCCACCCGCATCTCAAGACGCCGAACATCGACGCGCTGGCGGCGCGCGGCGTGCGCTTCGACCGCGCTTATGTGCAGTCGCCGGTGTGCGGCCCGTCGCGGATGAGTTTCTACACCGGGCGCTACATGCGCTCGCACGGGGCGAACTGGAACGGCTTTCCGCTGCGCGTCGGCGAGCCGACCCTGGGCGACCACCTCGCCGAACTCGGCGTGCGCAGCGTGCTGGTCGGCAAAACGCATATGCAGGCCGACCGCGCCGGGATGCAGCGGCTCGGCATCGACCCCAATTCGTCGCTCGGCGTGCTGGTCGCGCAGTGCGGGTTCGAGCCTTACGAGCGCGACGACGGGCTGCACCCCAAGGGCTACCCGCAGGCGCGCCCGGCCTATGACGATTACCTGCGCGCCGAGGGGTTTGGCGGCGACAACCCGTGGGAGGACTGGGCCAATTCCGGCGAGGGGGCAAACGGCTGGGTGCTGGAGCACAGCGACAAGCCGGCACGCGTGCCCGAGGAGCATTCCGAGACGCCCTACACGACGCGCCGGGCGATGCAGTTCATCGACGAGGCGGCGACGGACGGGCGCAACTGGTGCCTGCATTTGTCATACATCAAGCCGCACTGGCCCTATATCGCGCCGGCGCCCTATCACGACATGTATGGCGGGCAGGATGTCGTCGCCCCGGTGCGCGCCGCCGCCGAGCGCAGCGACCCACACCCGGTCTACGCCGCGATGATGGGCATGCGCGTGTCGCGCAATTTCTCGCGCGACGAGGTGCGGGCGCGGGTGATCCCGGCCTATATGGGCCTCATCAAGCAGATCGACGACCAGCTCGGGGTGCTGTTCCGCTTTCTCGACGAGCGCGGGCTGTCACAGAACACGATGATCGTGTTCACCAGCGACCACGGCGACTATCTCGGCGACCACTGGCTCGGCGAAAAGGACTTTTTCCACGACTGCACCGTCAAGGTGCCGCTGATCGTCGCCGACCCGAGCCCCGAGGCCGATGCGACGCGCGGCACCGCGTCCGACGCACTGGTCGAGGCGATCGACCTGGTGCCGAGCTTTGTCGAATATTGCGGCGGCGCGCCGCAGCCGCATGTCATCGAGGGGCGCTCGCTGCTGCCGCTGCTGCGCGGCGCGGCCCCGGCCGATTGGCGGCGCGTCGCATTCTCGGAATACGACTATTCGATGCTCGAGGCGCGG
>DASZLY010000073.1:0-4490 GCA_035552135.1 Allostellaceae bacterium | reverse complement strand
CTGCCGGTGGTGCTGGTGCATGGCGCAGCCGACAGCGAAAGCCCGCCCGAGATCGCGGCACGGCTGCACGCGTTGATTCCCGGCTCGCGCCTCAATTTGCTGCGCGGTTTCGACCATCTCTCGATCCTCGGCGACGGACGGCACCAGGTGATCCATTTGCTCGGCGACATGCTGGAGAGCCTGCGGTGAGCGGCGCCCTCGCGCTCCTCGGCTTCGCGCTTCTCGCGCTGCGGCGGCTCCTCACCTACCTGCATTTATTTCAGCAGGAAGAATACGATAACGCGCGATTCCTCGCCTGGATCGTGAAGAATCGCGGGTTCGACCAGCGACTGTCGCTGGCGCTTTTCGCGATCTGGCTGATGCAGCTGACGCTGCATACGGTGCCGGGCTGGGCGTTCGGCGCACTGGCCGGGCTTGCCTCGATCGCGGTCGCTGCGTTCGAGCCCGACCCGCGCAAGACCGCGAAAAAGCGGCTGGCGATGACCGCGCGCGCAACGCGCATCTATGGCCTCGCACTGGCGCTGCTCGCCGCGCTCGGCATCGCCGCGGCGTGGCTCACCGGGCCGATGCTCGTCTGGATCGTGCCGGTGCAGCTCGTGCCGCTGGCGCTGGTCGCCGGCAATCTGCTGCTGGCGCCGCTCGAGGCGCGGACGCAGCGCCGCTATTGGCGCGAGGCGCACGACACCTTGAAGCGCATCGACCCGATGGTGATCGCGGTCACCGGCTCCTACGGCAAGACCTCGGTCAAGCACATCCTCGGCCATGTGCTGGAGACGGCGGCGCCGACGCTCATCACCCCGGGCAGCGTCAATACCGCGATGGGCATCGCCCGGGTGATCCGCGAGCGGCTGCAGCCGCATCACCGCTATTTCGTCGTCGAGATGGGCGCGTACGGGCCGGGCTCGATCCGCCGGCTTTGCGCGCTGACCCCGCCGCGCATGGGGCTGGTGACGGCGATCGGCATGGCGCATTACGAGCGCTTCAAGTCGCTGGAAACGGTGGCCGAGGCGAAGTTCGAGCTGGCCGAGGCCGCCGCCGTCAATGGCGGGACGGTGATCGCCGCCGCCGACGTCATGGAATACGCCGCGCCGCGCCGCTTCGCCGCGGCTCACCCCGAGACCCTGGCCACGGTCGGCCCGGGAGACGCGGCGGGCTTCGAGATCGCCGAGATCCGCCAGAATGTCGACGGAATCCGCGTCGCGCTGCGCTGGCAGGGGCGCGACTACGAGCTTCGCGCGCCGCTGTTCGGCCTGCAGCAGGGCAAGAACCTGGCGCTGGCCTTTGCCGCCGCCTGTACGCTCGGTCTCGCGCCCGAGGATGTGATCGCCAGTCTCCGCAGCACGCCGCAGATCGCCCACCGGCTCGAGGTGAAGCGCGAAGCCAACGGCGCGACGCTGATCGACGACGCCTACAACTCCAACCCGGTCGGCTTCGCGGCGGCACTCGAAGTGCTCGATCTGCTGCGCCGGCCGGGCGGGCGGCGCATCCTGGTGACGCCCGGCATGGTCGAACTCGGCGCCGCGCATGACGACGAGCACCGCCGCATCGGCCGGATCGCGGCGAACCATGTCGATGTACTGGTCGCGGTGGCGCCGCACCGCGTCGCGCCGCTGGCGCAATCCTTCGCCGCGGCGGCGCCGGCGGCCGAGATCGTCTCCTGCGCCGGCTTCGCCGCGGCGCAAGCCTGGATGGCGCGCCACGTCGCGGCCGACGACGTGGTGCTGCTGGAGAACGACCTGCCCGATCTCTTGGAGCAGAAATTGCGGCTGTAGCTGCCGTAGGGCAGAAAAACGGAGCGCATTCCGCCAGCAGCTGATCGCGGGTGGCGGATTACGCTCCGCTCATCCTATGCTTTCGTTGCCGTCACCAGCAGGAAGGTCGCCGGGAAGCGCAGCCCCGCGGCCGTTTCGTAGGAAGCAAAAGCCGCGGCGATGTCCTCGACGATCGCCTGTCGCGCCGCGCCGTCCGTACCCTTCTCGTCCATCAGCCGCTGCACCGCGCCGAATTGCCCGGCATGCTCGGCGGCGCTTTCGGCATCGTCGCCGCCGTGGACGAGGAATTGCCGCGGCTCGACCGCGATCTCGGCAAAGCCGGCCTCGCCGAGAATCCCGCGCAGATAGTCGCGATCGCCATAGGCGTTGGGGCCGGGTGCGTGCACCGGCTGCGGCGCGGGCGGCCCGAGCTGGCGGACCGCTATCTTGAGCGGCAGGCTCTGATGCGTGCTCTCCGCCACCGTCGCCCACACCGCCATGCACAGCCGCCCGCCGGGGCGCAGCGCCGCGCGCAGATTGCGGAACGCGGCGGCGGGATCGGCGAAGAACATCACACCCAGCCGCGAGGTCACCAGGTCGAAGGCTTCCGGCGGGAACGAATGCACCTGCGCGTCGGCCAGCAGCAGCGTGACATTGCCGAGGCCGCGTGCCGCGATGCGATGCCGCGCGGCATCGAGCATCGGCTTCGATATGTCGACCGCAGTCACATGGCCTTGCGGGCCGACCGCGACGGCGAAGGGTTCGGACGTGACGCCGGTGCCGCAGCCGATGTCGAGCACCTGTTCGCCCGGCGCGGCGCGCGCCGCGGCGAGGAGCTGGTCGAGCATCTCGAGATTGCGCGCTTCCTGGATCGCCTGACGCTGTACCCAGCGCGGGCCGGCGATCTCGTTCCAGTACCGGCCCATCGCCGTGTTGTCGTTCTCGGGCATGGTGTGTTCCTTCACAGACGCCCCCTCACCCGTCTCCGGGCTGCGCACGGAGCCACCCTCTCCCGCACTGCGGGAGAGGGAAGCGTCCCACGCCGTTAGGCGTGCGACGGGTGAGGGTCGGAACCGGTATTCAAGCCACGCCTTCCTGCTGCATGACGCGCTGCACCGCCGGGCGCGCCTTCATGCGCTGGTAGTGCGCGGCGACATTGGCGGGGAGCGTCATGTTGAGCCGGGCAGCGGCCCAGAACTCGACATAGAACGCCGCCGCGTCGGCCGTGGAGAGCTCCTTGCCGCCGAGGTAGTCCTTGCCGGCCAGCGCCTTGTCGAGAACCTGGAAGCCCTTTTCGACCATCTCGCGGCCGCGCGCCTTGACCGCGTCCTCCTGGTCGGCGGGGCCGAAATTGCCCGGCCGGAAGATGCGCGCAAAGCCCTGGCCGTGCATCGTGCCGACCGCGTATTCCATCGCCTCGTAGGCGCGCATTTCGGTTTCGAGGTCCTGCGGGATCAGCTTGGCCTGCGGGTTCGACTTGGCGAGATAGGTGGCGATCACCGGGAACTCGGTGAGGATCGAGCCGTCGTCGCGCTGCAGCGCCGGCACCTTCGACTTGCTGCTGACCGAAGTGAACTCGGGCTTGTATTGCGCGCCCTCGCGCAGGTTGACCGCCTGCAGATCGTAGGGCTTGCCGATCTCCTCGAGCAGCACATGAATGCCTATCGAGCAGACGCCGGGGGCATAAAATAGCTTCATGTCGGTACCTCGTTTCGTGGGGGACGCTAATAGTCGGACAGATTGATGTCGGGCGAGTAGTCCTCGCCCTCCACCTCCTTGACGATCGCCTGGCCGCAGATGACGCGCTCCTGCTTCGCATCGAAGGTCAGGGTCGGCTCGCCATACAGCAACCAGCCGCGATTGAGCGCCGCCGAAATCCGGTGACAGAATTTCTGGTCGTCGACGCCGGTAAGATAGCGGTAGAGCTTCATTGCGCCGCCGGGGTTTAGAGAATCCCGTCCGCCTTCAGCCCGGCAACCTCGGCTTCGCTCATGCCGAGCCAGCCGGTCAGCACTTCGGCACTATGCTGGCCGAGGAGCGGCGACGGCTTGACCTTGGCGGGCGAGCCGTCGAAGCGCACCGGCCAGGCCGGCATCTTGACCGCGCCCGTGGTCGGATGCTCGAAGGTCTGAATGATGCCGCGCTCGGCGAGCGAGGGGTCGGCCATCAGCTCGGCGGTGTCGAATACCGCGCCGGCGGGGACACTAGCCTCGCCGATCAGCTTCATCGCCTCTTCCTTGCTGCGCTCGCGGGTCCAGGCGGAGATGATCTCGTCGACCTCGGCGGCGCGCTGGCTGCGCGCGTTCTGCGTTTCGTAGCGCTCGTCGCCCTTGAGGTCCTCGCGGCCCATCACCTTGAGCAGGCGCTGCCAGTGCTCGGGATTGGCGCGGCTGCAGAAGACATAGACGTAGTCATTCGGCCCGCCCGGCTTGCACGGGTAGAGCGCCGACGGCACCAGCCCGCCCGGCTGCGACCTGGCGCTACCGCCGCGCGGCGGGGCCTTGCCCGAAGCCTGGGTGCGCGAGAACGGCACGCGCATGTAGTGGATCATCGCGTCCTGCATCGCCACCTGGAGCCGGCGGCCCTGGCCGGTCTTCGCGCGCTTGTAGAGCGCGCCCAGAATGCTGATCGCCATCAGCATGCCGGTGCCGGTGTCGCCAAAGCTCGGGCCGGGCTTGACCGGCGCCTGGCCGGCCTCGCCGGTGACGCTGGTCGGACCGCCGGCAGCCTGGGCGATCA
>DASZLY010000072.1:0-1989 GCA_035552135.1 Allostellaceae bacterium | reverse complement strand
TGTTCGGCGAGAACGCGGTGTGCTTGAGCACGACGCCCATCTCGTCGGCGATCGATTCGAGGCCGTTGCGCAACACTTCGAGGGTGATCGGGTCGATCGCGTTGGCGCGGAAATTGTCGTTCATGCCCCGACCTCCACGATGAGGCTGCCGAATTCGTCGATCCTCGCGCGGTCGCCCGGATAGAGCACCGTCGTCGCCGAAACCTCCTCGACGATCGCCGGCCCGGCGACCGCGTTCCCGGCAAGCAGGGCCTCGCGCCGCCAGATGCGGCAGTCGTGCCAGTCGCCGCCCGTCGGGCTCGCCGGCTCGAAATAGACGCGCCGCGTGCCGCTGAGCGCCTCGTCCGGCGGCCGCGCGTCGCCGGCAGCCGGTCGCGGCAGCTCGGGCGTGTCGATCAGCCCCTTCGCGATCACCGCGAGGCTGACGAGCTCGACCGGCGCGGCCGGGTCGCTGTGGCCGAAGCGGCGGCGGTGCTCGGCATGAAACGCCGCAACAAGCCCCGCCCATTCGGCGTCACTGAAGCCCGCGAGCGGGATCGGCAGCTCAAAGGACTGGCCGACATAACGCATGTCGACGCGCATCTCGACCCGCCGGCGCTCGACCGGGATGCGGTCTTCGGCGAGCAGGCGGCGCGCCTCGGCAAGCATCGGCGCAAAGGCGGCCTCGATCTCGCGGGCCGTCAGCGCGGCATGCGCGGCGAGCCGCGTCTGCGTCAAATCGTGCCGCAGGTCGGCGAGCAGCAGGCCGAGCGCGCAGAGGATGCCGGGTGTCGGCGGCACCAGGAGGCGCGGGATCGACAGGTCGCGCGCCACCGGCGAGCCGTGCATCGGCCCCGCGCCGCCGAACGGCACCAGGGTCAGCGCGCGCGGGTCGTGGCCGCGCTCGATCGAGACGACGCGGATGCCGCGGCCCATCGTGGCGTTGGCGACGCGCAGGATGCCGGCAGCGGCGGTGACCAGGTCGAGACCGAGCGGCCCGGCGATATGCGCCTCGATGGCGCGCGCCGCGGCAGCGGCGTCGAGCGTCAGCTCGCCGCCCAGCCGCGTCTCGCCGCCGAAGCGGCCGAGCACGAGATTGGCGTCGGTCACCGTCGGCAGCGTGCCGCCGCGGCCGTAGCAGGCCGGGCCGGGCACCGCCTCGGCGCTGTGCGGCCCGACGCGCAGCGCGCCGCCGTCGTCGATCCAGGCGAGCGAGCCGCCGCCCGCGCCGATCGCGTTGATGTCGATCACCGGAATGCGGATCGGCGTGCGTTCGAGGCTGGCTTCGCGCGTCACCTGCGGCTCGCCGCCGAGGATGAGGCTGATATCGGTCGAGGTGCCGCCCATGTCCATCGTGATGATGTCGACAAAGCCCGAGCGCGCCGCGACATGGGCGCTGGCGACGACCCCGCCCGCCGGGCCCGACAGCACCGTGTGCACCGGCCGCTCGCGCGCGGTCGCCACGGTCATCAGCCCGCCCGACGCCTCCATGATCATCACCGGCGTCTCCGGCGCGAGGCCAAGGCCCCGGCCGGGATCGGCCAGCAGCTCGGTGAGCGAGGCCAGGTAATGCCCCATCACCGGCATCAGGAAGGCGTTGAGCACGACGGTGCTGGCGCGCTCATACTCGCGGAACTCGGCGAGGATGTCGGTCGAGGCGCACACCGGCACGCCGGGCAGCGCGCCGGCGAGGATGGCTTTGGCGCGCCGCTCGTGCGCCGGGTTGGCATAGGCGTGCAGGAAGCAGATCGCCACCGCCTCGACCGCGTCGGTCGTGAGCCGCGCGGCGATGGCGCGCACGCCGTCTTCGTCGAGCGGCGTCACCTCCTGGCCGCGATGATCCATGCGGCCGCGCACGGTATGGCAATCCTCCCGCGCGACCAGCGGCTGCGGCCTGGTCTGGCGGATGTCGTAGAGGCTGGGCCGGTCCTGCCGGCCGATCAGCAGGATGTCGCGGAAGCCCTCGTTGGTGATGAAAGCGGTGCGCGCGCCGCGGCGCTGGATGACGGC
>DASZLY010000071.1:0-7832 GCA_035552135.1 Allostellaceae bacterium | reverse complement strand
GCGCCGGTGCTCGTCATCGGCGCGCCGCTGCGCTGGGGGGGGCGGCTCTACAATTGCGCCGTGGCGATCCATCGCGGGCGGGTGCTCGGCGTGGTGCCGAAAATCTTCCTGCCGAACTACCGAGAATTCTACGAGCGGCGGCATTTCACCTCGGGCGCCGAAATGCGCGGCGCGACGATGACCATTGCCGGCCAGGACATGCCGTTCGGCATCGACCTGGTATTCGCGGCTTCGGGGCCGGCTGGGTTTACGTTTCATATCGAGATTTGCGAGGACCTCTGGGTGCCGCAGCCGCCGAGCGCCGCCGGTGCGGCGGCGGGCGCGGAAATCCTCCTCAACCTCTCGGCGAGCAACATCACCATCGGCAAGGCGCAGATGCGGCGCCTCTTATGCGCATCGCAATCGGCGCGCTGCATCGCGGCCTATGCGTACTCGGCGGCCGGCGCAGGCGAATCCACGACCGACCTCGCCTGGGACGGTCAGGCCGGCATCTTCGAGATCGGCGACGGGCTCGCCGAGACCGAGCGGTTCGCCGCCGAGCCCGAGATGGCGGTCGCCGATGTCGATCTCGGCCGCATCCGCCAGGAGCGGATGCGCACCAACACGTTTGGCGACAGCGCCCGGATGCTGCTCGACGCGACGCCGCCGTTCCGCCGCGTCGAATTCGCCTTCGCCGCGCCCGAGGGCGAGCTGACGCTGCGCCGGCGGGTCGAGCGCTTTCCGTTCGTCCCGTCCGACCCGGCGATGCTGCGCGAGAATTGCTACGAGGCCTACAACATCCAGATCCAGGGCCTGGCCCAGCGGCTGCGCGCGACGGGGCTGAAAAAGCTGGTGATCGGGGTGTCGGGCGGGCTCGACTCGACCCAGGCGCTGATTGTCGCGGCGCGCACGATGGACCGGCTCGGCCTGCCGCGGAAGAATGTGCTGGCCTACACGCTGCCCGGTTTCGCGACGAGCGAGGGAACCAAGGCGAATGCCTGGCGATTGATGAAGGCGCTGGGCGTCACCGGCGGCGAGATCGACATCCGCCCGGCGGCCAGCCAGATGCTCGGCGATATCGGGCACGCCGCGGGGCGCGGGGAAAAGCATTACGACGTGACCTTCGAGAACGTGCAGGCAGGCTTGCGCACCGACTATCTGTTCCGCCTCGCCAATCACAACGCGGCGCTGGTGGTCGGCACCGGCGACCTGTCCGAGTTGGCGCTCGGCTGGTGCACCTATGGCGTCGGCGATCACATGTCGCACTACAACCCCAACGCCTCGGTGTCGAAGACGCTGATCCAGCATCTGATCCGCTTTGTCGCGCATAGCGGCGATGTCGCGGCCGAGACGACGCACATCCTCGAGGACATTCTCGCCACCGAGATTTCGCCCGAGCTGGTGCCGGCCGGCGAGGACGGCGTGCTCCAGGCGACCGAGAGTTTTGTCGGTCCCTACGCGCTGCAAGATTTCACGCTGTTCTACGTGACCCGGTTCGGCTTCGCGCCATCAAAGATCGCCTATCTGGCGTGGAACGCCTGGCACGACGCAGCGCACGGCGCCTGGCCCGCCAACACCCCGCAAGCCGCGCATCGCGCCTTCGACCTCGCCGAGATCAAAAACTGGATGCGGGTGTTCCTCACGCGCTTTTTCGAGCAGAGCCAGTTCAAGCGCTCGGCACTGCCCAACGGCCCGAAAATCTCGTCGGGCGGGTCGCTGTCGCCGCGCGGCGACTGGCGCGCGCCGTCGGATTCGCATGCCGCGACCTGGCTCGCCGAGCTGGACCGGGGTGTTCCCGACGTTTGACATCATGACGCGCCTCGACGGGCTGATCATGGAGATGGCACGGCTGGGCCCGGCGCTGCCCGTGGCGCTCGTCTTCGCGGTCGCGCTGATCGAGGCGATCGTGTTGCCGTCGCGCTATTGGGCCAAGGCCGCATGGGTCGTGGCGGTGCTGCTGTGCGGCGCCGTGGCGGCGATGCTCCTGCACCGCGAGCAGCATGCGCTGCAGGGCGATGCGTCGGGCCGTCTCGCCGCCGAGGCGGCGGCGCTGCGGGGCTTGTGGGCGCAATGGGATGTGGTGGCGAAGACGCTGCCGCCCGCGCCCGCCGGTGCGGGTGCGGCCTCCTTCGAGACGCCGGACGACGCCATCGCCTCGCTCAGCGCGCAGCAGGCCACCATCAGCCGACAGATCGCCGCGCTCAAGGCCGGCGCCGTCGCCCGCTCGATCGATCCGGCGACTGCGGCCAAGCTCGCCGATTACCTCAAGCAATATGGCAGCTACCGCGCGGTGGTGTCGTGCGTGCCGGGCGATGTCGAGGCCTATGGCTACGCCAATCAACTGGTTGGCATCCTCAAGCAGGCGGGTTGGGACGCCGGCGGACCGGAGGCGACCGAGAATGTCGTCGACCAGCCGGCGATGGGCGTCACCGTGCTGGTGCGCGACCCGAGCGCCGCCGATGCGGCAAAAATTCTCAACGACGCCTTCACCCAGTTCAACATCCCGCACCAGCCCGGCATCGCCGCCGATTATGCTATTCCCGATACCGCGACGGTCGAGCTGTTCGTCGCCCGCAAGCCTTGAAGGAGAGCGCACATGCCGGCAGGTCGTGTCCATCTGAGCCTCGACGATGCCCGCAGCCTCGGCGAGCGGGCGATGCGCGGGGTCGGCTACGACGCGGAGGAGGCGCGCATCGTCACCGACCATGTGATCGACGCGGCGCTGTGCGGCTACGAGTATTCCGGGCTGGCGAAGCTGCTCAACGTCCCCGAGCACCGCCGGTTCGACCAGTCGCGCCGGCCGCTTCGCCTGCTGCGCGAGACTGAGGTCTCGGCGCTGTACGACGGCGGCAACAATAACGGCATGCTGGCGCTCTACCACATCGCCAGGGCGACGATCGACAAGGCCAAGGCGCATGGCATCGCGTTGGTCGGTGTCACCAATACCTGGATGAGCGGGCGCAACGCCTACTTCGTCGAGATGATCGCGCAGGAAGGCTACGTCGCGATCCACACCGCGGCGAGCGGCGGCGCGGTGGCGCCGCTGGGCGGGGTCAAGCCGATCCTCGGCACCAACCCGATCGCCTTCGCGATCCCGACCGAAGAAGGGCCGCTGATCCTCGACATGGGCACCTCGGCGTTCATGGCGACCGAGCTGCAATTACGCGTGCGCCGCAAGGAAGCGCTGCCCGAAGGGGTGGCGATCGACCGCGACGGGCGGCCGACCACCGACCCGGCCGAGGCCCAGGCCGGCGCACTCTTGCCCTTCGCCGGGTATAAGGGGTTCGGGCTGGGGCTCATCGTCCAGGCGCTCGGCATACTCGGCGGCGCTGGCATGGTGGAGGGCGCGCAGGACGGCTATCTCTTCATCGCCTTCCGGCCCGACCTGTTGATCCCGCTCGAGCAGTGCAAGCGCGAGGTCAGCGCGCTGATTGCCCGGGTCAAAGCGGTGCCGCGTGCCCCAGGTGTCGCGGAAATCCGTATTCCGGGCGAGAACTCGGCGCGCAACCGCGCGCGCCTCAAGCGCGACGGGCTCGATCTCGACGCGCTCGTTTACGACCAGCTGCGCCAGATGGCGGGGAATCACTAAGAATTGAGCCGCTCTCCGCGACGGCCCTAGCGGATGATGCCGAGGCCGATAATGCCATCGACGATCAGATAAATCGCGATCACGTAATTGAGGATGCGCGGCACCAGCAAAATGATGATGCCGGCGAGCAACGCAACGATCGGCTGCAGATGACCGATGCCGATGACCATGGGCGAACCTCCTGCGGTTTCGGCGGTGGCCGATCGCGGCTCGCCGTCATCGGCGAACGCTTGAGGTTTGCAACTGTTCCCGGAATTCGCGGAACGGTCGGTGGCGTGGTTAACCGCGCCACCGACCGCCGAGAGGCGGATTACGGAGCGCCGGACAGGGTGATCGAGGCCACGCCCGCGGCGACGTTGAGCCCGGTATTGCCCTCGATGCTCAGCGGCTGCAGCGCGATCGTATTGTTCGACCCGCCGACTAGGGCATTGGCGCCGAGGCCGACGCCGACCGTGGCGCTGGCGGTGCCGCCGGCATAGGCGCCGGCCAGCGCGCCGGGCCGCATCACTGCGACCGGAGCCACCACCGTCCACACCAGGATACCGCCCGAGGTGTAGCCGATATCGGCGCCGAACTTGGTAATGTTGCCGACATAATGCTCGGCGCGGCCGAGGCCGGAGAAGGTGCAGTTGAGCGCCTTCGACGAGCCGAAGATGAAGCCGAATCCACTCGCGACGTTGCAGGTCAAGGTGCCGACACTGACGGCGCTTTGTGCCGAAGCCGGCCCGGCAAGCGCTGCGATCCCGACGATCGCGGAGAAAAGGGTGGCAGTCACGCGCATTATTTTTGACATCTCGCTGCTCTCCTTTGTGGGCGATCGGACGGCGTCCTGACGTGACGGCGACCGTAGCGGCGACAAGGTAGCCGACACTCCGATCTCGTCAAGGCCGCATCCTATTGGGTTTATTGCCGTCGCAGTCATACGGCCGGCGGGTCGCAATGGTTCCTCCGGTCGTCGCCGCGACCGGCGGACGCCGGCGCGCGGAGGTCGGGATGCACGCAAAAGCCGTATCCTGCCTTCATCCCCCCCGTTCCCCGCGAGGCGATGCGCTTTTTTCCGACGACAGGCCATGACCCGCACAATCGGTTGTTGATGGGAAGCAATATCATTCAATAAGCTTACTTCCGTAGTAACGGGCCGCGGTCGCCGGCGGGGTTCGCTGGCGGAGATTGTCGGCCGGATTGAACAGCGGAGGCGAATTATGGCGAGTAATGTTGCGGTTGGGGCTGCACTTCCGTGGTGGAAGGAGCCGACGAAGGATCAATGGCTGGCCTATGTGGCAGCCTGGCTCGGCTGGACGCTCGACGCGTTCGACTTCACTATTTTCCTGCTGATCATGGTGCCGATCTCGAAGGAATTCGGGGTACCACTGGTTGAAGTACTCGCCGTCTTCACGGTGACCTTATGGCTGCGACTTATCGGCGCTACGGCGTCCGGCTGGCTCGCCGACCGGGTTGGCCGCAAGACGCCGCTGATGATCTCGATCCTCGGCTATTCGCTGTGCAATTTCGTCGCCGGGTTCTCGCCGACCTTCATGTTCCTGTTCATCTGCCGCGCCGTGCTCGGCATCTTCATGGGCGCCGAGTGGCCGGCGGGCGCCGCCTTGGCGATGGAATCCTGGCCGGCGCGCTCGCGCGGCTTCATGAGCGGCATGCTGCAGGGCTCGTGGGCTTTGGGCTTCCTGCTGTCGAGCGCGGTCTACGGGCTGCTCTACGAGTCCTGGGGCTGGCGTGGCATGTTGTGGATCGGCATCGTGCCGGCGCTCGCGGTCGTCTATGTCCGCAAGTTCGTCAAGGAACCGCCGGTATGGGCGGAGAACCGAGCCAAGCAGCGTAGTGAGGGCAAGGAGTTCCGGGTACCGCTGTTGCAGATCTTCCGTCTGCGCATGCTGCCCAACACGCTGACCGCCTGCCTGTGGATGGCGAGCGGCTTTGTCACCTACTATACGGTGTTCGGTCTGTTCGCGACGCATCTGCAGAAGGACCTCGGTTTCGGGCCGGGCACGGTCGCGCTGCCGATCGCGCTCGCCAACGTCACGACGTTCCTTGCGAGCTGCTTCTGGGGCTTTGTCGCCGACAAGATCGGCCGGCGCTGGGCAATGATCATCCCGGCGGTGATCGGGATTTTCGTCACGCCGTTCTATCTCGGCTTCTTCACCACGAGCTATCCGATCCTGGTCGCGGCGTTCACGGTCCAGGGGCTGTTCGTCGGCGCTATCTACGGGCAGAACCCGAGCTACCTCAACGAGCGGTTCCCGACCGAGGTGCGCGCCACCGCGGCCGGCTTCTGCTACCACCAGGGCGCGATCTGGGGCGGGCTGTGCGGCCCGCTGCTGGGCGCTTGGGCGGCGAATGCCGGCGGCTTCACGGTGCCGATGATGATCACCACGGTGATCGCGCTGGGCGTGTTCGTCGTCGCGCTGCTGATGGGGCCGGAGACCAAGGGCCAGGTCATGATCTCCGACATCCAGCTCGCCGGCGCCGGCGACGACTAGAAGCGTACGCGTCGGAAAGGGCCTCGCAGCCAGCGAGGCCCTTTTCATTTGCGCCCGATAAAGCTGCGGCCGATCAACTGGCGGTGCAGCTGGTTGGTGCCTTCCCAGATCTGGGTGATCTTGGCGTCGCGCAGCAGGCGCTCGACGCGGTTGTCGGTGATGTAGCCGTAACCGCCGAAGAGCTGCACCGCCTCGGTGGCGATGCGCATCGCCAGGTCGGAGGCGCGCATCTTCAGCATCGACGCTTCGGGGCCGATATCGCTTGCGCCACTGTCGATGAGCCCGGCGACATGCCACAGCCACGCCTCGCACATCGCCAGGTCGGTCGCGAGGTCGGCGAGCAGGAACTGGATGCCCTGGAACTCGACGATCCGCCGGCCGGATTGGCGGCGCTCGTTGATATAGGCGACCGCATCGCCAAAGGCGGTGCGGGCGATGCCGAGGGCATGCGCGGCGACGGACGGCCGCGACTTGTTGAGCGCGGCGAGCAGCAGCTTCAGGCCCTGGCCCGGCTCGCCCAGCACGTTGGCGCGCGGCACGCGGCATTTGTCGAAGGCGAGCGCCGCGGTCGACGAGGCGCGGTGGCCGAGCTTCTGCTCCTTGCGCAGCACCGAAAAGCCGGGCGTGTCCTTGTCGAGGTAGAGCGCGGTAATCGCCTCGCGGCCGTCTCCCAAATCGCGCCATTTGCCGAACAGCAGGATGAAATCGGCGACATCGCCGTTGGTGATGAAGATCTTGCCGCCGTCGACCAGCACCGCGTCATTGCCGTCGGGGGTGAAGCGGGTGGTCATTCCGGTGGCGTCGGAGCCGGATTGCGGCTCGGTGATCGCCAGCGCCAAGAGCGCACCCTCGGCGACGCGCGGCAGCAGGCGGGCTTTCTGTTCCTCGCTGCCGAAATCGATGAGCGGCTTCGCGGCGTGGAAATTGGTCGCCCAGATGATTCCGGTCGAGGCGCAGGCCGCGGAAATCTCGCGCACGCAGGCGAGATAGGCGGCATAGCTGAGCCCGGCGCCGCCATAAGCCTCGGGTATGAACATGGCGTTGAGGCCGAGCGCGTTGATCGCCTCGATGTTCTCCCAAGGAAAGGCCGCATCGCGGTCGTAGCCAGAGGCGCGCGGGGCAATCTCGTCGCGCGCAATGGCGCGGACGCTGTCGAGAAGCTGTCGTTCCTCGGCCGACAGCGGCGGCAGCGCGTCGAGGCGGTCGAACAGGGGGGTCATTTGCCGCTGCCTCGGATGGTCTGGATGTTTCGATAGCAGTCTCCGTAGACCTTGGTCGGATCTTGACCCCCTAAGGCCGCTTTATCAGCAGCTGCCTTGCATTTGCTCTGATCGTCCATGGCCGGCAATACAACTTTGTAAAAAACAAACCCGCCAAAGAAAAGCGCGATCAAGCTTCCAACAATCAGGAACAGCTTTACATCTTTGGTCATGCCGAATGTCTCGTGGCGGTGTTATTCATCGCGAAACACCGCCTTCCGCTTTTCGATAAAGGCGGTCATGCCCTCGGTCGCGTCCCGGGTCTGGAAGGCGAGGGTGTTGAGGTCGGCCTCGCGCTTCAGCCCGTCGTCGAGCGTGCCGTCGAGGGCGCCCGTCACCGCGTCGCGCGCCAGCGCCAAAGCCGGAAGCCCGTAGCCGGTCATCTCGCGCGCGAAGGCCTTGCCAACCTCGACGAGGTCGCCGTCGACGAGGCGATGGACGAGACCGATGCGCTCGGCCTCTTCGGCCATCACGGTGCGGCCGGTCATGATGATGTCGAGCGCGCGCGCC
>DASZLY010000070.1:0-18919 GCA_035552135.1 Allostellaceae bacterium | reverse complement strand
TGTCGCTGAAGGTCGCGCGCAAGTACCAGAGCGAGACCGGCCACCCCGAGAAATACCGGGTGATCGGCTGCAACGGCTCGTTCCACGGCCGCAGCTTCGCGACGCTCGCCGCCGCCGGCGCCGAGGCCTATCTCCGGGGCTTCGGCCCGGTGATGGACGGGTTCGACCACGTCGCCTGGAACAACCTCAACGAGATGCGCGCCGCGGTAACGCCGGAGACCGCCGGGATCATCGTCGAGCCGATACAGGGCGAAGGCGGCGTGCGCGCCCCCTCGGCCGACTACCTCAGGGGGCTGCGGCAGCTCTGCGACGAGTATGGCCTGGTGCTTATCTTCGACGAGGTGCAATGCGGCATGGGCCGCAGCGGCAAGCTCTTCGCGCATCAATGGACGGACGTCACGCCCGACATCATGGCGGTGGCCAAGGCGCTCGGAAACGGCATGCCGATCGGTGCCTGCCTGGCGACCGAGAAGGCGGCGGTCGGCATGGTGCCGGGCTCGCACGGCTCGACCTTCGGCGGCAACCCGATGGCGGTCGCGGCAGGCAACGCGGTGCTCGACGTGATGCTGGCGCCGGGCTTCTTCGACACGGTCAACGACAACGCCAAGTATCTGTGGAGCAAGCTCGAAGGCCTGGTCGCGGCGCATCCCAAGCTGTTCGACAGCGTGCGCGGCTCGGGGATGCTGCTCGGCGTCAAATGCGTCGTCACCGCCGGCGATGTCGTCGCCAAGGCGCGCGGCAAGGGCCTCTTGGTGCTGACCGCGGGCGACAACGTGCTGCGCATCCTGCCGCCGCTGGTCGCCGGCAAAAGCGAGATCGACGAGGCCATCGGCATCCTCACCGCGGTGGCGAGCGAATGGCCCGCGCCATAAGAGCCGTGGCGCCCCAGCCTTCCCTTGGCGGCGCCACGCTGGCCGGCGGCCGGGACGAACCCCAGCCGCCGCGCCACTTCCTCGATCTCGACCAGTTCGCGACGTCCGAGCTGAAGGGCATTCTCGACCTCGGCATCGCCTATAAGAACGGCCGCAGCGACCGGCCGCTCGACGGCAAGATCCTGGCGATGATCTTCGAGAAGCCATCGACCCGGACGCGCGTGTCGTTCGAGGTGGCGATGCGCGAGCTGGGCGGGACTTCGGTCATCCTCGGCACGCAGGACAGCCAGCTCGGCCGCGGCGAGACCGTCCCCGATACCGCGCGCGTGCTGTCGCGCTACGTCGACGCGATCATGATCCGCACCAACCAGCAGCAAAAGCTCGACGACCTGGCGCGCTACGCCACCGTGCCGGTGATCAACGGCCTCACCGATTCCTCGCATCCGTGCCAGATCATGGCCGATGTGATGACGCTGCAGGAGAAGAAGGGGCCGGTCGCCAACACGGTCGTCGCGTGGACCGGCGACGGCAACAATGTCGCGGCGAGCTGGATCCACGGCGCGGTGCGCTTCGGTTTCGAGCTGCGCCTGGCCTGCCCCGAGGAGCTGGCGCCGCCGGCACGGCTGCTCGACTGGGCGCGCCGCGAGGGCGGCCGCGTCCAGCTGACGACATACCCCGAAGAGGCGGCCGCCGGCGCCGATTGCGTCGTCACCGACACCTGGGTGTCGATGGGCGCCGACGCGACCGTCAACCGGCATAACCTCCTGATGCCCTATCAGGTCAACGACCGGCTGATGGCCGAGGCCAAGCCCGACGCTATCTTCATGCATTGCCTGCCGGTGCATCGCGGCGAGGAGGTCACCGCCTCGGTGATCGACGGGCCGCAATCGGTCGTCTGGGACGAGGCGGAGAACCGGCTGCACGTGCAGAAGGGCATCCTCGCCTGGTGCCTGGGGTAGCAGCGCGCCGTAAAACGACTGTCGTGTAAATTCGATATTCCCGTCACCCTCGCGAAAGCGGGGGCCCAGGGAATCAGTTTTGTCGCGCGCCCTGGATTCCCGCTTGCGCGGGAATGACGACTGAATAAGTGAAGCGTATTCCAACACGACCGCCCTTAGCGGAGTTCGCCAATTGCCCGAAGACCACGCGCCTCGTTCAAATGATCCCGCGGCCAGCGACCCCGCGCCGCGCATCGACGACCTCGTGCAACCGTTCCGGCTCGACCCGTTCGCGCTGCGCGGGCGGCTGGTGCGTTTGGGGCCGACGGTCCACCGCATCCTGGCGCAGCATGACTATCCCGAGCCGGTGGCGGTACTGCTCGGCGAGGCGCTCACCCTCGCAGTGCTGCTCGCCGGCGCGCTCAAATATGACGGCGTGTTCACCTTGCAGACCAAGGGCAACGGTCCGGTGCGGCTGCTCGTCGCCGACGTCAAGACCGACGGTGCGGTGCGCGGCTACGCCCAATTCGATGCCGAGCGTCTCGCCGAAATCGCGCCGCGCGCCGGCGGCGACAATGCGTCAGTGCCCGACCTGCTCGGCACCGGCTATATCGCCTTCACCGTCGACCAGGGCGACGATACCGAACGCTACCAGGGCATCGTCGAGATCATCGGCGCGACGCTTGCCGAGTGCGCCCAGCATTATTTCCGCCAGTCGGAGCAGCTCCAGGCCGGGCTGAAGCTCGCCGTGGCGCGCGCCGGCGCCGGCGGCGAGTGGCGCGCCGGCGGGCTGATGCTGCAGCGCGTGCCGCCGGAGGGCGGGCTCGCGCCGATCGGCGACGATGTCGAGGATGCCTGGCGTCGCGTCATGGTGCTGATGAGCTCGACGACCGCGGCCGAGCTGGTCGCGCCCGACCTGCCGCCACGCCGCCTGTTGTGGCGGCTGTTCCATGAAGAGGGCGTGCGGGTGTTCGAGACGCATGCGGTGGAGGCGCGCTGCCGCTGCTCGCGCGAGCGCATCGCCGGCATCCTCAAGGCGTTCCCCTCGGACGAGATCGACGAGATGAAGAAGGAAGCGGTAACCACCGTCACCTGCGAGTTCTGCAACACTCGCTACGAGTTCCCGGCCGCCGAGATCGAGCGGCTGGCGCAGGCTTAGCCGTCGTCTCCCTCATCCCGCACGCGGCCGCATGCGGGGTGAGGGAGGATAGAGCGCTACTTCTTCCGGGCGGTGGCGACGAGCTGCTTCAGATCGCCAATGCCGATCGCGCCGGGGACGATCGTGTCGCCGACGATAAAGGACGGCGTGCCGTCGAGCTCGAGCGTCTTGCCGAGATCGAGGTTGCCCTTCAATTCCTGCTCGATATCGGGCGCGTTCATGTCGCGCTTGGCGCGGTCGACATCGAGCCCGGCGGAGGCCGCGACCTTGTAGATCACCGCCTCGTCGATATGCCCCTGGGTGTTCATCATCGCGCGGTGAAAGGCGTCGTATTTGCCCTGCTTCTTGGCAGCGAGCGCGACCCGCGCGGCGATTTCGGAATCGGGGCCGAGCACCGGGAATTCCTTATAGACGAACTTGAGCTGACGGTCCTCGCCGATCAGTTTCTCAAGCGACGGCTCCACCTGTTTGCAATAGGGACAGCGATAGTCGAAGAACTCCACCAGCGTCACGTCGCCCTTGGGGTTGCCGGCGACCGGCGATTGCGGATCGTCGAACACCTGCTGCTTGTGCGCGGCGAGCGCCTGGCCCGCCTTGTCCTTGGCGTCGGCCTTCAATTTGTCGTCGGCGGCCTGGATCGCGTCGATCAGCACCTCGGGATGCGCCTTGAGATAGGCGCCGACGATCCCCTCGATCTCCTTCTTCTGCGAGGGGCTGAACTCGTCGGCAGCGGCGAGGCGCGGCGCGGCGACGGCGAACACCGCGGCGAGGAGAACGGGGGCAACGAGAAACCTAAGGGACATGGGTGTGCTTTCCGTATCAGGGGTTGGCGGCGAAGGTCAGTTCTCGTCGTCGAGCTCCTTGGCCTCGCGCTGGATTTCCTCGGCCCGCTGATAGCCGACCGAGCCTTTCGGCAAAAGCTGCTTGGCGCGCTGCGCCTGCTGGGCAGCGTCTTTTTTCTTGGCCTCGGCCAGCGCCTCCTCGGCCAGCGACAGTGCCGCCAGGCCGAGCTGGTTGTCGCGGCCATAGGCGGTCGCGAGCAGGCGCCAGACCGAGCCCTCGCGACCCTCGACGCGTGCGGCGTCGTTGAGATAGGCGATGGCGCGCTTATCGAGCGCGGGATCGCTGCTCTCGATATAGACCTGGGCGAGCGAGATGCGGATCAGCGCCGATCCCGGCGCCAGCTTGACCGCTTCCTCATAGGGCGCGATCGCATCGCGGATGCGCCCGTTCTCGAACAGCATCTGGCCCTTCAGCTCGCGGTAATAGGGGTTTTGCGGGAAATCACGGATCAGCGCATCGACCGCGGGCAGCGCCTTGTCGAGCTGCGGGATGCGGTAATAGGCGATCGCCCTAGCATAGCGCGCATCGGGCGAATTGTCGCTCGGGGGGTATTTGCTCAGGGTCGCCGAGGGATCGTCGAGAAACGCATGCAGCTTGACCTGCACCCGCTTCAGCAGCGCGATATTGGCTGGCGTGTCGGGCACATCGGAAAAGCGCGAGAGCTCGACTTGGTGGCGCAGATAGTCGATCCGCGCCGAGGTCAGCGGGTGGGTGCGCGCCCACGGGTCGGTCGGCTCGCCGGTCAGCGGCTCGTCGGCCTGCAGGATCTCGAAGAATTTCAGGAGGCCGCGCGCCGACTGGCCGGTGCGGTCGAGATAGGTCATCGCGGCATGGTCGGCAGTCGCCTCCTGCGCCACCGAGAAGCTCATGAAGGCGCGCTGGCCGACGCCGGCGGCGGCGACCATCGCCGCGCCGTTGCCGCCCGCGACCGAGGCGCCGAGCGCCGCAGCCATGGCGATGATCGTCTCGATGCTGGCGTTCTTCACCGCCTCGAGCGAGCGCAGGATGTGCGCGCCGGCGATGTGCCCGGTCTCGTGGGCGATGACCCCGATCAGCATGTTCGGGTTCTCCGCGCGCTCGATGAGCCCGCTATTGACGAACACCGCCTGCCCGCCGGCGACAAACGAGTTGAGCTGGCCGTCGTCGACGATGTAGATGCCGACCGTCGCCGCGTCGAGCCCGGCGACGCGCCAGATCGGCGCCACCATCGTGCGGATATCGGCCTCGATCTCGGTGTCGCGCAGGATCGTCTGGCCGTCGCCGGCGCCGACATGCGCCGACGCCGGGGGTGGCCACGCCGCCGCGATGGCGAGCGCGAGCGCGGCGGCGCGAAAAAGGCGGGAAGCGAAGAAACCTTGGCCGCCCGTCCGCCGGCTCACTGGGTCAGCCGGTTCCACCAGCCGCGGCGAGGCGCCGAGGGCTTCTCGGTGACGGCGTGAACATCGACCCCTTCGGGCGGCATCGCCGGCGCCCGCGGCCCATGCGGCGCGGGCTCAGGCTCTTCTTCCGCCGCGCCATTGCCGGCACCGGCAATTTCGAGCGCACGTTCCGGTTCGGGCTCGGGTGCCGACTGAGGCTCCGGCTCGACCGGCGGGATCTCCGCGCTCTCGATCGCGGCCTCGACAACCGCCTCGACCGTGTCCTCGCCGGCAGCTTCCGGCTCGGCGATCGCGAACGGCGACGGGATTTCGCCGCCGGCTTCTTCGCCCGCGACCGTCGGGATTTCGCCGCCTTCGATCGCCGCCTCGACGAGATGTTCGGCGGCTTGCTCCCCGGCTTGCTCGGCAACCTGTTCGCCCGTGACCTGCTCGTCGCCGCTCTCCCGATTGCGCCAGCGCCCGCCGCGGCGGCCGCGCCGCCGGCGGCGCCCGCCCTCACCGCGTTCGCCCTCGCCCTCACCACGCTCGTCATTGCCGTTCGCCTCGGCGGCGGCCGGCGCGTGTTCCTCGGCATCATCCTCGGCATGAACCTCATCGCCCGCGGCAGGAGCATGCTCCGCGCGGCGCGGTTCGCGGCCCTCCTCGCCGCGCCGGCCGCGCCGCCGGCGACGGCGGCGCCCGCCGCGCTCCTCCTCGCCACGTTCGCGCTGATGCGTCTCGCGGTCCTCGCCGCCGCGCCGCGGCGCGGCCTCGGCGGCCTCGTCTTCCGTCTCGTCCTCGTCTTCGTCCTCGATCTCGGCTGGCGGCGCCGCGACGCGAGGCGGCGGCGGCGCCTCGCCGGCGGCAAAGGCGCGCAGCCGTTCGAGCCGGTAATTCGGCGGGATCAGCGCGTCGTCACGCCCGATGACCACCTTGAGCCCATAGCGTGCCTCGATTTGCCCTAGCGAATCGCGCTTCTGGTTGAGGATGTAGAGCGCTACCCCGGTCGGCACGTAGACGCAGATCTCCGCCGAGCGGCCGCGCGCTCCCTCCTCCTCGATCGCGCGCAGCACATGCAGCGCCGTCGATTCGGTCGAGCGGACAAAGCCGGTGCCGCCGCAATGCGTGCAGATTTGCGTCGAGGCCTCGGCCAGCGACGGGCGAAGCCGCTGGCGCGACATCTCCATCAGCCCGAAGGCGCTGATCCGACCGACCTGGATGCGCGCGCGGTCGTTTTTCAGCGCCTCCTTGAGGCGGCGCTCCACCGCCGAATTGTGGCGGTACTCCTCCATGTCAATAAAGTCGATGACGATGAGGCCGGCAAGATCGCGCAAGCGAAGCTGACGCGCGATCTCGTCGGACGCTTCGAGATTGGTGCGCAGCGCGGTCTCTTCGATGTTGCGCTCGCGCGTGGCGCGGCCCGAGTTGACGTCGATCGAGACCAGCGCCTCGGTCTGGTTGATGACGATGTAGCCGCCCGCGGGCAACTGGGCGATCGGCGAATGCACCGCGTCGATCTGGCTTTCGACCTGATAGCGGTGGAAGAGGCCGACCAGCGGATCGCGATAGGCCTGCACGCGCTTCGCATGGCTCGGCGTCAGCATGCGCATGAAGGTCTTGGCGGTCTTGTAACCCTCGTCGCCCTCGACGATGACCTCGTCGATGTCGCGCGCATAGAGGTCGCGGATCGACCGCTTGATGAGGTTGCCTTCCTCGTAGATCAGCGCGGGCGCGGTCGATTTGAGCGTCAGCTCGCGGATTTCGCTCCACAGTCGCATCAGATATTCGTAGTCGCGTTTGATCTCGGCCTTCGAGCGCTCCGACCCGGCGGTGCGGACGATGACCCCCATCCCTTCCGGGATTTCGAGGTCTTCGAGAATCTCCTTCAGGCGCCGGCGGTCGCTGATGCTGGTGATTTTGCGCGAGACGCCGCCACCGCGCGCGGTGTTCGGCATCAGCACGCAATAGCGCCCGGCGAGCGACAAATAGGTGGTCAGCGCCGCGCCCTTGTTGCCGCGCTCTTCCTTGGCGACCTGCACCAGCATGATCTGGCGCCGCTTGACCACTTCCTGGATCTTGTAGTGGCGCGAATGGGAGCGGCGGCGCTCGCTCTCGGCCTCTTCGGCCTCGGCCTCGACATCGTCCTCCAGCGTCTCGACGTCTTCGGCGGGCGCCGCCGAAGCCGATTCGAAGAACGGGTCGGACGACACCACCGCCTCGATCGGCGCGGCCATCTCGACCTCATTCACCTCGTCGGGCAGATCGCCCGACGGCTCGTCCGCCGCCTCGCCCCATTGCGGTTCAGTCTCGCCGATACTGTCGACCGGGATCGCCGCGGGCAGCGCCTCGGCGATTCCGGTCGGCGCGCCCTCGCTTTCGCTTTCCTCTGCCGTCACGCCGGGCAGTTCGCGGGGCTGCTCACCCGGCACCTCGCCCGGCATGTCGACGGGCGACCCGTTGGCGGGGGCGTTGTCGCTGACCCCGTCCGGCAGCTCGACTGGGATGTCCGTCGCCGGCGCCGCGCTCTCGGCGAACGGCGTGTCATATTCGCCGGCCCCCCGGTCGCTGACCGGGATGCGGTAATAGTCCGGATGGATTTCGCTGAACGCCAGGAAGCCGTGGCGATTGCCGGCGTAATCGACAAACGCCGCCTGGAGCGACGGCTCTACCCGCGTGACCTTGGCGAGGTAGATGTTCCCTTTGACCTGTTTTTTGGTCGACGACTCGAAATCGAATTCTTCAAGCCGGTTGCCGTTGAGAACCACCACCCGCGTCTCTTCGGGATGGGCGGCGTCGATAAGCATTTTTTTTGCCATTCTGGCAGACTCCGGGACGCGCTTCTTTGCCCGCAGCAAAGGCGGGTGGTGGCGCTGTCCATTGTGCTAGGAGGCGGGAGGTGCCTGTCGGGGCGTCGCGGAATCTTGTCATCGGCGTCGCGGTTCGAAACGTCGCACCCGGCCTCACGGTTTAGCCATTGCATCGCCCGCGCTGCGGCAATGAGCCGGTGATAGCGGGCGAGCGTCCCAACGTCGCCGGGCGTTGCCCGGTCGGCGAAATTCGCGCTTGACACTGTACCGGCGGAACCCGGTTTTCACAATGTTTTCGTCCGGCGCGGTGCCCCCAGCCCGGCGAGAACAGCACTTTTTTCCGCAATCGGTTGACCTTGCGCCGGCTCATGCAACCAAATCGGCCTTGGAATGGCCTTTTTGTTGGCGCATAAGGGCGGCCGCCGGATGCCGGCAAGGTAGGAGCCGGGATCGATTCGGCTGCCCGCCGGGGCCGATGGAGTGCGCGCCGCTTGCGTACCTTGACCAGAGTGGTCCGTTTCCTTTTCGTCTGCGCGGTGCTGCTGGCCATGTTGGGCGGCGGTTTTGCCGGGCTGACGATCTGGTATTTCGGGCGCGACCTGCCGGATTACCAGCAGCTCGCCAACTACCAGCCGCCAATCACCACGCGGGTGCTGGCGGGCGACGGGCGGCTGTTGGCCGAATATGCCACCGAGCGGCGCGTCTTCGTGCCAATCGGCGCGATCCCCAAACGGGTGGTCGCCGCCTTTCTCGCCGCCGAGGACAAGAACTTCTATACGCATCACGGCGTCGACCCGATCTCGATGGTGCGCGCGGCGGTGACCGATATCGGCCGCTGGCGGTCGAGCCGGCGGCCGATCGGCGCGTCGACGATCACCCAGCAGGTCGCGAAGAACATGCTGCTGTCGAACGAGCTGTCGCTGTCGCGCAAGATCAAGGAGGTGCTGCTGGCGACGCGAATCGACGACGCGCTGCCCAAGGACCGCATCCTCGAACTCTATCTCAACGAGATTTATCTCGGCGCCGGCGCCTATGGCGTCGCCTCGGCGGCGCTCACCTATTTCGACAAGTCGCTCGACGATCTGACCCTGGGCGAGGCGGCGTTCCTCGCCGGGCTGCCCAAGGCGCCGAGCAACTACAATCCCGTCCGCTTTCCGCAGCAGGCGCGCTTCCGCCGCGACATCGTGCTCGACCAGATGCAGGAGGCCGGGTTCGCGACCGCCGCCGAGGTCGCCGCCGCCAAGGCCGACCCGGTCGCGGTGCACCATCGCGAGGACGCCGACATCGTCAACGCGCCCTATTTCGCCGAGGAGGTGCGGCGCGAGCTGATCGCCCGCTTTGGCGAGAAGACGGTCTACGAGGGCGGGCTCACCGTGCGCACCAGCCTCGACGGCACGCTGCAGACCGATTCCGACAAGGCGTTGCGCGACGGGCTTATCGCCTATGACCGCGCGAAAGGCGGCTGGCGCGGCGCGGTGGATCACCTCGACACCCATACCGACTGGACCGCGAAGCTCGCGGCGGAGGCACTGCCGCCGGGCGCCGACGCGGTCGGCTGGCAGCTGGCGATGGTGCTACGCGCCGAAGGCGACGGCGCCGAGATCGGCTTCAAGGACGGCACGTTCGGCAAGATCCCGTTCGCACAGATGCGCTGGGCCCAGCCGCTGCGCGACGACGGCACGCTGGGGCCCTCCCCGCGCAGCGCCGGCGATGTCGTGAAGCCCGGCGATTTGGTGCTGGTCGAGCCGCTGCCGGCGGCGCCCGAGCCGCCGGCCCGCAAACCGCCGCCGCGCGCCAAGGTCGAGGCGCCGCCGGCCAAGGCGGTGCCGCTGTTCAATCTGTGTCAGATTCCCGACGTCTCCGGCGCGATCGTCACGATCGACCCGCATACCGGCCGGGTGATGGCGATGTCGGGCGGGTTCAGCTTCGAGATCAGCCAGTTCAACCGCGCGACGCAGGCACATCGCCAACCCGGCTCCGCGATCAAGCCGTTTGTCTGGCTGACCGCGATGGAGCATGGCTTCACCCCGTCGACCCTGGTGGTCGACGGGCCGCTGTCGCTTGATCAGGGGCCGGGACTGCCGCCGTGGACGCCGGGGAATTACGAATCCGGCGAATTTCGTGGCCCGACCCCGCTCGCGGTCGCCCTCGCCCACTCGCTCAATACGGTCTCGGCGCGATTGGGGGCGATCCTCGGCATGGACGCAATCGGCGAGAATGTCGAGGCGTTCGGCATCATGGATCACATGCCGCGCGAGTATTCGATGACATTGGGCGCCGGCGAGACGACGCCGCTGCGCCTCACCGCGGCCTATGCGATGCTGGTCGACGGCGGCAAGAAGCTCACCCCGACGCTGATCGACAGCGTGCAGGACCGCAACGGCGTCACGATTTTCCGCGCCGACCAGCGCAGCTGCGACGGCTGCGGCAATGTCGAGTGGAACCACCAGAAGCCGCCGGTGCTGGCCGACACGCGGCCGCAGCTCGCCGACCCGCAATCGGCCTATCAGCTCGTGCAGATGCTGCAGGGCGTCGTGCAGCGCGGCACCGGCGGCAAGGTCGCCGCGGTCGGCAGGCCGATCGCCGGCAAGACCGGCACCACCAGCGACTGGCGCGACGCATGGTTTGTCGGCTTCACCCCGAACCTCGCGGCGGGCGTCTATATCGGCTTCGACAACCATGACAGCCTCGGCCGCGGCGAGCAGGCGGCGGTGGTGTCGGCGCCGGTGTTCCGCGATTACATGCTGGCGGCGCTGAAGGACGCGCCGGCCACCGAGTTCCACATCCCGCCGGGATTGCAGATGTACCGCGTCAACCCAGATTCGATGCAGACTGCCGAGGGCGGCGAAGGGTCGGTATGGTTCGCCTACAAGCCCGGCACCGCGCCCGACAAGGATCGCGATATGGGGCTGCAGGGCGTGCCGGGCGAAGGCTCGCTCGCCAATGGCGAGCAGCCGCGCCAGCCCTCCTCGGGCACCGGCGGGCTGTATTAGGAAAAGAGGAAGGGACACACCATGCGCGCCGAGACCCAGGCCATCGTCGACGACATCGCCAAGTCGCTGTCCCTTTTGCGGAGGCATCTTTGACTGGGATGTCGCCAACCGCCGCCTCGCCGAGCTGAACGAGAAAGTCGAAGACCCGAATTTCTGGAACGACGCCGAAGCGGCGCAGAAGCTGTCGCGTGAGCGCGCCCGGCTCGACCATCTCGTCGGCGGCTATAAGCGCATCGAGCAGGATTATCGCGACGCCGTCGAGCTTATCGAATTGGGCGATGCCGAAGGCGATGAGGCGGTCGTCAAGGAGGCTGAGGGCGCGCTCGAAAAGATGCGCGACGAGGCCGCCAAGCGCGAGCTCGAAAGCCTCTTGTCCGGCGAGGCCGACGGCAACGATTGCTACCTCGAGGTCCATGCCGGCAGCGGTGGCACCGAGGCGCAGGACTGGGCCGAGATGCTGCTGCGCATGTACGCCCGCTGGGCCGAGGCGCACGGCTATAAGGTCGAGTGGGTCGAGGAGAGCGCCGGCGAAGGCGCCGGCATCAAATCTGCGACGGTGCTGGTCAAGGGCACCAACGCCTATGGCTGGCTCAAGACCGAAAGCGGCGTGCACCGGCTGGTGCGCATCTCGCCGTTCGACTCGGCGGCGCGGCGGCACACCAGCTTTGCCTCGGCCTGGGTCTACCCGGTGATCGACGACAAGATCGAGATCGAGATCGAGGACAAATTTTTGCGCATCGACACCTACCGCTCGTCCGGGGCCGGCGGGCAGCACGTCAACAAGACCGACAGCGCGGTGCGCCTCACCTATACCGCGCCCGGCAACGAGCCGGTCGCCGTCGCCTGCCAGAGCGAGCGCTCGCAGCACCAAAACCGCGCGCAGGCTTTTGCGATGCTGCGCGCCCGGCTTTATGAGCTCGAATTGCAGCGGCGCGAGGCGCAGACCGACGCGATGAACGCAACAAAAACCGATAACGGCTGGGGCCACCAGATCCGGTCCTACGTGCTGCAACCCTACCAGATGGTCAAGGATCTGCGCACCGGGGTCGAGATCGGCAATGCCCCGGCGGTGCTCGACGGCGATATCGACCGCTTCCTTTCTGCCGCGCTCGCCGCCCGCATCGAGGGCGCCGACGCGATCACGAAGGCGGAGGAGGCTTAGTCGTCGTTCGCTTCGGCCGGCAGCGCTGGGGGGTTTGGCGTCAGCGCCGTGCGCAGGCGCCAGAAAAGCGCGGCGACCGCGAAGGTCGCGACGCCGGTCAGGAGAAACAGCCCGGGGACGCTCATCCCCGCCGCCAGGAGCGCGATCACCGCGACCGCCGACAGCACCATCGCCGCGGCGTTGACGACGTTGTTGGCGCCGATCGCCCGAGCGCGGCGGCGCCCGTCGCCGGCGGTCTGCAGCAGCGCGTAAAGCGGCAGCACAAAGACGCCGCCCGAGATCGCGATCCCCAGCAGGTCGGCGAGGATGCGCCAATGCGCCGGGTTCTCCAGAAACGCAGCAAGCGTCAGCATCGCGCCGCCGGCGGCCAGCTCGCGCGGCGGGCTCGCCAGCCATAGATCGACCGAAAACAGCGCGATGCCGAGCGCGCCCCACGGTGCGATGCCGGCGCTGATCCGCCCCTTGAGGATCCGGCTCCCCAACAGCGAGCCTGCGCCGACGCCGACCGAGAACACGGTGAGGAACAGCGTCACCACCACTTCCTCGGCGCCGAGATAGTTGCGCACATAGCTGGGGAATTGCGACAGGTAGGTCGCGCCGACCAGCCAGAACCAGGAAATGCCGAGGATCGAGCGGAACCGCACCCGCTCGCGCCGCGCGGCGGCGACGAGCCGCCCGGTGGCGGCAATGAAATTCCACTCGATCGGAACACCGGGCGCGGCGGGCACGGTCGCCGGGATCGCCCGGCTGGCGCCATAAGCACCGAGCGCGATCAGCACGATCAGTACCGCCACCGCATGCGCGCCGTGGCTGGTGGCGATCAGCATCCCGGCAATCGTGCCGCCGAGAATCGCGAAAAACGTCCCGGCCTCGACCAAGGCATTGCCGAGCAGCAGCTCGTCGCGGCGCAGCAGGTCGGGAAGGATGGCGTATTTGAGCGGCCCGAAAAACGTCGCCTCGATCCCCATCACGAACAAGAGAGCGAGCATCGTCCACACGCTTTCGAACAGCACCGCCGCCGCCGCGACCGTCATCACCGCGATCTCGGTCAGCTTGATGATGCGGATGAGCTTTGCCTTGTCGCGCGAATCGGCGAGCTCGCCGGCGGTCGCCGAGCCGAGAAAGAACGGCAGGATGAACAGCGCCCCGGCGAGCGGGATGAGCATTCCCGTCGGCAGGCCGCGCGCCAGCTCCGGCCGGTAGGCCAGCACCAGCACCAGCGCGTTCTTCAACGCATTGTCGTTAAAGGCGGAAAGGAACTGCGTCGTCCACAGCGGCCCGAAGCGGCGCGCCCGCAACAGCGCGATGGGGCCGCGGCGGCGCGCGCCCGATGACAAATCCTGCATCCCCTTATCTCGCATGTTTGCCGGAGCCTGGCGAGGCCCGGCGGCGCCGCGCCCCCTGGCGGCGCTTCTTGTTGCAGCTTTGGATGACGATCCGGCGTCCTTCGAGACGCGCTCTGCGAGCGCTCCTCAAGATGAGGATTTTTCTTCGAGCCATCCAAGATTCTTCCTCATTCTGAGTGCTTTGCGAAGCAAAGCCTCGAAGGACGCACGGTCGGCATTGCAGCTTCGCGACGCAATCTGCTACGCCTCGTCGCCACCATGGCGCTGCAACTCTACAATTCATTGACCCGCCGCAAGGAGCCGTTCCGGCCGATCGACCCCGCCAATGTGCGGATGTATGTCTGCGGCCCGACGGTCTACGACTACGCCCATATCGGCAACGCCCGCGCGGTCGTGGTGTTCGACCTGCTGTACCGCGTGCTGCGCCACGAATACGGCGAGGGCCATGTCAAGTACGTGCGCAACATCACCGATGTCGAAGACAAGATCATCGACGCGGCGCGCGCCAATAACGAGCCGATCGAGGCACTGACCCAACGCACCGCGCGCATCTTTCACGACGACATGGCGGCGCTCGGCAACCTCGAACCCGATGTCGAGCCGCGCGCCACCGAGCACATTCCGCAGATGATCGCGATGATCGACAAGCTCATCGCCGGCGGGCACGCCTACGCGGCCGAGGGGCATGTGCTGTTCGACGTTACCTCGTTCGAGGGCTACGGCAAGCTGTCGCGCCGCAGCCGCAAGGAGATGATCGCCGGCGCCCGGGTAGAGGTCGCGCCCTACAAGAAAAACCCCGGCGATTTCGTGCTGTGGAAGCCGTCGAGCGCCGAGCAGCCGGGGTGGGAAAGCCCGTGGGGCCGCGGCCGACCGGGCTGGCATATCGAGTGCTCGGCGATGAGCGAAGCGCATCTCGGGCCGCATTTCGACATTCATGGCGGCGGCGTCGACCTCCTCTTCCCGCACCACGAGAACGAGGTCGCGCAGAGCGTCTGCGCGCATGACGGCGCGCCCTTCGTCAATTTCTGGGTGCATAACGGCTTCCTCTCGGTCGACAGCACCAAGATGTCGAAGAGCCTGGGCAATTTCGTCACCGCGCACGAGGTGCTGGAACAATGGCCCGGCGAGGTAATCCGCCTCGCGCTCCTCTCGTCGCATTACCGCGACCCGCTCGATTGGACGGAGGAGCGGCTCAAGCAGGAATCGCAGCGCCTCTTCCGCTTCTATATTGCCTTAAACAGAGGACAGCACGCGATAGAGACCAGCCCCGATCTCGTTCCCGGCCAAGTTCGAGACGCCCTGGCTGATGATTTCAATGCGCCCTTGGCTTTAGCTCGCCTGCACGAACTCGTTCACGAGATCAATCTCGCGCACGAACAGAACAACATCGATGAGCGTAACCGGCTTCAGGCAGCTCTAGCGGCGGGCGGAAATCTCCTCGGCTTGCTCGAAAACGAACCTGGGGCATTTTTGAAAGGCGCTCAGGCAAGTGATTCTGTGCAAGTTGAACAACGCATTGCTGATCGCGCTCTGGCACGCCAGGAACGCCGCTTTGCAGATGCCGACCGCATCCGCGACGAGCTGGTGGCTGGCGGCATCATCCTCGAGGATGGGCCGGACGGCACGACCTGGCGGCGGGCCTGATGGGCTCGTCTCTAGTCGTCGTCCCGGCGAAGGCCGGGATCCACTTCTCAGCGCCCGAGACGGTTGACGGGCGGGTCCCGGCCTGCGCCGGGACGACAATAAAGGGCGTGCATCCTGCCCTCACCCTCCCATTGCTTGCGCAATGGGTCCCTCCCTCTCCCGCAAGCGGGAGAGGGGCTAAGGTTAAGGAACCGGTGGAAAACCCCTCTCCCCGCATGCGGGAGAGGGTGCCGCGCGCAGCGAGGCGGGTGAGGGTTGGCCGGCACCGATCATAAGAAATCGTCGCTGACCGGCGGGCCGGCGATCATCCTGGTCGAGCCGCAGCTCGGCGAGAATATCGGCACCGCGGCGCGGGCAATGCTCAATTGCGGGCTCGGCGATCTGCGCCTCGTAAAGCCGCGCGACGGCTGGCCCAGCGACAAGGCGGCGGCGGCGGCGAGCGGCGCCGACAGCGTGCTCGCCGCGGCGCGGCTCTTTCCCGATCTGCGTGCGGCGGTCGCCGATCTGCGCCATGTCTATGCCTCGACCGCGCGCGATCGCTACATGGTGAAGCGCGCGGTGACGCCGCGCCTCGCGGCGGGCGAAATCCGCGCGCATCTGGCGGCCGGAGAGCCGTGCGGCGTCGTCTTCGGGCCGGAACGCACCGGCCTCGTCAACGCCGACATCACGCTCGCCGACACTGTGCTGAGCGTGCCGCTGAACCCGGGCTTCTCGTCGTTGAACCTGGCGCAGGCGGTGCTGGTCGTCGGCTACGAGTGGTTCATCGCCCGCGAGGAGCCGCCGGCCGAGACGCTGCACACCGGCCACAGCCGCCCGGCGACCAAGGAAGAGCTGGTGCGATTCTTCGATCATTTCGAGGAAGCGCTCATCGAGAGCGGGTTTATCCGCCATCCCGACAAGCGGCCCAGCCTCTTCCGCAATTTGCGCAATTTCTTTCATCGCGCCTACCCGACTGAGCAGGAATTGCGCACCTTGCATGGGGTGGTCACCTCGTTCATGGGGCCGCGCAAAGGCTCGGGCGGCGACGCGGCCTAGCGAAGCGGCCTAGCCCGCGCCACACGCGACTCGTGCGCGGCAAAAAGCTGAGTCACAATTGCCGGCATGCGGGTCCTCTACCACTGGCTGCTCTCGGCGGCGTCGCGCAAGGTGCGCGTCGTGCTCGCCGAAAAGAACCTCGACTTCACGATGAAGGCCGAGAAGCCGTGGGAACGCCGACCCGAATTCCTCGCCCTCAACCCGGCCGGCGAGGTGCCGGTGCTGATCGACAACGACACGGTTTTCGCCGGCACCGACGCGATCGTCGAATATCTCGACGAGACCTACCGCGAGAAAATCCTCATCGGCATCAACCCGGCCGACCGCGCCGAGGTGCGCCGGCTCGTCGCCTGGTTCGACGTCAAGATGGAGCGCGAGGTCACCGCCAACCTGATCGGTGAGAAAATGATGAAGCGCGTGGTCCGCGAGGGCCAGCCGAACTCGCAGGCAATTCGCGCCGGCCACGCCAATCTGCCGCATCATCTCGACTATATCGCCTATCTCGTCGACCGGCGGCGCTGGCTCGCCGGCGAGTTCTTCTCGGTCGCGGACATCACCGCGGCGGCGCATCTCTCGACGCTCGACTATCTCGGCGACGTGCCGTGGGAAGCGCACGAGCCGGCGCGCGAATGGTACGCGCGGATCAAGTCGCGGCCGAGCTTCCGGGCGATCCTCGCCGATCATTTGCCCGGCCTCGCCCCGCCAAAGCACTACGCCGACCTCGATTTTTGACGGTCTCTGCACTCACGCCCTCCCAAAAATCGCCTCTCCCGGGCTCGACCCGGGGGTCCACGAATAGCTTCGGCTTATTCGGGGATGGCCGGATCAAGTCCGGCCAAGGGGAGTGAAAAGCGGTTCTGCTTGAGCGCGAACCGCACGGCGGTCTTTGCCGCCTTCGTCCTCCTGCTCGTCATCGCCAGCGTGCCGCTGTTCTCCACCGTGCTGCCGCCGCTGGTCGACTATCCGAACCATTTGGCACGGCTGCATTTGATCGCCGAAGGCGGCAACGCGTTCTACGCGGTGCGTTGGGCGCCGCTGCCCGATCTCGCGGCCGACCTGATCGTCCCGGTCTTGGCGCGGGTCATGCCGCTGGCGCTCGCCGGCAAGCTCTTCGTGGTGACGATCTTCGCGCTGATCGCCGGCGGCGCGCTGTGGCTCAACCGGGCCGCGACGGGAGCCTGGCGGTGGTGGCCGCTGCTGGCCTTCTTGCTGCTCTACGACCGCATCCTGCTCTGGGGATTCCTCAATTATCTGTTCGGATTCGGCGTCGCGCTGTGCGGGCTGGCGCTATGGCTGGCGCTGGAAGACCGGCCGGGATGGCGGCTGGCGACGTCGATCGTCGTCGCGCTTCTGTGTTTCTTCTGCCATGTCGCCGCGTTCGGGATCTACGCGCTGGCGTTCGCTGGGGTTGAGCTCACACCGCTGCTGCGGCTCCTGCGTGGGCGAGACTATCGCAGGCTGGCGCAGCGCCTCGCCATTGGCGGCGGCCAGTTCGTGGTGCCGGCGGTGATCTTTCTCGGCTTTGAGCCCAGCGCGCCAAGAGCGACGGTCAGCTTCACGCAGCCGTGGCGCAAGGCCGATTTGCTGTTCAGCGTCTTCGACAATTACAGCCGGCCGTTCGACATCGTCTGCTTCGCGCTGTGCGCGGCGGCGATCCTGTGGCTCGCCTGGCGGCGCCGGCTCAATCTCGCGCCGCGGCTCGGCACGGCGCTGGCCGTGCTGTTCGTCGCCTATCTGCTGCTGCCGAGCCAGATGCTGTCGGGCTCCGGGGTCGACCGGCGCCTGCCGGTGGCGCTCGCCGTGCTGCTGGTCGCGGGGATGGCCCCGGCAATCCCGCGCCGGCGGGCGGTGGCGATCGGGATCGCCGCCGCGGCGATGTTCGTCGCTCGGATGGCGGTCATCGAGACCGTGTGGCTGGAGGCCGACCGCCTCTACAGCGCCGACATCGCGGTCATCGACGCGCTGCCGCAGGGCGCGCGGCTCGCGGTCGCCGCCCCTGCGCGCGACATCAACGCCGGCGCGATCCCGCAGTTGCACATCGCGACACTGGCGGCGGCGCGACGCGAGGCCTTTGTGCCGACGATCTTCGCCTATCCGACGCAGCAGCCGCTGGCGCTGCGCCCGCCCTACGGCGCGCTCGCCGCGAAGACCTCGCCGGCGGCGCTGTGGGCGGGCTTTGTCGAGGGCGACGCGGCGGCGCGCGCCAAAGCAGCGCCGGTGCTGCGCGACTACGGCTTTATCGTCTTCGCCGACCGCGACCCGTTCGGCCCGCCGCATGACCCGTGCCTCAAACCGGTGCAGGCGGTGCCGCGCTTCCAGCTTTTTGCGATCGAGCCCGGCTGCTTCTGATCAGCGGCAGATCGCCGGCCAGTGCCGGTTGCGCTGCCAGTGCGACAGCGGCAGCCCCGCCGCGTAGGGCCAGCTCGCCAGCTTGCGCCAGCCCTCCGCATCGTGCTTGACGAGCGCCGCCTGCCCTGGCGGCAGGTCGAGCAGCCCCGGCGGCGTGCAGGATATGAGCGCGAGGTCGTAGCCGCGCCCGGCGACATCGGCGAGCGTCGCTGCGTCGGCAGTCTTGCGTTGCAGGAGGTCGAGCTCGCGGCGGCGCGGCGGCGCCAGCCGCAGGTAATCGTCAAGCAGCGTGCCGATCTCGCCGTTGTCGCCCGGCAGCAGCAGCGCCAGCCGCCCGCCATCCTTGAGGTAAGGCTTGAGCGCGGCAGCGAGGTCCCAGAGCAGCGGCTGCGGCATCTCGATGTCGAAGCGCA